>NZ_JAVWWA010000025.1:44996-50492 GCF_036666375.1 Comamonas sp. | reverse complement strand
TCCAGTCACGTCTTCGCAGTGACTAGAACGACCCCCGCAGGGCCTGGCTTTGCGGGGGATTGCTTTTTGTGGAACCGATGGAGCAGCAAGAAACCAGCCTATGACTCAAGAAAAGCGCGTTGCTACAGTGGCGGCCGATCGATCCGCCATGATCCTGCACACCCTCCCCAACGGGGTCAGGTTGCTGGCCCTTCCCATGCCCCATGTGCAAAGCGTCAGCGTGGGCGTGTTCCTGCGCGTGGGCTCGCGCGACGAGACGCCGGCGAGCAACGGCATCAGCCATGTGCTGGAGCACATGGCGTTCAAGGGCACGGCCACGCGCAACGTGCAGGCAATCAACCTGGATGCGGAGCGCCTGGGCGCCGAGGTGAATGCGTTCACGGGCAAGGACACGACGGGCTATTTCATGACCGGGCTGGGCCGGCACGCGCCGCAGCTGCTGCGCATGACCGCCGACATCGTGCTCAACAGCACCTTCCCCGAGCATGAATTGCAGCGCGAGCTGGAGGTGATACGCCAGGAAGCCATAGAGTACGCGGAGGACCCGGAAGACAGTGCCAGCGATCTTCTTGATCGCGCCATCTGGGGCGACGAGCCCATGGGCATGCCCGTGATAGGCACGGTCGCCAACATCGAGGGCTTCACGCGCCAGGATCTGGTGCGCCATGTGCAAAGTCACTATGTCGCGCAAAAGGCCGTGGTGGTTGCGGCCGGCAACTTCGACGTAGACGCCTGGCTGGCGCTGGCCGCGCAACTGTTTGCCGCAATGCCCGCGGCGTCCGATGCGCGCGTGCTGGCGCCGCCCCGGCCTGCGCCGTACCTGGGCCAGGCGCTGGCCCGGCGCTTCACCCAGGTTTCGCAGGTGTTCGTGAACATCGCCTATCCGCTGGCGCCGACCACGCAGCAGGACGAGACTGCGCAGCGTGCGCGTCTGGCGGCCTCGCTGGCGGCCTATCTCTTTGGCGAAGGCATGTCGTCGCCGCTGGTCGACACCGTGCGCGAGCAGCAGGGCCTGGCGTATACGACCTATGCCACGCTGGAAAGCGCGGATGTCTGGGCCAACTTCATCGTGCATGCGGTCACGACCCCGGACAAGCTCGACGCGCTGCTCACCGCGACGGGCCGGCTGCTGCGCGCGCAGGCCGCGGCCATAGATTCCGTGCATCTGGAGCGGGCCAAGAACCAGCTGACCGTGTCCCGCGTGCGCGCTGCGGAGCGGCCTTTCGCCACGATGGAGCAGGCCGTAGAGGAATTGTTCACCCAGGGCAGCGTGATGCCCATGGCGCAGACGCTGGCGCTGATCGAAGACATCCGCGCCGAGGAAGTGCGCCTGGTCTTCGAGCGCCTGCTGGAGAACGCGCCAGCCGTGGCAATCACCGGCAAGGGCGCCAGCGCCAAGGCTGCGCGGCAGCTTGCGGGCTGCCTGGCCGGCTGAGCCGGCTTCGAGGCGCGCGCTGACTCATTTTCTGGAGCAGACGAAGCGGGCCACGCCGAGGTAGAGGTCGCCGCCAGGCAACTGGGCCCGGTAGCCCACGATCAGGCCAGGGACGGCGTCGCCCTGGTTCGCGAGCGTGACTACCGCGCCGGGGCCATTGGCAAACATATGGCCGGTGACACCCATGGAGGCCGGATTCTGGATTTTTGTCGCTAGACTCACGCTGGCGCTCTGGCTGCCCGCGCGCACCTGCATCGTCCCCTCTATTGCGGCGCCGTTGGCGTCGAACGTGACATTGGCGGCTCCGCTGGGCGAGTCGACTTTCTGGCGACTGTCTGAAGCACCGGTGGGCGTGGTCGCGGCAACGGACTTGCACTGCAGCTGGCCTTCGAGGGGCAGGGCCGCGAGGCGGTTGTAGACGATGTAGTGATACGACTCGTAGTCCTTGCCCTGCAGCGTGACGGAGTCTTTCTCGTGCGTCAGCGTGCCTTTCACCCAGCGTCCGAGCGCAAAATGCGCATCGCCGGCGATATCCAAGGTCTGTTGGGCGCCTGTCAGGGCCCTGGTGCCTATGCGGACCATGGCCCCGTTGTCTGCCTGCTCCGTAGGCACTGCCGACCCCATGGATTGCTCGCCTTTGGCGAGCAGGATGGTGCGCGCGTTCTCGTTGGCCACGAACTTGGCCGACACGGCGCCGCCGGGAGCGAGGCCCTTGGCCGCCGGGGCTGCGGGTTCCGGGTCACCGTCACCGCCGCAGGCTTGCAGCAGCGACAGCACGGAAAGAAAAAGAATATGTTTGATCATGATGAATGACTTCCTTGGCGCTGTTTGAAAGATAGCTTTCAGGAAAAGGAAAAGATCACACGATTGATATCAAGTGCTTGATTTGCGGTTCCATGCAGCCCTCCTCATTTGTTTCTATAAAGTGGCCTTTGAGAAACCCGGCGACGATAATGCACGGCGACAGGTTCATTCGCGGTCAGCCGGGTGCTGGTCATTCATGCAGTCGTACCAATCAGCGCGAACAGCACTGGCACTTTCAGCACAGAAGATTGAATATGACCAGGATTATTATTTTGTTGAATTTTTCAAGGATGGATCCGTCTTTGGCATGCTGTCTTGATATAGGAATATCCTGAAAGTCAGGATAGGTGTTCTGGTGGCAAGGCGTAGGAAACGCATCTCGATCGACACCTGAGCGTATCGTCTTCAGGGCCACGACCGTGAATCCTTCATCCACCGCTGGGAAAGGTGGATATGGAGCGATGCGCGGCAAGCAAAGCCAAAGCGCTGCAAGGCTCACCACCGGGATGCTTTTAGAGGCGCAGACCTGGAGAATCCATTGGGCGTGCCGTGGATGATGAAGCCGGTCGACTCGACCACAGGCGATAAAAAACCCCCGCATGGGCTATGTGCGGGGGGGTTATGATCGATGAAGGCGGGCCTGAGGGATGCGCACCTCCATCGAAGAAGTCAGGCCGGCGGGCGCAATGGGATGCGCTGAAAACCATGCCGGCCAGATAATTTTCAGATAATGTCGCTGAATGCCATGTCGGTAACTCCTGCCAGTTTGACAATGCTGGTAATGCCGTCGCCGTCAGCATCCGTTGCGAGGTAGCCGTCGGAGCCGACCACGCCGAAGTAGTATTGCACCGTCCCATTGAGAGCAGTATCTGCGGCGGTGACAAAGGCCGAAAGAGTGGCCGCAGCCAGCAGATTTTCAGCGTAGCTGGTCACGGAGCCGGCTGTCGAGAAGTCCAGCTTGTCCGTGCCGGATGCGAAGCCGCTGGTGACGTTGTACATCACTGCCGCGAGCAAGCCGTCTTTATCCGCACCGGCGAAGGCAAACGTATCGGCGGCCGAAGTCGGGCTCAGATTTGCACCGCCAACGATGTTCACCCCCAGCGTCTGGCTGCCGGTGGCGTCGCCGTCCGCATCGACAACTGCAACTTGGAAGTTCAGGTTGGCGTTGAGCGTGGCACTGTTGGCCGTGACGAAGCCGATATCGGATATCTTGATGACATCGTTATCGGTGGTTGCGGCTTCGGGGTTGGCCGTACCGGGTGTTCCCTGGAACTCCTGGAACGTGGTGCTCCCGCCTGAGGCTCCCGTCAGGGGATTGAGATTGATCGCGGTTCCCGTCACCCCTTCCGTCGAGACCAGCAACTGCGCACCCTCGATCAAGTAGTTCTGGGCACCGGTATTGAAATCATTGTTCTCGATGAACACCGCACCATCATTGTTGTCGAGCACTAGGTTGTAGCCTGCGGGAAGAGTGCCGCCGAACTTGATGATGTCGCTGTTGTCGATGATGATGGCTTTGGTGGTTCTGCTCTGGTCATCGGGATCCACCAGTTTGAGAACCAGCACCAGATCCTCGCTGCCGATGCCGTCGAACTTGAGGAACACGCCATTGGCTTGCGTGGTGGGCGTCAGGCCGGTAAACCCGGTCGGGTTGGTGTTGAAGAAATCCAGATCGAGCACTTCTCCTTTCTGAATGGTGTCGCCCGCCACACCATTGGCCGTGTTCGACACGCTGACCCAGGTGGCAGCCTGGGTGAACAGTTCGCCGTTGACAAAGTTGGTGCCCGCATCCCCCCCGGCTGCCTGCAGGTTGTTGGCGCCGGTGCCACCGCCGGGCTCGCTGATGCCCGTGAACTGCACGAAGAAATTGGTGCTCAGCTGGGCAACCGACACGTCCGGTTGGGTCTGATCGATCGCGTTGGACCCGGCGGTGTAGCCCGTGAAGCCCAGTGCCTGGCCGGTCGTCAAGGTGTTGAATCCGGCGATGGGCTGGGACAGCGCGACGGTGTAGGAGTCGTGCATTTTGTCGAAGGTCAGCGTTCCCGCCGCAGCGGCGGTGGTGGCGGACGCCGGATCTGGCTGGTAGCTGAACTGGATATTGAAGACGGCAGTGTTGGCATCCTCCGAGAACCAGGTGACGGTGGGGCTGCTGATGGCCGCCGAGCCCACCGTGCCGGTGAGCGTGATGGCAGCGAAGTCGGAGTTCGACGCACTGAACGCGAGCCTGGAATCCGCACCCATGGAGTAGTCAAAGACACCGGTTCCGCCGGGTGACGGGTTGCTGGCATTGGCGTAGACCAGATCGGACTTTTGGCGAATTGCCGGCGTGTCGTCGTCCACGTCGATGCTCAGTGTGCCGCTGGCCGAGTCGCCGTCGCCGTCGGTGACCTGATAGTTGATCGTGAAAGCCTGGTTGTTCTCATCAAGGCCGGCGGCGTGCAGGATGGGAGCGTTTTGCGTGACCGTGTAAGCTCCGGTGCTGCTGTCGAGCGACAGCGTCAGCACGGTCCTGGTGCCCTGTTTGACCAGCAGGCTGTTGCCGGCGCCGGCCTCGTAGCTGAAGTCCGCAGGCGCGCCCGTGGTGAGATAGGCGATTGCACCAGCATTGTCGGCACCAAAGCTGTGACCCAGCGTGCCGCTGGCGTTGGCGGTATCGATGTCGTCGCCCGTGCCGCCGGCATTGCCGCCCGACAGTGCGTCATCGTCCAGCCTGACGACCAGGTTCGTGGATACAGACGGCCCGTCGTCCTTGAAGAACAGGTTGTGGCCTATGTCGAGCGTGGCCTGGGCGCTGTCGCCGTCCTTGTCGGTGGCGGTCGCCGTCAGCGTCACCAGGTTGTCCGCCGCCAGGCCCGTCGAGTCATCGGGATTGCCGGTGTCGGCATGCACCACGGCGCGCAGCTGGTCGAGCGTGACACTGCCGTTGGCCGCCACGCTGACCGTGAACACCAGCGCATTGGTCGTTGCCGTGCGGCCTTGGACCACGCCGCCCACCAGCGACAGGTTCACCGCTTCGTTCGTGGCCGTGTCCACCAGCCCCGAGGCACCGGCTGCCACGCCCAGCGCATAGTCGAGCGTGCCGGCGCCATCGGCGCCGAAGGCCGCGCTGAAGTTGCCCGCGAAGCTGGCCGCCGCATCGGTCGCCAGCACGGTCTCGTCCACGGTCAGCGTCGGCTCGGCGCCGGTCGTGCCCAGGCTGGGGCCGTCGTCCTTGAAGAACAGGTTGTGGCCTATGTCGAGCGTGGCCTGGGCGCTGT
>NZ_JAVWWA010000025.1:24495-44896 GCF_036666375.1 Comamonas sp. | reverse complement strand
ACTGGACCACGTCGAAGGAGGCGGCTTTTGCGCCAAAGACCGCGGTGAAGTCTATATTTGCTTCAACGTCGGCTTCGTTCTGATCAAGGTTGGGAATCGTGAAGTTCTGCCGGGCGCCGGTGACGAACGTGAAGCGTATGCCTTCCTGCTCAGTGATCATCTGGTTGTTGGTGCCAAATGTCGTGGGGCCGCCCGCCTGGCTGGTATTGATCGTGTCGCCGGTGTTGATGTTGACGCCACTCGACTGATCTGCGGGGTTCTTGCCGGTGGCGATGATGGACACATCCGAAATCCTGCCGTTGACCACCGTGGGATTCGCTGTCGTGAACATCAGGAAGAGGTTCTGACCGGAAGGCGCGTTCGCCAGACTGAACGTCGAATCCTGGGTGGTTCCGATGAAGACCTTGTTCAGCAGATTGAGCGAATCATCGGGGCTGGTGGGGTCGGTGTGATAGAGCGGCTGGTACAGCGTTGTCCAGATCTTGCCTCCGGTCATCGAGGACCCGGTCTCTTCAATAAAGGCCGCGAAAACGATAGCCCCATTGGGATTGGCGCTGCCGTCCGCCGCCGCTGCGCGTCCGAGGACGATATTGTTGTTCGTCGTGTCGGTATAAAGGTAAATGCTGGCACCGCCGGCGGTGTCAAGCCCGCTGTCGAGCCCGTTGAGCAGCGCGCCGGCGGAGTCGGTGAATCGGATATCAGTAATGGTGCCGCCCGAATCAGGTGCGATAGTGAACGCATTGAGGCCGGTGTTTGAACCATCGTAGCCACTCAACGCGGCATTGATGGGCGTGCCAGCGTTCAATGCCGCGAGACGCCCAAAAAATGCCAAGGGCAGGGAGGTTGCCAAGATGTCATTGTCGTCGGCATCTCCCGCAGGCGCCGCGGTGGCCGTGGCGTTTTGCAGGTTCGAGGTCTCGTCAATTGTCACCTTGACACCGGTTGTGGTGATGAGTGCCATGATCGTTCTCCGCTTGTCAACTGAAAGCCTGAGTCGATATCCTCAGGAGCCGTTTCAATATCATTCCTTGGTGCAGTTCAAGGCCGCCGGAACGAAGCCGAGGATGGGAATGAAAAGGCCTCAGTTTCTGGAACAGTCCGATAAAGCCGATACAATTTTGCGGCCGGATATCGGAGTCAGTAATCCTCAGAAAATGCGAAATGATCCGCGGTGAATGAGATTTGATCTCATTTTTATTTTCTTTGATTCCGGCATTTTTCGAGGCGCCTGCATGTTTGACGGAGTCAAATTGCGGAAGAGAAATGCCTAAAAGTTAAACGTTTTTTTATGTGAAACTTGCGTCAGGGAACAAGCTGGGGTTTTTGCTGTTGCGGCAGTTCGCGCGCTGTTTTCTGGGGCGCCCGGGGCGCGTCCCAGTCCTCGTCTGCAGCAGACTGCTGCTGAGCCGCTGTCAGGGGGCACGACCTGTACTGCAGCGGCAGCGTGGAAGCTCACGCACCGGTCCGGCTTGGCATTCACCGCTTGAGATCGAGCACGATCAGCCCGCATGGGCCATCAGCCGCATGACCGGAGGCCGAACTCCAAGGCCATGTCCCGCATCGTCAGTGATGGTTGGATCAGGCAGCACGCGGGCACCGCAGCCTGACCATTCGCGCCACGAACGAATCTCTGCCGGTGCGATTTTGCGGCTCAATACTTTGCGTGGATGCCGTCTTGGAGGTCTCTATCGGCATGGCCCAGCAGGAACGCATTCTTCTGCGCTCCCAGACGATCACGGCTTTGGCAACTGGTCGTATTTGGTGCTTACGCCGCGCGCTGTGTCGACAGGATATTTGGCGGCGTTGGCGATCAGCTTGCTGGCGATGGCGGTGTTGAGATCTACGCCCAGCACATCCGCGAGACGAATGAGATAGAGCGCCACATCGGCCAATTCGTCACTCACCGCGCGTGCGGTTTTGGGGGCGGCAGCCGCGCCGTGCGAGTCGGCTTCTGTCATCCACTGGAAGATCTCGGTCAGTTCGCCGACTTCGCCCGAGAGTGCCATGACCAGATTCTTGGGCGAGTGGAATTGCTGCCAATCCCGGTCATCGGCAAATTGCCTCAGTGCCTGTATTGCGCCGTCTACATTGATCAAAGTCTGGTTCACGTTCTGCCCCTTCTGGACAGATTGTTGCCGATTCTCCCCATGTTCTGGCTTTCGCGTGGAAGCGGTCAGGTGGCAAGCAGCACCATTCCCAGGCCCGCTGCATACAGGGCATTGGCCAGCGCTATGCCGCGCAACGGCACGCTGAACCAGTAGCGCCTGGCCAGCATCAGGTAAGCCAGCAGCATGGCCAGCCCCAGCGTCAGCAAGACCAGTGACTGTTCCAGCATTGACCAATGAAACAGCGCCAGATAGCTCCACACCAGCGCAAACAGCATGAAGCCCAGGCTGTGGCTGGCGTGAAAGCCCTGGGCGGCCCGCGCCATCGTGGTCTGGTCGGAGATCAGCGGCGATGTGACCGCCAGTGCTGCGGTCAGCGCCGCATCGCGCGGATCAAAGCGCTTGCTGCGGTATGTGAGGAACAGATGCCCTGCGCCCAGCAGGCCGATCACGGCAGCGCTGGCAACGATGAAAAAGGGGGCAAGCAACATGGCAACTCCTGCTGAGGTGGGCGATCAACCGTCGTCGGGCCGATCTTTACATTGAAAAGATTTGTCCATTCTTGCAGTTGAATCTTTCTCATGTCAAGATCTGGCTGTGAACCATTCCGCAACTTCCAAAAAGAGCGCCGCAAAACGCACTGCTGCGCCAGGCAAGACCTATCACCACGGCAATCTGCGTGAATCGCTGCTGCTGGCCGCCGAGACCGTGCTGGCAGCGCATGGTGTGCGGGGCATCACGCTGCGCGAGGTCGCCAAGGCCGCCGGGGTATCGCATGCCGCGCCCTATCATCACTTCGCCGGCCTCAACGAGATGCTGGCCGCCGTGGCCGAGCAGGGGTTTGCGGCACTGGCCGAGGCCATGGAATGTGCCAATGCCGCGGGCGATACGCGCGAGCGGCTGTTGCACATCGCCCAGGCCTATGTGCGCTGTGCACGGTTGCAGCCCGAGCGCTTCCGGCTGATGTTCGCGCCGCAGTTGAATCAGGCCGATGCCTTCCCGGCTTTGCAGGCCGCAGCGCAGCGTGCCTTTGCCATCCTGCAGGCTGCTGCCTGCGAGCATGATCCGGTGAACGGCACCGAACTTGCGCTGTGCGGCTGGAGTCTGTCGCACGGCTTGAGCAATCTGCTGATCGATGGCGCGCTCGTCAATGCCGCCCCGGCAGCGCAGGACCCGGACGCGTTGGTGCGCCAACTGACCCGGCGTGCGCTGGGCCTGGGGTGAATGTTCTGCAGCCTTGCCCCAGCGGGGAGTGAAGCGACCTAGGGATTCACAAAAAACCCGATTTCCTTGAGATTGCGCTCCGCGATCTCCAGAAACCGGGTCGTGGTGTCGCTGCGGTGGTGCACCAGATAGGAGAAGTAGTAGGGAACATCGGGCACCTCGGGCTTGGCGTGCAGCACCTGCAGGGTCTGGGCCTCCACATGCTTGCGGGTGATCGACGCGGGCAGCATGGCAATGGCGTGGCCCGAGACCACCAGCGAAACCATCAGCGACAGCGAATTGCAACTGCTGTATTCGTCAAACGCATAGCCCTCGGTGACCAGCCAGCGCGCGACCGAGTCGTGCAGCGTGGACGGCGGCGCGTTGCTGACGATGCGGTGGTTCATTGCCTGCTCGGGCAGGAAGTCGGCGTCGGCGGGGAACAGTCCGGGCGCGGCCACCCACTGGTGGCGCGTGAGGCCTATGAACTGGCTGGTCACATCGGGCTGGCTGCTCTGGCCGGTGTGCAGCGCGATGTCGAGTTCGTGGTTGTTGATCTTCTGCAGCAGCTGCGAGCCCCCGCCCACGGTGAGATCCACGCGCAGGTTGGGATAGGTGTCCTTGATGTCCTTGAGGATCAGCGGCATGCCGGTGATGGCGCAGGATTCGTCGACGCCCACGCGCACCAGCCCGGTGATGGTGCGCGTCAGGTCCAGGCGCGCGACTTCCTGGGCCGAGGCAATCACGCGCTCGGCATAGACCAGCACGTTGCGGCCCTGGTCGGTGACGATCAGCCGCTGGTTCTGGCGCTCGAACAGCTGCGTGGAAAGCTCTTCTTCCAGATCGCGTATGCGATGCGATATCGCCGGCTGCGTGATATGCAGCTGCCGGGCCGCCGCATGGACCGTGCCCAGGCGTGCCGTCCAGACAAAGGCTTCCAACTGATTGAGGGTAAACCGCATGATGAAAAAACTGTATTAGCGATCCGCAGAATTGATCAATATCCATGCCAGGTCGGCTTGCCTAGCATCAGTTCATTCAACTTCGAGGATAACTGAGATGACAGGCATACACCTTGGCAAGCTGCCGCCGCCGTGCGCCGCGCCCCTGCTGCAATTGCTCCAGCAGGTCGAACCCGCCACCATAGGCCACTTCCATGACCGCGGCTTCGTCGACGTCGCCGTGAAGGCCGTCACGACGATGGCACGGGTCGTGGGCACGGCGGTGACCGTGCGCTGCGAAGGCACGGACGGCTCCATCTTGCACCACGCTCTGGGCCAGCTGCGCGCCAACGATTTCCTGGTGGTCGACCGTGCGGGCGAGCAGACAATTGCCTGCATTGGAGGCGCAAGCGTGCTGGCCGCAAAGCTGCGCGGCGCGGCCGGAATTGTGGTCGATGGCTGCGTCACCGACATCGCCGAGCTGCGCGAACTGGGATTGCCCGTGTGGGCGCGGGGTCTGAGTGCGCGCACCACGCGCTCGGGTGGGCAGGTGGGCAGCTTCTGCCTGCCTGTGGACTGCGGCGGCGTGCGCGTGCAGCCGGGCGATGTGATCCTGGCGGACGAGAACGGCCTGCTGGTCATGGCGCCGTCGGAAGCCCGGGCGCTGGCGGAAAAGGCCTTGGCGCTGCAGCAGGCCGAGCAGCACACGCTGGCGCGGCTGCGCGCGGGCGAAACCTATCCCCAGGTGCTGGGCACGCGGCTGACGCTGAGCGAGGTGACGGCATGAGAGGCCACAACCTGCCGCCGGCTTTTCCTTCCATTGCGCAGTTGGGCGCGGATCTGCGCCACGGGCGCACCACCAGCACCGCGCTGGTGCGCGACTGCCTGGAGCGCATTGCCGCCCACGACGGCGTCTTCAAGAGTTTCATTGCCGTGTATGCGGCGCAGGCGCTGGCCGCTGCCGAGCGGCTGGACGCGGAGTTGCGCGCCGGCCATGACCGCGGCGCGCTGCACGGCATTCCGGTGGCGCTCAAGGACCTGATCGACATCCAGGGCCAGCCGACCACCGCGGGCTCGCCGCTGCTGGCGGACAACGTTGCCGCCCGGGATGCGGCCATTGTCCAGCGCATGCACGCGCTGGGCGCCATCATCATCGGCAAGACCCACATGGTGCAGTTCGCGCTTGGCGCCTGGGGCACGAACGCGCACATGGACACGCCGCGCAACCCCGCAGGCCATGCGGCCGACACGCTGGTGCCCGGCGGCTCGAGCAGCGGCTCGGCCGTGGCCGTGGCCGCGCGTCTCGTGCCCTGGGCCATAGGCTCGGACACCGGCGGCTCGGTGCGCGTGCCGGCCGCGTTCTGCGGCGTGGTGGGCTTGAAGCCGACCATCGATGCGCTGCCGCGCGACGGTGTCTATGCGCTCAGCAAGACACTCGACAGCCTGGGACTGTTTGCCAGTTCGGTCGACGACGCGCAGCAGTGCTTCGGCGCGCTGGCGGGCGCCGGCGTCGGTCTTGCTGGCCACGGCAGGCTGCGCATCGGCGTGCTGCCGCCCGACGAACTGACGGGCCTGGAGCCGGCCGTGGCGCAAAGCCTGGCCAGCAGCCTGGCGCAACTGCAGGCCGCGGGTCATGAGCTGGTGGCGTTTCGCTTTCCCGCGCCGCTGGCCGAGTTCCGGGCCCCGACCAACGCCATCATGATTGCCGAGGGCGCGGCGGTGAACGCTGCTTTTCTCGACGATCCGGCGCTGCCCATGGACCCGTCGGTGCGCCCGCGCCTGATTGCCGCGCGCTCGACCAGCGCCGTGCAATACCTGCAGGCCCAGGCCAGCGCCTTGCTCTGGCAGCAGCAGTTTGCCCGGGAGATGGACCGACTGCAGCTTGCGGCCATCGCCATGCCCGTCACCGCCATGGCCGCGCCGCGCGTGCAGGACGTGGACCACGACGTGGCGCCGGTGCACTTCAGCCGCCCGGTCAATTTCCTCGCGCTGTGCGGCATCTCGCTGCCCGCGGGCCAGGATGCCGATGCGCGCCCCATAGGCCTGCAGCTGGTGGGCCGCGCCGGCCAGGACCATGCGCTGCTGGCGCTGGCCGCGGCCGTCGCGGCCGTGATTTCTCCGTCCCCTGTTTGCTCTGTGGAGGTGTGCGATGCGTCGTAATTTCTGTTGTGCTGTTCTGCTGGCCCTGGCGCTGCCCTATGCAGCCGCCGCTGCGGACTACCCCTCCAAGCCGGTGAAGCTGATCGTGCCGTTTCCGCCGGGCGGCAGCGTGGATCTGGTGGCCCGCCTGATAGGCAAGAGCCTACAGGACGAGCTCAAGCAGCCTTTCCTGGTGGAAAACAAGCCCGGCGCTTCGGGCAACATCGGCGCGGGCCAGGTCGCGAAGTCCGCGCCCGACGGCTATACGCTGCTGGTGGGCAGCGCGGGCGTGTTCGCGGCCAACCAGTTCCTGTATGCGAATCCGCCGTTCGATCCGCTGACGGCCTTCACGCCCATCATGCGCATTGTCGACCAGCCCAATTTGCTGGTGGTGTCGGGCAATTCGCCCATCCACAGCGTGCGCGCGCTGATAGACGCGGCCAAGGCCAGCCCCGGCAAGCTGACCTTCGGCAGTGCCAGCGTGGGCTCGGCCCAGCACTTTGCCACCGAGGTGTTCAAGCAGCAGACCGGCGTGGACCTGCTGCACGTGCCCTACAAGGGCGGGGCGCCGGCGCTCACCGACCTGATGGGTGGGCAGATCGACATGCTGTTCGACACCTCGCCCACGGCCTTGCCCTATGCCAAGAGCGGCAAGCTGCGCGCGCTGGCCATCACCAGCGCCCAGCGTTCGCCGCTGCTGCCCGATGTGCCGACCATGAAGGAGGCCGGCCTGCCGAACTACGAAGTCGTGACCTGGACCGGCATTGCCGCGCCCGCGGGCACGCCCGCGGCCATCGTCCGGCGCATCAACGCGGCGCTGAAGACGGCGCTCAAGGGCCCGCTGGGCCAGCAGCTGGCCGAGGCCGCGCTGATTCCGGTGGGTGATTCGCCCGAAGCCTTCCGCAGCTTCCTGCAAAAGGACGCCGCCAACTACAGCCGCCTGGTGAAGTCGGCCAACATCAGCCTGCAGTGATGAGCCGCTACACACTCGACTTCAGCCCCCTGCTGGGCTACTGGGACGTGTTCCTGCACGGCGCCTGGCTCACGCTGCAGATGACGGCCCTGGCCGTCGTTGCCGGTGTCGCCGTCGGGGTGCTGGTGGCCTTCGGCAAGCGCGGGCGCAACCGCGCCCTGGCCTGGGCCTGCACGGTGTACATCGAGATCGTGCGCAACACGCCTTTCCTGGTGCAGATCTTTCTGTTCTATTTCGGCCTGGCCAGCTTTGGCCTGCGCATGCCGACATTCACCGCGGCGGTGCTGGCGATGGTCATCAACATCGCCGCCTATGCGGCCGAGATCATCCGCGCCGGCCTGGAGTCGGTGCCGCGCGGGCAGATCGAGGCCGCCGAATGCCTGGGGCTGTCGCGCTGGCGCATAGGCTGGCATGTGATGCTGCAGCCGTCGATAGAGAAGGTCTACCCGGCGCTGACCAGCCAGTTCCTGCTGATGATGCAGGCCTCGGCCATGGCTTCGCAGATCTCCGCCCAGGAGCTGACGGCTGTGGCCAACACCGTGCAGTCGGATACCTTCCGTTCGCTGGAGACCTATCTTGTCGTCGCGGCGTTGTACATCGCGCTGTCGCTGTGCATCAAGGGGCTTGCGGCGCTGTTCGGCCGGCTTGCCTTTCGCCGCCGCCGCGTGCTCAGCCAGGCCCATCGCCCGGGCCGCCGCGCGGTGCCGGCTGCCGCCGTAGGAGGCACAGCATGACGCCGCTGGAAACCGGACTGTTCGGCAACTTCACGGCCGTGCATCTGGCCTATCTGTTCAAGTCCATGGGCTGGACGCTGCTGCTGTCGCTGCTGGCGTTTGCCCTGGGCGCGGTCGGTGGCTTTGGCGTGATGCTGGCGCGTGTCTCGCCGCGGCGCTGGCTGCGCGCTGCGGCCATGGTCTACATCGAGGGCGTGCAGGGCATTCCGCTGCTCATCTTGCTGTTCATCGTTTACTACGGCCTGTCGCTCTACGGCTATTCGCTGCCGGCGCTGGTGGCCGCGGGCCTGGCGATGATGCTGTACGTGAGCGCCTATCTGGGCGATATCTGGCGCGGCTGCATCGAGGCCATGCCCAGGCCCCAATGGGAGGCCGCCGAGTGCCTGGCGCTGACGCGCTGGCAGACGCTGCGGCTGGTGATCGTGCCCCAGGCCTTGCGCCTGTCCCTGCCGCCCACCGTGGGTTTTCTGGTGCAGATCATCAAGATGACTTCGCTGGCGTCGGTGATCGGCTTTGTCGAGCTCACGCGCGCCGGCCAGGTCATCAACAACACCATCTTCCAGCCCTTCCTGATCTTCAGTCTGGTCGGCGCTTTCTATTTCGCCCTGTGTTACCCGCTGTCGCGCTGGAGCGAAGCCATGGAGAAAAAGCTCAATGTCGCCAATCATTAGCCTGCGCGAGGTCCACAAGACCTTTGGTTCCAACCCCGTGCTCAAAGGGGTGTCCTTTGAAGTCAACAAGGGCGAGATGATTGCCATCATCGGCGCCAGCGGCTCGGGCAAGAGCACCGCGCTGCGCTGCATGGACCGCCTGGAGACCATAGACAGCGGCAGCATCGAAGTTGCCGGCATACGCGTCGACGACCCGGGCGTGGACCTCAGGCAGCTGCGCCGCGAAGTGGGCATCGTGTTCCAGAGCTACAACCTGTTTCCCCATCTCACGGTGGAGGCCAACATCATGCTGGCGCTGCGCCATGTGAAGCGCCACAGCCGCGAGCAGGCGCGCGCCAGCGCCTTGCAGGTGCTGGAAAAAGTCGGCCTGCGCGCCAAGGCCCAGGCCTATCCCGAGCAGCTGTCGGGCGGCCAGCAGCAGCGCGTGGCCATTGCGCGCTCGCTGGCGATGGCGCCCAAGGTGATGCTGTTCGATGAGGTCACATCGGCGCTGGATCCGCAGCTCACCGGCGAAGTGCTGCGCGTGATGGAAGACCTCGCGGCCGGCGGCATGACCATGCTGCTGGTGACCCACGAGATGGCGTTTGCGCGCCGCGTCGCCGATCGCATCATCTTCATGCACCACGGCAAGGTCTGGGAGACCGGCCCGGGCGAGATGCTGGACCAGCCGCGCACGCCCGAGCTGCGTGCCTTTCTCGACAACGGCCTGTGACGGCCTGATTTTTCCTTTCCCTCACTTCCTGAAAGAAAACGCCATGACCTTGCCTCGCTCCCTGTTGCGCACCACGTTCGCCGCCGCGCTGCTGGCCTGTAGCGCCCATGCGGCCCAGGCCGACCAGCTTGACGACATCCGCAAATCCGGCAAGCTGCGGGTGGCGGTGGCGATAGGCATTCCGCTGTTCAGCTTCACCGACGCTGCCATGGAGCCCACGGGCTCGGACGTGGAGACCGCGCGCGAACTGGCGCGCGGCCTGGGCGTGAAGCTCGAAGTGGTGCCGGTCACCACGGCTGCGCGCATTTCCACGCTGCAGGCGCGGCGCGCCGACATGACCATCTCCGTGATGTCGATCACCGAAGAGCGTGCCAAGGTGGTCGACTTTTCCGTGCCCTATGCGGCAATCACCATCATCACCGCCGCGCCCAGGGACGTGAAGATCGCGGGCTACGCCGATCTTGCGGGCAAGCGCATAGGCCTGACGCGCGCCACCACCAACGACACGCTGACGACCAAGGAAGCCAAGGGCGCGGAGATCATGCGCTACGAGGACGACGCCACGCTGATCACGTCGGCCGTGACCGGGCAGGTCAACATCTTCTCGGCCACGCCCTCGACCATGGACGAGATCAACCGGCGCGCGCCGGGGAAGAACTTCGAGATCAAGTTCTCGCAGCTTGATTCGCCGCTGGGCATTGCGCTGAACAAGGGCGAGCCGCGGCTCAAGGAGTGGGTGGACCGCTGGGTCAGCGCCAACCTGGAAAGCGGCAAGCTCAACCAGATCTACCGCAAGTACCACGGCCGCGACATGCCCAATGTGGTCGTGAAGACCGCGCAGAACTGACGGGCAGCGATCCTCTACGATGTGCGGATATGCCCACGTATCCCATCATGTCCGCACTGATTTTTCAGCTCGAAAGATTCGCCACACCGATAGGCCAGCTGCTGCTGGTCAGCGACGAACAGCAGAAGGTGCGCGCCATCGACTGGCAGGACTACGAGGCGCGCATGCAGCTGTTGATGCGGCGCCAGTACAAAGGCATTGCCGTGTCGCTGCGCGATGCCGCCCAGGCGTCGCCGGCGCGGCGCATTCTCGAGGCCTATTTCGAAGGCGATCTGGCCGGCATAGAGCAGATCCCGGTGGCCCTGGGCGGCACCGATTTCCAGCGCCAGGTATGGCTGGGGCTGCGCGCAATTCCTGCGGGCCAGGTGCTCAGCTACGGCGACTTCGCCGCGCGTCTGGGCCGGCCCTCGGCCAGCCGGGCCGTGGGACTGGCCAATGGCGCCAATCCCGTGAGCATCGTGCTGCCATGCCACCGCGTCATCGGCAGCAATGCCGCGCTGACCGGCTATGGCGGCGGGCTGCAGCGCAAGCGCTGGCTGCTGGAGCATGAAAAGGCAATTCAACCGCTGACGCAATCCCTTCCCGGATTCTGACAAGCGCGTGCAGCCGCAAAAAAGCCCCGGCAAGCAGGGCTGGCCGGGGCTTTGATCTGCATGCCCGGCAAGCGCCGGGCGCATCTCTTTACAGCGCCGAGATGTTCTTGTCCTTGGCGATCTTGCTCCAGCGCGTGTAATCGGCCGCCAGGCGCTTGCGCATGGTTTCCGCGTCCTGGTAGCTGGCGACGGCGCCGGCGCCGATCAGCTTCTTTTGCAGTTCGGGGTCGGCCAGGATCACCTTGAGTTCGGCGTTCAGGCGGTCGATGATGGGGCGCGGCGTGCCCAGGGGAGCGACCAGGCCGCCCCAGGTGTCGGCGTCAAAGCCGGCAAAGCCTTGCTCGGCGACGGACTTGATGCCCGGCAGCAGCAGCTTGGCCTTGTTCGAGCTGCCCGCGATGGCGCGCAGCTTGCCGGCCTGGATGTGGGGCAGGGCGGCAACGACGTCGGCGAACATCACGGGAATCTGGCCGCCGATCAGGTCGGTGACTGCCGGCGCGCTGCCGCGGTAGGGAATGTGCTGCATGTTGAAGCCGCCCAGGTCCTTGAGCTGCTCCATCGACAGGTGGCCGAAGCTGCCCGTGCCCGAGCTGGTGTAGTTCAGCGGCGTTTCCGCGGCCTTGGCGTGGGCGATCAGCTGCTGCAGGTTGGTCACGTCGGGCAGCACGCGCGGGTTGATGACGATGGCCATGGGCAGGTCATAGACCGTGGCCACGGGCATGAAATCCTTGCGCACGTCGTAGGCGTTGTTGTTGAACAGCAGCGGCGCGAGCAGCGCGGGCATGCCGAACATCGACAGGTTGTAGCCGTCGGCGGGCGACTTGATGAACGCTGCCGTGCCGATGGAGCCCGAAGCGCCGGGGCGGTTCTCGACAATCATGGTCTGGCCCAGGCGTTCGCTGAGCTTTTGCGCAACGATGCGCGCGGCCGTGTCGGTGGGGCCGCCGGGCGGGAAGGCAACGACGATCTTCACGAGCTTGTTGGGCCAGGCCGGGTCGGCGGCAAAGCTGGCGCCGGTGGCGAGGGTCAGCGCACTGGCTGCGCCTGCGGTCAGCAGGTGGCGGCGATTGAGGGAAGCTTGTGGCTTGGACATAACTTGTCTCCGGTAAAAAAATTGTATTTAGATGATGTGGCTGGCGCGCAGCGCGGCAATGGCTTCGGGCGCCATTCCCAGCTGCTCGCTCAACACGGCGTCGGTGTGCTCGCCCAGATGCGGCGGCGGCAGGCGCACCGGCAGGCGCTCGCCGTCCATGGCGTAGGGCGGGGCGAGCACGGCCTGGTTGCCGGCTTCGGTGTCTTCATAGCGGTGCAAAAGGCCGGCGTCCTGCGTGCGTTCCGATTGCAGCGCGTCGAGCAGACCCAGCACTTCGCCGCAGGGAATCTGCGCCGCCGTGAGCTGGGCCAGCAGCTGGGCCCGGGGCTTTTCGCGCAGTGCCGCGTGGATCAGCGGCATCAGCACATGGCGGTGGGCCGAGCGCGCGGTGTTGGTCGCGAAGCGCTCGTCGCTTGCCCATTCGGGGTGGCCGACGATCTCTTGGCAAAAGCGCTGGAACTGGCCGTTGTTGCCCACGGTGATCACCAGCGGGCCGTCGGCGGCTTCGAACACGCCGTAGGGCACGATCGACGGATGGGCATTGCCGAACTTCGGCGGGTCGCCGTCCTTGAGCAGGGCTTCCATGCCGTAGTAGCTGGTGATCATCAGGCCGCAGTCATAGAGCGCCATCTGCACATGGCGTCCGCGGCCCGTGGTGTGGCGCTCGTACAGCGCGGCAAGAATCGCCTGGGCCGAGTACATGCCGGTGAACATGTCCACTGCCGCCACGCCGAACTTGAGCGGGCCCTGGCCTTCGTCGCCGTTCATGGCCATGAGACCCGCTTCGCCCTGCACCACCAGGTCGTAGCCCGGGCGCCTGGCTTCGGCGCCCGAGCGCGAATAGCCCGAGATCGAGCAGTACACCAGGCGCGGGTTGATGGCGCTGAGCTGCTCGTAGCCCAGGCCCAGCTTCTCGGCGCCGCCGACCTTGAAGTTCTGTATCACCACGTCGGCCTTGGCGGCCAGCTGCAGCGCGATTTCCTGGCCCTGGGGCGACTGCAGATCGAGGCTGATGGAGCGCTTGTTGCGGTTGGCGCTGTTGAAGTACGAGGTGTTGCGGCTGCCCACGCGCACGCCCCAGTCGCGCGTGTCATCGCCGCGGCTCGGATGCTCGACCTTGGTCACGTCGGCGCCCAGGTCGGCCAGCGACATGGCGCACATCGGGCCGGCGAGCACGCGCGACAGATCGAGAACACGCAGACCAGCCAGCGGCTGGATGGGGAAGGAAGCGCTCATGGAAGAAGGGCCTTGTCCAACAAATCAAAACGAGGCACTCAGACCCCTCTCTTTGATGGTGCGTGCGACGACGCCCCAATCAGGTGCGTATTTTGATATGTTTAGAAAATTTAGCAATTGTGATAAAAATTGGACATTGTGTATTTCAAAATTTGACAATGAACCTGGCTACCCTGTCCCTGCTGGTTGACATCATCGAAGCTGGCAATCTGAGCCGCGCCGCGGCCCGTCTGGGCGTGAGCCGCGCCAGCGTGAGTCAGCGGCTCAACCAGTTCGAGCGCGAACTCGACCAGCAGCTGCTGCGCCGCACCACGCGCCAGATCGAGCCCACCGAGCTGGGCTGGAAGCTCTACGAACACGGCCGCGCCATACGCCAGGAGCTGCTGGCCGCGACCGAGTCCGTCAGCAGCCTGGGCCAGAGCCTGCAGGGCACGGTGCGCCTGTCGGTGCCCAGCGGCTACGGCCAGCTGATGATGTCGGCCTGGCTCACGGAGTTCATGCAGCTGTACCCGGGCGTGACGCTGGAAGTGGTGTTCGACAATGACATCGAGGACCTGCTCGAAGGCGCGGTCGATTTCGCGATGCGGGTCATGACCGAGCCGCCGCCGCATCTGGTCGCACGCAACATGGGGCCGGTGCACTATGTGGCCTGCGCGGCGCCGGCGCTGGTACAGGCCGGTGGCATGCCCACCAGCCTGGCCGACCTGCACCTGGTGCCGCTGATCAGCTCCAACCTCACGGGCCAGAAGCTGCGCCTGGCGGGCTACGAAGTAGGCGGCAGCACGGAGCTGCGCATCAAGCCGCGGCTGATGTCGGCCAATTTCTACTTCCTGCGCGACGCCATCCTGCAGGGCCTGGGCGTGGGCGTGGTGCCCGACTACATGGTGCGCGAGCCGCTGCAGCGCGGCGAACTGCTGAGCCTGCCGTTTGCGCCCGGCAGCCTGGATTTCCTGTCCACCAACAAATACCTGCTCTACATGCCCACACGCTACCAGACCAAGGCGATCGCGACGCTGATCGACTTCCTGCTGGGCAAAGCCGCACAGCAGGGCGCCGATGTCGAAGAAGCACGATGATGTACACCTGGCACGTTGGCATGGGATGCCGCGCAGTCCCTACAGGAAAGTACAAATGATGAACAAGCATGACTTTGATCTGATCGTTATCGGTGGCGGCAGCGGCGGCGTGCGCGCCGCGCGCATGGCCGCGCAGCGCGGCGCGCGCGTGGCGCTGGCCGAGCGCCTGGGCGGCGCAGGCCTGGGCGGCACCTGCGTCAACGTGGGCTGCATTCCCAAGAAGCTCTACAGCTATGCGGCGCACTACGCCGAGGCGTTCGAGGAGTCGCATGGCTTCGGCTGGGAAGGCCAGGCTCCGGTGCTCAACTGGGCCGCGCTCAAGGCCAACCGCGCGCGCGAAATCACGCGGCTCAACGGCATTTACGGCAACCTGCTGACAGGTGCGGGGGTGACCGTGTTCAACGCCTTCGCACGTCTCGACGGCCCGCAGTCAGTCATGCTCAAGGTTGACGGCGAAGCGGCTGAGCAGCGCCTGACCGCCCAACACATCCTGGTCGCGACCGGCGGCACGCCCCACCTGCCCGATATCGAAGGCCGCGAGCATGTGATCGACTCCAACGCCATTTTCGACCTCGAGCCGTTTCCGCAGCGATTGCTGGTGGTCGGCGGCGGCTACATCGCCTGCGAGTTCGCGTCCATCTTCAACGGCCTGGGCGCCCAGGTCACCCAGCTCTACCGCGGCGAGCAGGTGCTGCGCGGCTTCGATGACGAGATCCGCCATTTCGTTGCCGCCGAGATGGGCAAGGCCGGCGTCGATCTGCGGCTGGGTGCCGATGTCGCGTCCATCACCAAAACGGACGCGGGCCTGCGCGTGCGGCTCAAGGACGGCGGCGAGGTGATGGCCGATGCCGTGCTGTATGCCACGGGCCGTGTGCCCCTGGTGGCCGGCCTGGGTCTGCAAGCCGCGGGTGTCGCACAGCGCAAGGATGGGGCCGTGGTGGTCGATGAACACTACCAGACCAATGTGCCTTCGATCTATGCCGTGGGCGATGTCACCAGCCGCGTGCAGCTCACTCCCGTGGCATTGGGCGAAGCGATGGTGGTCGTCGACCAGCTGTTCGGCCCGCAGGCCGGCAAACCCGAGCGACGCATGAGCTATGAGTTCATTCCCACCGCCGTGTTCACCCATCCCAGCATAGGCACGGTGGGTTACGGCGAAGCGCAGGCGCGCGAACTGTATGGCGAGGTGACGATCTTTCGCAGCGAGTTCAAGGCGCTCAAGCACACGCTTTCGGGCAGCAGCGAGCGCACGTTGATGAAGCTCGTGGTCGAGACCAAGACCGATCGCGTGGTGGGCCTGCACATGGTGGGCGCCGAGGCCGGCGAGATCGTCCAGGGTTTCGCCGTGGCCATGAAGGCCGGGGCGACCAAGGCCTTGTTCGACAGCACCATAGGCATACACCCGACCGCGGCGGAAGAGTTCGTCACCATGCGCGAACCGGTGAAGTCGCCGGCGAAATCCTGACAGCGGGCTGGCCCTGCAGGGCCAGGCCTCAGGTGCCCGATTTGCGCACCATGCGCAGCAGGCCCATCTTGTCCGTGAGGAAGTCGATGAAGGTGATGGTGGCGCGCGACTGGTAGCGGTTGGGCATGTACATCAGGTACATGTGATTGCGGTTGATGCTGAACTGGTAGTCGGCGAGCACCGACACCATCTCGCCGGCCTGAACGCGCGCATGGGTCATGTAGTCGGGCACCAGGCCCAGGCCCAGGCCACCCAGAATGCAGTCGAGCACAAACGGATAGCTGCGCGACATCAGCGTGGGAACGAACTCGATTTCCTCCCCATGATCGTTCTGCGTGGCCGTCATGCGCACCCGGCCGCTGACGCCGCCCGACGTGATGATGGGCGTGCGCCGCAGTTCGGCCAGCGTCTGCGGCACGCGGTGGCGTTGCGCCCACTCGGCACTGGCGCACAGCGCGTAGCGCACCGGCCCCAGGTCGCGCGCGACCACCATGGGCGGCGGCTCCTGGGTCACGCGTATGGCGACGTCCACACCGTCCTTGACCAGGTTGTCGATGAAGTTCTCCAGCCGCACTTCCAGAATGATGGCCGGGTACTTCTTCTTGAACTCTATGAGCCAGGGCCCCATGACCAGCTGGCCGAAGCCCGTGGGCGCGCTCAGGCCAATCTTTCCGCTGAGCTGCCGATCGTTGGCGCTGGCGTTCACGGCTTCGCGCATCAGCGCCGACTCGTGCACGATGTTGCGCGCATGCTCGTAGACCTGCTGGCCCATGGGGGTCAGCTCAATGCCCTGGGGCGTGCGCCGCAGCAGCTCGGCATCCAGCGATTTTTCCAGCCTGGCCACGTGGTAGCTGACATTGGCGCGCGACATGTTCAATGTGCGTGCCGCCTGGGCCAGGTTTCCGCCGTCGACGATTTCGACAAAGATCGTCAGTGCCTGCAAGTCCATTGAAGCCATCTCCGCATGTCAAATATTCTTGACGATGATGTACATCGATGCAGTCGTTGTCAACGCCTGGCTTGTTTGCAAGAATGAGCCAAAGCCCAATCAATGGGATAAGAAAAATGCACAGGCAAGGAGACAAAATGGCCATCACACGTTCAAAGTTCTTACGCACTCCGACGCTGCTCGCGCTGGGTATCCTCATGGCGCTTCCCAGTCTGCAGGCATCGGCAGCGGGCTGGCCCGACCGGCCCATCAAGCTGGTCGTGCCATTCCCCGCGGGCGGCCCCACCGACTCCGCGGCGCGCGTCTATGCAGAGGCGCTGGGCAAGCGCCTGGGCCAGCCCATCGTGGTCGACAACAGGCCCGGAGCGTCGGGCGCGGTCGCTGCCGGCCAGTTCGTCGGCACGCCGGCCGATGGCTATACGTTCATGATGATGGTCACGCCCACCATTCTTGCGCCGCACTTTTTCAAGACGGCCACGTTCAATCCCGCGACCAGCTTCGCGCCCGTCACCAAGATCTACGACCTGCCCAATGTGATTGCGGTCAACAGGAACTCGTTGCCCGACGTGACCGATCTGAAGTCGCTGTTCGCCAAGTCGAAGGCCAGCGCGCAGACCCTGATGTACACCAGCTCGGGCGCGGGCAGTTCGGGCCATCTGAGCATGGAACTGATGAAGTCCAAGGGCTTCACCAACATGCAGCACATCGCCTACAAGGGCAGCGCGCCCGCGATGAACGACACGCTGGGCGGTGTGGTGCCGGTGATCTATGCCGACATGGTCACGGCGCTGCCGCAGATCAAGGCCGGCCGGCTCAAGGCCGTGGCCGTGGGCACGCCCCAGCGCGTGAAGTCGCTGCCCGATGTGCCCACCATGGCCGAGCAGGGCTTTGGCGGCAACGAGGCGTCGTCATGGGGCGGCCTGGTCGCGCCCAAGGACACGCCGCAGAACATCATCAAGCGGGTCAGCGAGGAGTCGCGCCAGATTCTGGCCAGCGACGAGATCAACCAGCGCTTCGAGCAGATAGGCGTTCTGGCCGCCTTCCTCACTCCCGCGAAGACGCAGGAGCTGCTGCAGTCCGACTTCACGGGCTGGGGCAAGGTGATCAAGGACAACCAGCTCACGCCCGAGTAAATCGTTTCACGTTCCGAAAGAAATCAGCCCGCAGACGCCGGGCGCGGGAAAGCCGCGCCCGCGCTGGCCAAAGACATAGACGCACCATGAAGACACGCATCACGGAGTTGCTCGGCATACGCTATCCCATCATCCAGGGCGGCATGCAGTGGGTGGCGCGCAGCCCGCTGGTGGCCGCGGTATCGAACGCCGGTGGTCTGGGCGTGCTGACCGCACTGACCCAGCCCACGCCGCAGGCGCTGCGCGCGGAAATCGAGAAGACGCAGGCGCTCACGCGCGCGCCGTTCGCGGTGAATCTGACGTTTCTGCCCGCGCAGAACCGTCCGCCCTACGATGAATTCATCGATGTCATCATCGACAGCGGCATACGCATCGTCGAGACCGCGGGCAACAATCCCCGGGAGTACATAGGCCGGCTGCACGCGGCGGGCGTCACGGTGGTGCACAAATGCACGTCGGTGCGGCATGCGCTGTCGGCGCAGAAGATAGGCGTCGATGCGGTCTCCATCGACGGCTTCGAATGCGCAGGCCATCCCGGCGAGGACGATGTTCCCGGCCTGGTGCTGATTCCCGCAGCGGTGAAGGTGCTCGACATCCCGGTCGTCGCTTCGGGCGGCATCGCCACGGGCGCTGGCATGGCGGCCGCGCTGGCGCTGGGCGCCGAGGGCGTCAACATGGGAACGCGCTTTTTAGCCACGGTCGAATCGCCGGTGCATGAGGCACTGAAACAGGCCCTGGTCAATGCCAGCGAGACCGATACCCAGCTGGTGCTGCGCAGCCTGGGCAACACCTCGCGCGCGCTGCGCAGCAGCGTGACGCAGCAAGTGGTGGCGCTGGAGCGCCGCCCCGGCGGCAGCGCGTTCGAAGACCTGCGCCATCTCGTGACCGGCCAGCGCGGCAAGGCGGCGCTGCAGTCGGGTGATATCGACGACGCCGTGATTGCCGCGGGCCAGTGCGTGGGCCTGATCGACGACGTGCCCACCTGCGAGGAACTGATAGACCGCATGGTGCGCGATTGCCGCGCGGCGTTTGCGCGCGGCAACCGTTTGTTTGTTTCGTGATTTCCGAGTTTTTCAAGTCCCCATGTTTCACCCCATTCGCCCCATACGCAGCCTCGCCGACATCGAGGCCATCGAGCAGACGCCGCTCGATGCATTGATCGCGCCCCGGTCCACCCATGCGCTGTTCGAGGCCGCGGCGCGCGGCCATGGCGCGGGCGCGGCGCTGACGTTTCTTCCATCCGCCGATGGCCATGCCCAGGCCCAGCGCTACACCTATGCGCAGCTGCTGGGCAGGATCAACCAGACCGCGAATGCGCTGCATGGCCTGGGACTGGGCAGCCAGGACACCGTGGCCATCATGCTGCCGGGCTGCGCCGAATACCATTTCGCGCTGTGGGGCGGCGAGGCCGCGGCCATCGTCCAGCCCATCAACCCGCTGCTCACCGCCGAGAAGATCTCGTCGCTGCTCGACGCCACGCGCGCCAAGGTGCTGATTGCCTGGGCCGATGCCGATGACGCCGGCATCTGGCGCAAGGTGGCACAGCTGACTTGCGGCATCACGCATGTGCTGTACGTGAGCCATGCGGGCGCGGCGCCCGATACCGCAGGCATAGGCGCGCGCGTGCTGGATTTTGCCGATGTGATCGCGCGCGAACCGGCCGACCGGCTGGTCTCGGGCCGCGAGATCGCGCCCGGCGACATCGCCGCGTACTTTCACACCGGCGGCACCACGGGCTCGCCCAAGCTCGCGGCGCAGACCCATGGCGCCCAGGTCTATACCGCCTGGGCCAGCGTGCAGATGCAGGGGCTGACGTCGAACGACCGCACCATCAACGGCTATCCGCTGTTCCATGTGGCCGGCGTGCTGCCGGGTTCGCTGGCCTGCTTTTCGGCGGGTGCCGAAGTCATCATTCCGACCACCGAGCTGTTTCGCAACAAGCAGGTGCTGGCCAATTTCTGGCGGCTTGTGGACCGCCTGCGGCCCACGGTGATGTCGGCCGTGCCCACGGTGCTGTCCATGCTGGCGGATATCGATCTGGCGGGCGCCGACATTTCCTCGATACGCTACTTCCGCACCGGCGCGGCACCGTTGAGCGAGGAAACCGCGCGCCGCTTCCAGGCGCGCACCGGCCTGCATGTGCACGAAAGCCTGGGCATGACCGAGATGACCGGCATCTCGACGATCACGCCGCAGGGCGTGCAGGCAAGCGTGGGCCATGTGGGCTTCAGAACGCCGCATGCGCGTATTCGCATCGCCCAGCTGGACGCCAGCGGCAATGTCACGCGCGACCAAGCTGCGCCCGGCGAAACCGGCATGGTGCTGTTCCAGTCGCCCAATCTGTTTGCGGGCTATCTGGGCGCGATTGCGCGCGACAGCTATTTCACCGCGGACGGCTGGCTGATTTCCGGCGATCTGGGTTCGCTGTCGGCCGAGGGCCTGCTCAAGCTGCAGGGTCGCTCGAAAGACCTGATCATCCGCAGCGGCCACAACATCGACCCGCTGGTGATAGAGCAGGCGCTGGAGCGCCA
>NZ_JAVWWA010000025.1:4600-24395 GCF_036666375.1 Comamonas sp. | reverse complement strand
GCCGCGCTGATGCAGCGCCAGCCGCAGCCGGCCTGCGTCTGGCCCGAAGTGCGGTTTGACGAAGCGCAGGGCTTCCTGCTGCGCGATCCGCTCGGCTGCCTATCGGATCAGGATCTGCAGGCGCTGGGCCGCGCCGTGCAGTTCATGGGCGCAGCGGTGCGCATCGAGGCCTGAGATCACTCGGCCTGGATGTTGGCGTCCTTGACGATCTTGCCCCACATGTCCCAGTCGCGCTTGACCATGGCGCCCAGTGCCTTGCTGTCCTTGAAGTCGGCGGTCGCGCCCTGGTCCAGCGCCTTCTTCTGGAACGCGGCATCGGCCAGCATGTTGCGCACATCGGTTTCGAGCTTGCGCACGATCTCGGGCGAGGTCTTGGCCGGTGCGAACAGCGCAAACCAAGAGGTGGCGTTGACGCCGGGCAGACCCGCTTCGGCCGTGGTCGGCACGTTGGGCAGGCTGGGCAGGCGCTCCTTGCCGGTCACGGCCAGCACCTTGAGCTTGCCCGACTGGATATGGGCCATGAACGGCGGCGCGGTGCCGAACGTCAGATCGACCTGGCCGCCCAGCAGATCCTGCAAGGCAGGGCCCGTTCCCTTGTAGGGCACATGCACCATGCGAATGCCCGCGGCCTGTTCGAGCTGCACGCCGGTCACATGCTGCAGCGAGCCATTGCCCGAAGACGCGTAGTTGAGCTTGGCCGGGTTGGCCTTGGCATAGGCCACGAGTTCCTGCAGCGTGTTCACGGGCAGATCGCGGCGCACGACGACGATCTGCGGCGCGGACAGCACGTTGGCCACGGGAACGAAGTCCGTCAGCTCCCAGGCGCTCTTGCCCAGGTGGGGCGAGATCACGTGAAAGCCCGAGTACTGCATCAGCAAGGTATAGCCATCGGCTTCGGCGCGCTTGGCCTGGGCCGCGGCGATGTTGCCGTTGCCGCCGCCCTTGTTCTCGACCACGATGGTCTGGCCCAGCACCGGGCCCAGAGCCTGGGCCGCCATGCGCGCGGCCAGATCGGTGGTGCCGCCGGCGGCGGCCGGCACCACCATGGTGATGGGCTTGACGGGGTAGTCGGAGCGTGCGGCGGCGGTGCCGGCAACGCCCAGGGCCAGGCCGGTGGCCAGTGCGAGGCGGCCGAATTGCTTGCGGGTCATGGTCATTTTGTGTCTCCTTGGATTTTGTAATGCGGGCTTCAAAGCCCCGATTGCGCGGCCTGCAGCCGCTCCATCGCGCGCGCGCGAACTTCCTGCAGCGATGCGGGCGCGGGATGCAACTGCTGCACCGGCCCCGCCTTGACGATGGCGCTGGGAATGTCGTGGCCGATCTGCGCGGGCAAGGCCGCTGCCACTGCGGTCAGCGCCGCCAGATCGACACCCGTGTCGTAGCCCATGAGCTGCAGCGCATGCACCAGCTCCTCGGTGCAGGCATTGCCGCTGGCGCCGGGCGCATAAGGGCAGCCGCCCATGCCGCCCACCGAGGCGTCGAACCGGTCCGCGCCGGCGGCGATGGCCGCGAGCACATTGGCCAGCGCCATGGCGCGCGTGTCGTGGAAATGCAGTGTCAGGGTGGTCTGCGGCCAGCGCGCCTTGAATGCGCCGACCAGCGCATGCACCTGGGCTGGATGGGCCATGCCCGTGGTGTCGCACAAGGTGATGCCTTGCACGCCCAGATCGATGAAGCGCTGGGCCCAGTCGAGCACGACCTCGGCCGGCACATCGCCCTCCATCGGGCAGCCGAAGCTGCACGACAGCGAGACGTTGATGGCGACCCGGCCCTGCCGGGCGACCGCGATCACATCCTGCAGTCCCGCAAACGACTGCTCGCGCAGCATGCGCAGGTTGGCGAGGTTGTGGGTTTCGCTGACCGACATCACCAGGTTCAGTTCATCGGCGCCCGCGCCCATCGCGCGCTCGGCGCCCTTGACGTTGGGCACCAGGCAGGTCATCACGGTGCCGGGCGGGCGCGCGATGCCGCGCAGCACCTGCTCGGCGTCGGCCAGCGCGGGAATCGCCGTGGGCGAGACAAAGGCCGTGACTTCGATCTTGGCCATGCCGGCCGCCGACAGCGCATCGACCATGGCGATCTTCTGCGCCGTTGGCACGAAGACTTTTTCCATCTGCAGGCCGTCGCGCGGGCCCACTTCCTGGAGGTAGATGCGCCGGCCCGCGCCGTTCCAGACGTTGGCGGTGCTGCTCATTGGATCACTCCCTGCGCGCGCAGTTCGGCGATCTGCTGGGCATTGAGGCCCATGCCCGCGAGCACCGCGTCGGTGTCGTCGCCCAGCTTGGGCGCGCTGCTGCGCACCGTGCCCGGCGTTGCCGACAGCTTGGGCACGATGCCCGGCACTTCGACGCTGTAGCCGTCGCGTGTCTGCTGCTGCAGGATCATGTCGCGCGCGCGGTAGTGCGGGTCTTCGCAGATGTCCTTGGCGGTGTAGACGCGGCCGGCGGGAACGCGCGCCGCGCCCAGCTGTTCAAGCACCTCGTTGATGCTGCGGGCCTGGGTCCAGGCGGCAATCGCGGCGTCGATCTCCTGCACGCGCGCCACGCGCCCGGCGTTGTCGGCCAGGTCGCTGGCGCCGGCCAGGTCGTCGCGCCCTATGGTCTGCATCAGGCGCTTGAAGATGCTGTCGCCATTGCCCGCGACCAGCACCCAGCCGTCGGCGCAGGGGTAGGCGTTCGAGGGCGCGATGCCGGGCAGGGCGCTGCCCGCGGCTTCGCGCACCGCGCCGAACGCGCTGTATTCGGGCACCAGGCTTTCCATCACGTTGAACACCGCTTCGTGCAGCGCCACGTCGATCACCTGGCCCTTGCCGCCATGCGCCTGGCGGTGATAGAGCGCCGTCAGCACGCCTATGGTGCCGTGCAGCGCCGCGAGCGTGTCGCCGATCGATACGCCCACGCGCACCGGCACGCGTCCGGGCTCGCCCGTGAGATGGCGCAGGCCGCCCATGGCTTCACCGACGACGCCGAAACCCGGCAGGTCGCGGTAGGGGCCGGTCTGGCCGTAGCCAGAAATCCGCAGAATGATCAGCCCCGGGTTGAGCGCATGCAGTTCGTCGGGCGACATGCCCCAGCCTTCGAGCGTGCCGGGCCGGAAGTTCTCGATCAGCACGTCGGCTTCCTTGAGCAGCTGGCGCGCCAGCTCCTGGCCCTGGGGCTTGCGCAGGTCGAGCGCCACCGATTTCTTGTTGCGCGACTGCACCTGCCACCACACCGAGGTGCCGTCCTTGATCATGCGCCAGTTGCGCAGCGGATCGCCGTCGCCCGGTGCCTCGATCTTGATGACGTCGGCGCCGAACTCACCGAGGGTCTTGCCCGCGAACGGGCCGGCGATCAGCTGGCCCATCTCGATCACGCGCACGCCCGCGAGCGCGCCCGCGTCCAGTGCCGGCATATGTTGTTGCGTTTCCTGCATTCGTTCCTTCTCTCTCGGCGGTTTCGATTCGCATCGCGAAGGCCGCAATGATGCAAAAGATAGTCGCGGCTGCAAAACGCTGATTTGCGTCTCTGCCATCGCATTTCGGCATGGCTGAACAGAAAATCAGTAGATACCCTAGGTGAAAGCGTGAACGCATGCGGCTGCACTGCCGTTTTGGCAAAGCAAAATGCGGGCATGCGACTCGACCCCATTTCCTTGCGTTTGTTCGTGGCCGTCATGGAGGAGCAGGCGATTGCGCGTGCCGCCGCGCGCGAAAACATCGCCACGTCTGCCGCGAGCCGCCGCCTCGCGGAACTCGAGGCCCAGCTCAAGGTGCAGTTGTTCGAGCGCAGCAACCGCGGGATCGCACCCACGCCCGCGGCCTATACCTTGCTGGGCCTGGCGCGCAGCGTGCTCGGGGAGATCGACGGCATCGCGCGCCAGATGCGCGAGTACGGCAGCGGCATGCGCGGCCATGTGCGCATGGTGGCCAACATCTCGGCGATCACGCAGTTCCTGCCCGCGCAGCTGCAGGGCTTCATGACCCAGCACCCCGAAGTGCAGGTCCACCTTCAGGAGAAGATCAGCAGCGAGATCGCGCTGGCCGTGGCGCAGAACACGGCAGATTTCGGCATTCTGAATGCGGGCCGCTATGGCGGCGACCTGTGCTATCTGCCTTACCGCCAGGACGAGCTGATACTGATCGCGCCGCACGGCCACCCGCTCACGCAGTTCGACCAGGTCGACATGCGCCAGGCGCTGGCCTATGACTTCGTCGGCGCGCATGTGGGCAGCGTGATCAACGCGTTGCTCACGCGCAGCGCCGCGCAGGTGGATCTGCCGTTGAAGCTGCGCATCCAGGTGACCAGCTACGACGCACTGTGCCTGATGGTGGCCGCGGGCCTGGGCGTGGGCGTGCTGCCGCGCCAGAGCGCCGCCTTGTACGCAGGCACGCTGGCGATCACGGCCTTGCGCCTGGACGAGCCCTGGGCGCAGCGCCAACTGGTGCTGTGCATGCGCTCGTTCGAAGGCCTGCCGCCGGTCGCGCGCGCGCTGGTCGAGCATCTTGCCAAGCCGTGAGTGCCGCCGCGTTTCAGGTTATGCCGCGATGCGCCGCCTGACGGCGCAAGGCCAGAAGAAGTGACAGCAGGCACAGGCCCGCGGTGGCGAGAAAGGTCGTCGCAAAGGCCTGCTCCATGGCCTGGCGCGAACTGTGGGCCAGGCCATCGGCGCCCAGCAGTGCGGCAAACAGCAGCGGCAGCAGCGAGGCGCCGAGCATGAACCCCAGGTTGCGCGACAGCCCCAGCAGTCCCGAAAGAAGGCCCTTGTGTGCCTCTGGCGCGGCGCGCATCACGGCGGTGTTGTTGCCCGCCATGAACAGTTGGAATCCGGGCGTGACCAGTACCAGCGCCAGCATGTAGCCCGGCACGCCTATGGCGGCGGGCAGCAGCGCGAAGCCGCACAGCCCGGCCGCGGCCAGCGCCAGGCCCGCACGCAAGCTGGCTTGGGCGCCAATGCGGTCGGTGATGCGCCCCGCAGGCACGCCCGACAGCGCGGCGGCGACCGGGCCCGTGGCCATCACCAGCCCGGTCTGCGCTTCGGTCAGGCCCAGGCCGAAAGCCAGAAAGAACGGGCCTACGACCAGCGTGGCCATCATCACCGCGCCGACCAGAAGATTCATCGCCAGCGGCGTGGCGACCGCACGGTCGCGCAGCAGGCCCAAAGCCAGGGGCGCGCGCGTCGCGCTCGCGCGGTCTTTCGTGCCGGCAAGCGCTGTCAAGGCGAGCAGCAGCAGACCCGCGCCGAGCATGGTCAGCAAGGCGAAGGCGCTGCGCCAGCCCAGGGCGCCAATCAACAGTCCGCCTGCGGACGGACCCAGCGCCGTGCCTATGGCCGACATGGTGCCCAGCAGGCCCATCGCCGCGCCCATGCGGTCTTTGGCGATCAGGCCCTTGGCCAGCGACAGCGGCAGCGCCATCAGCGTGGCTGCGCCCAGGCCTTGCGCCGCGCGCGCGGCAATCAGCCAGCCCAGGCCGGGAGCGAGCGCTGCCGCGGCCGACGCCAGCGTGAACAGTACGATGCCGGCCAGGAGCACGCGCCGGTGGCCGTGCAGATCACCCATGCGCCCGGCGGAGACGATGGCCAGCGTGACCGCGAGCAGATAGGCCAGCATCACCCATTGCACCTGCGCGACGCTTGCAGAGAAGGCCCTGGCAAGCGTGGGCAGTGCCACGGTCGCGATGCTGATGCCCAGCGACGCGAGCAGGATGGCGCTGGCGAGTGTCGCCAGTACAAGCCTGTTGTGGGGGAGGGGAGTTGCGTTTTTCATGCGGACTTCTTGCTGCGGAATGAAGGACAGCTTTACTATGCAACTTCAAGTCAACTTGAGGTCAAGAGTGAATCTTCTCGATATCGGCGTGCTGTCGAAAGCCAGCGGCCTGCCCGCCTCCACGCTGCGCTACTACGAAGAGCGCGGCCTGATCGCGTCCGTGGCGCGCAACGGCCTGCGCCGCCAGTACCGCGAGGAAACGCTGGATCAACTGGCGTTGATCGCCCTGGGCAAGGGCGCGGGCTTTTCGCTCGATGAGATCAACGGCATGTTCGACCAGAACCGCCAGCCCGATCTGCCGCGGCCCTCCTTGCACGAGAGGGCGGACGAACTCGATCAGCAGATCCGCCGCATGACCACCTTGAGCAAGCTGCTGCGCCATGTCGCCGAATGCCCGGCGCCGGCGCACATGGCATGCCCGCGATTTCGCAAGCTGCTGCGGGTCGCGGGGCCCGGGGAGGCGGTCAATCAGCGTCCGGCGAAAAATGCGTGAGAAGAGTGCGGGAGTGGAGACTTCGGGAATAGCGGGCATCACCGGCCATTACCGGGAGCATCTGCCCCCGCCCGGTTTGCAGGCGCAGTTCCAGTGCCTCTGGAGCAGCGCGCTGTCCGATGGCCAGGCCAGCGATGTTGCGGTCATGCCCGACGGCTGTGTCGACGTCGTCTGGCGCGCCGACCGCTTGCTGGTGGTCGGCCCGGACATCGTCGCCGCGCATCCCGATCTCGCACCCGGAGCGCGTGTCATGGGCGCGCGCTTCCAGCCCGGGGCTGCACGCGGCTGGCTGGGCCTGCCGATGTCGGAGATCGTGGGCCGGGAAGTGGCGTTGGCGGATCTGCTGGGCGTCAGGGGCAGGGACTTCGCACAGCGGATGGAAGATGCCTGCTCTCCAGGCGCGCGGGCGCAGGTCTTTCAAGCGCAGCTGATCGCGGCTTCGGGAAACCTCCCCGGTGCCGATCGCAGCGCGCGCGAGACCTTCCATTTGGCGGCGCGTGGACTGGGCGCGCAGCGCATGCGCGAGCGCCTGGGCATCAGCCAGCGCAGCTTGCTGCGCCATAGCCGCGATCATTTCGGCTATGGGCCCAAGACACTGGAGCGCATCTTGCGCCTGCAGCGATTAATGGACCTGGCCCGCGCTGATCACAGCGCGGGACTGGCGCTGCTGGCGGTCGATGCAGGCTATGCCGACCAGTCCCATCTGGCGCGTGAAGTCCGGGCATTGTGCGGCATGACCGCGACGGCCTTGCTGGCGCAGATCCGGTCTTGAACCGGGGCGGCGTTGCCCGGCGCCGGCCCCTGCCGTTGCGGCGCTATTGCGTGGAGCAGCTGAAGCTGGCTGCCACGTTGATGTCGCCGCTGCCGTTGTAGCGCGGATACGCGGGGTAGTCGCACAGCGGACGCGTGCGGCCCGGAACGCCGGCCGTGTCGGTCACGGTCTGGTTCGGTGGCAGCGTGCTTTTCTCGACCCAGTTCTCGAGCGTCGACAGCGAATCCCAGGCGGCATTGAAGACGCTGCTGACCGCATGCCCGTAGCCCGGAATCTCGTAGTAGCGCAGGAAGGTGTCGGCGCGCGCCTGGCCCATGGTCGTGCGCACGCGATCGACGTACTGCGCGGTGGCGCGGGTGCTGACCAGTGCATCGCCCGTGCCGTGCGCTATCAGCATCTTTCCTCCCCTGGACTGGAACGCCGTCAGATCGGTCTTGTTGACGTCCTGCAGCGCGCTCAGCGCGCTGATGCGCTCCTGGTAGGCGCCGGGGTTTTGCGGGTCCAGCGTGAGCGCGTTGAAGTTAGGGTCGCGCGTCACGAAAAAGCGCACCCACTGGTCCCAGAAAACACTGCCATAGGGCGCGCCGGTAGGCATGGGATTGGCGGGCTGGACGGTCTTCAAGGAGAGCGCCGAGACGGTGGGCTGCAAGGGGCTGGCGTTGGGAATGCCGAAGTCGGTGCCCCAGGTGTTGAAGCCCGGATACTGGGTCTCGCCGCTGGCCAGCGGGTAGCCGAAAGTGATCGGCGTGTTGATGACATTGAAGGCCGCGATCTGAGCGTCCGACAGGCAGCTGTCGCCCTGGTCCAGGCCGCCCGCGCAGCGCAGCGGCAGGCCGTTGACGGTCGCGGTCATGGGATCGAAGCGTGCGTTGCAGGCCTTGATGTCGCTGATCAGGCCGTCGGCCACGCCGTCGAGCGCATCGCATGCCTGCATCGATGCGTCGTACAGCTGCTTGCGCTTGGCCGGGCTGGGATAGGCGCCGGGCTGGGCCAGCGCGCGCGTGATGCGGCCGAACTGCAGGTCTAGGCTTGCAGCTGCGCCCGCAGGATACAGCGCAATCACTCCGTCCCAGTCCTGCGGCCATTTCTGCGCCACGGCCAGTGCCTCGCGGCCGCCGGTGGAGCCGCCGGCGAAATAGGCTTTGGTCGGCGCGCCCACGGCGTAGCGCGCCTTGATGATCGCCAGCGCCACATCGCGCGTCTTCTTGAGCGCATCGCCCGAAAAATTACGGACCGCCTCGTCGTTGACGCCGAACGAGCCGTCCTGGCTGCCCAGGGCCGTGGCCTGGTGTCCCGAATCGCTGGCGAATGTCGCGTAACCACGGCCCAGCGGCGTTGCCTGCGCGGTCGGCCCTGCGGGGACGTTGCCTGTCACCGAAGGAATCGTGCCGTTGTAGCCGCCGCCGCCGAACATCATCGCCTTGTTGTTCCATACGGCCGGCAAGGCCACCTGCAGCATGATCTTCGGCGCCGTGGCATCCACCGGAGAAATCGACGCACTCACGCGGCAGAACTCTGGCGTGGCGCCCGCGCCGCTGCCCGTTGCCGCGACCGTAGCGGCGGCGGTGACCAGCGCGCCGGTCGTGGGCAGGCCTATGACGGCCGCGGCAATGGTCATGCCGTTCAGATCCGCGCAAGCCAATGGCAGCGGTGCGGGCGGACTGCCGCCGTCACCATTGCCGCCGCATCCGACCAGTACGGCCGACAAGGGCAGCAATAAAGCCAGGTGGCCTAGAGAACGCTGGGGTTGTCGCATGTTGTCTCCTGCTGTTGAAAAATTACGGAGCAAGTCCGGGCCCGGGGCACGGATTTCGATCAAGCACTTTGTCGACATATTCCTGTCCACCGAGGGCGCTCGGATGGGTGGCAAGGACTGCAGCCGTCGTGGCCGCGATGGGGAACAGGAATTTCAGGGGATGCGCGCGTTCAGCGGCAAGACAATCAACTGATGGACAGTGTCTGGAAACGGTATCGTGCGGTCTATCCACGTTTGCACTAGCCTTGCCGGCATTGCCGCATATGGCCGACTTGGCCGATTTGTCCAAGACGCAGGGGCGCGCTCAAGCGATCATGGCGGCAATTCACTCCACCCAGGAAAAAGCATGACCACCACCGAACGCGATCGCAGGATCGACAATATCGAATTCAACGTCGCTGACATCGCGCGCAGCAAGGCGTTCTATGGCGCGGCCTTCGACTGGCAGTTCACCGACTATGGTCCGGCCTACACGGAGTTCAGCGATGGCCGCCTGACCGGCGGCTTCACCACGGGCGAGGCCGTGCGGCCCGGTGGCCCGCTGGTCATCCTGTATGCCGACGATCTGGCCCAGGCCCAGCGGCGGCTCGAAGCCGCGGGCGCGGTGATCACCCGTGCGGTGTTCGCTTTTCCCGGCGGGCGCCGGTTTCACTTTCAGGACCCGGACGGCTACGAGCTGGCGGTCTGGTCGGACCAGGCGCACTGAGCGCTGTTGCGCGTCAAGGCGCGAGCATTTCCTTGAGCACCATGTGCAGGCCCAGCACGATCAGGCTGGCCAGAAAGACTTTTCGGAACAGCACGGGCGATAGCCGGTGGCGCAGATGCTGTCCGGCGGCCATGCCTGCGAGGGCGGGAAGCAACAGCATGACCGATGCGCCCAGGCTGGCGCTTGAGTACTGCGCATTGAAATACAGGCCGGCGGCAAGCGCCACGGTGGAGACCGTGAACGAGATGCCCATGGCCTGTATCAGTGCATCGCGCTGCAATCCGAGTGCCTGCAGATAAGGCACGGCGGGAATCACGAACACGCCCGTGGCCGCCGTGACCAGGCCCGTTGCGGCGCCTATCAACGGCCCCAGCCAGGGCTCGCTGGCCGCGCGCACGGTCAGCCGCGCGCCCGTGAGGCCCCAGACCGCGTAGCCGACCAGCGCCGCGCCCAGGCAGGCCGTGGCCCAGGCACCTGCGGGCGCACCCAGCGCCCAGGCGCCGGCCAGCGTGCCTATGCACACGCCGATCTGCATGGGCGCCAGGCGGCGCAGCAGGGGCCAGAGCGCCGGCCAGGGCCGGATCTGCCACACGTTGGTGGCCAGCGAAGGCACGATCAGCAGCGCCGCTGCCTGGGCGGGCGTCATCAGCAGCGCGAGCAAGGCCATGGCAACCGTGGGCAGCCCCAGGCCGACCACGCCCTTGACCAGGCCGGCGAGAATGAAGACCAGGGTGACCAGCAGCGGCCAGACGGCGTCGGAAAGCGCAATGGGGAAATGCATGGCGCGATTCTGGCGACGCCAGGCACGGCGCGGAATGCGGATGTTGCGTAGCCAGCCTCAGGCGCTTCCTGAGCCTCGATGTGGTACTTTGCGGCCATGCGCTTTGACCTGACCGATCTGCGGCTGTTCCTGAACGTCCATGAGGCGGGCACGATCACGGGCGGCGCCGAGCGCAGCCACATGACGCTGGCTTCGGCCAGCGAGCGCGTGCGCGGCATGGAGGAGGCGCTGGGCGTGGCGCTGCTGCTGCGCGAACGCCGCGGCGTGCAGCTGACGCCCGCGGGCCGCACGCTGCTGCACCACGCGCGCCTGGTGCTGCAGCAGATGGACCGACTGCAGGGCGAACTCGCCGACTATGGCGCGGGGTTCAAGGGCCATGTGCGCCTGCTGTGCAATACCTCGGCCCTGAGTGAGCATCTGCCGCAGGTGCTGGGCGGCTTTCTCGCGCGGCATGCCGGCATTTCCGTCGATCTGGAGGAGCGTGCGAGCAGCGAGATCGTCGACGCGCTGCGCAACGGGCTGTGCGATGTCGGCATGGTCTCCGACTCCGTGGACCTCGACGGCCTGCAGAGCTTTGCCTTTTGTGCGGACCCGCTGGTGCTGGTCGTGCCGCGCGGCCATGGGCTGGCGCAGCGCCGCTCGGTTGACCTGGCGGAAATCGTCGACTGCGCCTTTGTCGGCCTGCTCGACGGCAGCGCACTGCAGGCCCACATCACCCAGCAGGCCCGGCGCCTGGGCCAGCGGCTGAACTATCGCGTTCGCCTGCGCAGTTTCGAATCGGTGTGCCGCATGGTGGGCGAAGGCATAGGCGTGGGCATTGTTCCGCAGGCGGTCGCGCTGCGCCATGCGCGCGCGGCAAAGATCAAGCGCATTGCCTTGACCGACGCCTGGGCCGCGCGCAATCTGATGCTGTGCGTGCGCGATCTCGACGCATTGCCCGCGCCCGCGCAGCAACTGGCGCGGCATCTGCTGGCCCATTCCCCATGAAAAAGCCCGCACGCGGCGGGCTGGGGACACATGGATCGCGTATCAGGTGAGCAGCGCGATCAGGATGATGATGGGAATCGGAATGCCAAGCAGGAACAGGAGAATGGAGCGCATGGATGGTCCTTTGGAGTGAGGGGCCGGCCCGCAAGGGCCGGCGGTGGACAGAATGGTTTAGAAAGCGTCGCGTTGGCGGCCACCCCAGGTGGCGGACAGGCTGGCCACGAAAGCACCGATCAGCAGCGCGACGAACAGCCACAGCATCGAGTGCGCGGCGACCTTGCGTGCGGTTTCGGCGGCTTCCTTGGCCTTGACTTCGGCTTCATCGATCTTGGCCTTGGCCTGGGCGATCTGCTGCTGCGCCTGCTCGAACGACTTCTGCACGCGTTCCAGGGCCTGCTCTTGAGTCAGGCCGGTGCGCTCGGCGACCAGTTGTGCGACGTAGCGCGCGTCTTCTTCCGGCAGCTTGCCGGTCTGCAGCGCATTCGCGTAGATGCTCGTGACTTCCTTGGCCACATCGGCGGGCGAGCGCTGGCTTGGCGGCACGGGGGCCGTCGTGCCATCGGTGGTGGGGGCGGGGCGGAACAGGCTGTCGACCCAATAGCCGAAGCGATTGGCCGAAGCACCCTGGCTGTCGCCGCTGCCCGCAATCGCACCGGTTGCGCCGGCAACCGCTGCCTGCACGCCGCCGCCGACCATGGTGGCCGCACCCGACGCCACAGCACCCGCGGCCTTGGCGGTGCCGGTGATCGCGCTGCTGGCGACCGAGCCCATCAGTGCCACCATCAGCAAAGTGGCCAGCGACCAGGCCAGGAATCCATGGGCGGTGTCGCGAAAATAGACTTCGTCAACCTGCACGCCGAGCCAGCGGGTGCGCAGGCGGCCAGCGATGTAGCCACCGACGCCGGCCGAGGCCAGTTGGGTGAATGCAAACCATGCGGCAGCTGTCCAGCCGAAAGTCTCGCCTTCGACGCCGCGGCCCGACCAGACCGAGATCGACGACAGGCCCAGGCCTATGCCGAGAACGAAGAGGACAAGAGACAGTACTGCGGCAGCGAGCGCGCCCGCGAAAATTGCCGCCCAGGAAACGCCTGCGCCGTCGACAGCCCGAGGAAGGGCGGAAGGAGCGAGGGGGTCGGACTGAACATAGGTAGGTGCCGTCATGGAGAGCCTTCCGGTGGATTGGAAAAGTCCCATTTTTGGTGCGTCGACCTGGAATGGTTTGTAAGGAAACCGGAAGAAACGTATCCGATTCAAGCTCCTTTTGCTGCAGGAATGTCGCCGTCCCGCGGCAAGGTGCGCAGTCCCGGCGCAGGATGAGGATGCAATGCGTATTCGGCTTACATGGCGACTCGCAGCTTTGGTCAATGGTGAGGATGGACCGCCAAAACAACCATGCACCACCACGAGGACCGCAATGAACCGAACTGCCACGGCGAAAAGCACCGCCAAGCCCATTCCCCCCATGCCAGCCAAGCGCGCCGCGATCGCCAAGGCCAAGCCCATTCCCCCCCTGCAAGCCAAGCGCGCTGCGATCGCCAAGGCCAAGGCAATTGCCGAGGATGTGCCGGCGAACATCGGCAGCACGCCGGCCACGCGTTTTCGCGGCGATGCCGACATCTTCGGCCGCCTGGTCGAAGACCATGACCGCCACCGCGCGCTGCTGGCGATGATCAGCGCGACCCACGGCCATTCGCCTGAGCGCGAGCGCCTGTTCATGGAGCTGGTCAGGGAGATCAAGGGCCATGCCGCGGCCGAGGAGCAGGCGCTGTGGTCCAGCGTGCTGCGCAATCCCGAGACCACCGAGGACGCGCGCCATGCAGTCGGCGAGCACAAGGAGATGGACAAGATGCTGGCCGACCTGGCCGCGCGCGACATGGCCTCGCCCGGCTGGCTGCGCCGCTTCGCCGCGCTGCGCGACGAATACCTGCACCACATTCGCGAGGAGGAGCAGGAGCAGTTCGTCGCGGCGCAGAAACACCTGTCCGACAGCGATGTGCGCTACATGCGCCAGGTGTTCAACCGCCGCAAGAAGGAAGAGAAGGCCGGGGCCACGATAGAGAAGAAGCTGCAGAAATAAGCGCGCTCAGCCGGCCAGGCCAGGGTCATCGCGCGCCGTGGCCGCCGGCTTTCTTCATGCGGTACATGCTGTTGTCGGCCTGCTGCAGCAGCTCGTGTTCGTTGCTGCCGTGTTCGGGATAGCTGGCGCTGCCTATGCTTGTCTGTATGTTGAGCTGCTGGCCGTTGATGTCGAACGGCGTATCGAACGTGGCGCCGATCTTGTGCGCGATGACCCATGCGCCATCCATGGGGGCAGTCGACTCGAGCAGCACCACGAACTCGTCGCCACCCACGCGGGCCACGGTGTCGTAGCTGCGAAAGCAGGCCTTGAGCCGCTGCGCGAACGCCTTGAGCAGGCTGTCACCGGCTGAATGTCCGAGGGAATCGTTGATCTGTTTGAACCCGTCCAGGTCCAGATACAGCACGCAGAGAAAGAGCCCGTCGCGCCCGGCGCGCTCCAGCGCCCGGCTCAGGCGGTCATGCAGCATGGTGCGGTTGACCAGGCCGGTCAGCGGATCGAAATGCGCCATGAACTGCAGGCTTGCGTAGAGGCGCCTGCGCTCCACTGCGGACGCCACCTGCGTGGCAATGCACTGCAGCGTCTCCTGATCCTGCACAGCATTGGAGTGGCTCTTGAGCACCAGCGCGCCCATCACGCCTTGCTGCGTGATCAGCGGCACGCCCAGCCAGGACGCCGCGTCTTCCGGCCCCGGCACGGCCACCTGCTGCGGGCTGTGCCTGGGATCGGGAGAGCGGATGATGTCGTCACAGAAGGCCTGCACCATGGGGGTGGGGCGGTCGGTGCCGGCATCTCCGTCGAGCACCAGATAAGGGAATTCAAGCTGTTGACGGATCTCGTCACGCAGCGCCACGGCGAATGCGAGGCAGGGCAGCAGCGCGTCTATGATCTGGTGAACGCGTTGCAGCAGTTCGCGCATGTCCTTGGCCTCGTGGGCGGCTTCCGAAATGGCGTTGGTCGCGGTCTGCAGCGCCTGCGCACGCTTGCGCGCGGAAATGTCGCGCGCCACGGCGATCCTGACCTGATCGACTTCTGACCAGCGCGCCGACCACATCAGGTCGATGAGCTTGCCGTCCTTGCGTACATAGCGGTTCTCGAAATGCAGGTGGCTTTGGCCAGCCATGACGTTGTGCGCTGCCTGCAGCGTTCTTTCCCGGTCCTGCGGCGCCACCATGTCGATCATGCGCCGACCTATCATTTCCTCTGGCGTGTAGCCGAGTATTGCTTCGCAGGCGGCGCTCGCAAAGACGAAGTAGCCCTGCGCATCCACCACGCACACCGCGTCCAGCAGCAGATCGAGAATCGTGCTGAACAAGGGATCGCTTTGCTGCGGCGTGGGGAGATGGCTGGCCGAAGTGTCAGGGTGGGTGTTCATGTCGTTGATCGGAGGAGCCGCCGCGGTGGAGACAGAAACAAGGCCGTGGAAGGGTGAAAAAAAAGCCACGTCCATCGGGCGATGGCGTGGCTTTCAGCGACCGTTGCGGTCCTGTCAGTTCTTGTCGTTGCCCAACTGGGGCAGGGCCGAGCCGCTGCCCATGGACAGCAGGCCGCTCTTCGCGTAGATGGCGAGCTTGTCGCGCGTGTCCATCAGGTCGAGGTTGCGCATGGTCAGCTGGCCGATGCGGTCCGCGGGCGAGAACGGTGCGTCCTCGACCTTTTCCATCGACAGGCGCTCGGGCTGGTACGTCAGGTTCGCCGACTCGGTGTTGAGCAGCGAGTAGTCGTTGCCGCGGCGCAGCTCCAGCGTCACGGTGCCGGTGATGGCGCGCGCGACCCAGCGCTGGGCGGTTTCGCGCAGCATGATGGCCTGGGGATCGAACCAGCGGCCCTGGTACAGCAGACGGCCCAGGCGCAGGCCGTTGATGCGGTACTGCTCGATGGTGTCTTCGTTGTGGATGCCGGTCACGAGGCGTTCGTAGGCAATGTGCAGCAGCGCCATGCCCGGGGCTTCGTAGATGCCGCGGCTCTTGGCTTCGATGATGCGGTTCTCGATCTGGTCGCTCATGCCCAGGCCGTGGCGGCCGCCGATGCGGTTGGCTTCCAGGAACAACTCGACCGGGTCTTCAATGCGCTTGCCGTTCAGGGCGACAGGGCGGCCTTCTTCAAAGGTCACCGACACTTCCTCGGCCTTGACTTCGACTTCAGGCTTCCAGAACGCCACGCCCATGATGGGGTTGACGATGCGGATGCCGCTCGACAGCAGTTCCAGATCCTTGGCTTCGTGCGTCGCGCCCAGCATGTTGGAGTCGGTCGAGTAGGCCTTCTCGGCGCTCATCTTGTAGCCGAAACCTTCCTTGGTCATGAAGGCCGACATTTCGGCGCGGCCGCCGAGTTCGTCGATGAAGGCCTGGTCCAGCCAGGGCTTGTAGATGCGCAGCGCGGGGTTGGTGAGCAGACCGTAGCGGTAGAAGCGCTCGATGTCGTTGCCCTTGAAAGTCGAGCCGTCGCCCCAGATGTGGACGTCGTCTTCCTTCATCGCGGCGACCAGCATGGTGCCGGTCACGGCACGGCCCAGCGGCGTGGTGTTGAAGTAGGTGATGCCGCCGGTGGAGATGTGGAAGGCGCCGGCCTGGATGGCGGCAATGCCTTCGTTGGCCAGTTGCGTGCGGCAGTCGATCAGGCGGGCCTTCTCGGCGCCGTATTCCATGGCCTTGCGCGGAATCTCGTCGTAATCCGCTTCGTCGGGCTGGCCCAGGTTGGCGGTGTAGGCGTAGGGCACGGCGCCCTTGTTCTTCATCCAGCGCAGCGCGGCGCTGGTGTCCAGGCCGCCGGAGAAGGCGATGCCGACTTTGTCGCCGACGGGAAGGTTCTTGAGGATGGTTTCCATAGATCAGTGCACTCTGGGTAAGAGAATTAAGTGGGTTCGGCCCGCAGGCCGGCCGCCGGGCTCACGCGTAGTGGCAAATGTAGTGGTAGGCCTCGGTCACGCGGATGTCGAACTTCGAATTCGCGGGAATGTGGAAGGACTCACCGGCCTGGGAGCTGAGCCACTGGTCGGTGCCGTCGAGGCGGTATTCGCACGATCCGCCCACGCATTCCATGATTTCGGCGGCGGCCGTGCCGAAGGTCAGCGTGGCGGGCAGGACCACGCCCACCGATTTCTTGGTGCCGTCGGCGAGGGTGAAGCTATGGCTCACGCACTTGCCGTCAAAGTAGACGTTGGCTTTGGTGGTGAGGGTAACGCCGGCGAAGTTTTCGGTGGTCATGGAAGAACGCGGTCCGTGAAAGTGGGCAAAGCGCAGATTTTAGGCCAGCCAGCGTCCTCCGTGCTGCGTGCAGGGGAGTCGCCAAGCAAAGCGCCCCTGAAACCCGGGCTTCAGGGGCGTTGAGAAGGTGGGGTTGCCTCAGCGGCGCCAGCCGCCGTGGTGGTGCGGACGCTCGTAGTGGCGCGGTCCGTTCCAGCGATCGCGCGGCCGCAGCACATAGTGGGCGCCAGCGGCAATCGTCGCGCCCAGCAGTATGGGCGCCACATAGTCGGCGGCGCTGTAGCCCGTGTCCGGGGGCGCCGTGTACACCGTCTGCGGTGTGGCATAGGTCACCGGAGGATAGGCCGCAGCGGAGTAGGCGTCCGGCGTGCCGTAGTAGCCCTGTGGATAGCTGGGTGCGTAGGCTTGCGGTGCCGGCTGCACGTTCAGCGCGATCCAGTCGCCCGGAGGGGTGGCGGTGCGCGTCGTGTACTGGCGTCCGGCGTATTCATAGACCACGTCGTAGCCCACCGCCTGGTTGCGGTAGTAGTTCTGCGTGGTGCAGCGGCGCACGGTCTGGTACTGGGTGCTGTTGTTGCCTTCGAGCTGGTTGCCCAGCATCGCGCCGCCGACCAGGCCCGCTCCCGTCGCTGCCGCACGGCCCGAGCCGCCGCCAATGGCGTTGCCCGCGAGACCGCCGACCACGGCGCCTATCACCGCGCCCGCGCCGGAACTGCGCTGGCGCACCGGCACGGTTTCATCCTGGCAGACCTGCTGCGGCACGCTCACCTGCTGCTGCACGGGAGAGACGGACAGCACGCGGCCTTGCTCCTGGGCCATTGCAGCGCCTGTCGACAGCGCGGCCGCGGCTCCGATCCAGATCATTCTTTTCATGGCTCAAGCTCCTTTGCTGACCGCGGCACTCATGCCCCGGCAATGGACCAAATTTTAGGCCTGCTCGGTGAACCGCGTGCGCCAGCGGGGTAAACGCCGGTAAGTGTTTGTATGCTTTTCAGCTGTTTGCGTCCAGCCGCGCCTGCCAGGCATCGGCCTGGAAGCCCACGCTGATGCTGCCGTCGGGCCATTCGACCACCGGGCGCTTGATCAGGCTGGGCTGGGCCTGCACCAGCGCGCTGGCGCTGGCCGCGTCCTGCACGCCGGCCTGGGCGGCGGCGTCGAGCTTGCGCCAGGTCGTGCCCTGGCGATTGACGATCTTCTCCCAGCCCAGGGCTTCCATCCAGCGCGCGAGCTGCGCGGGCGGCACGCCCAGCTTCTTGAAATCATGGAACTCATGCGCCTGACCCTGGGCTGAAAGCCATAGCCGCGCTTTTTTGACGGTGTCGCAATTTGGAATGCCGTAAACGATCATGAAGGGGATACTCCGGGTGAAGCCAATCGAGCCGCCGCTGCTGGGCGACAATGCGCGCAGTATGCACACCACATTCCCCAATCTGGAAGCCTGGCTCTCTTATTGCGAGCGCCTGCACCCCCAAAACATCGCCATGGGCCTGGAGCGCGTGCGCGAAGTGGCCCAGCGCCTGGCGCTGCGTTTCGACTGCCCGGTGATCACCGTGGCCGGCACCAATGGCAAGGGCTCGACCTGTGCCATGCTCGAAGCCGTGGCGCTGCAGTCCGGCTACAAGCCCGGCGTCTACACCTCGCCGCATCTGGTGCATTTCGAGGAGCGTTGCCGCATCGGCGGTGAAATCGCCAGCGCCGAGCAGCTGATGGGCAGCTTCGAGGCCGTCGAGGCCGCGCGCGTGCAGGGCGGCAACGAAGTCCAGCTGACCTACTTCGAGTTCACCACGCTGGGCATCATGCATCTGCTGAGCCGCTCGGGTCTCGATGTGGCGATTCTGGAAGTCGGCCTGGGCGGGCGCCTGGATGCGACCAACGTGATCGACACCGACTGCGCAATCATCACCAGCATCGACATCGACCATACCGAGCTGCTGGGCAAGGACCGCGAGACCATAGGCCGCGAGAAGGCCGGAATCATGCGCCCCGGCCGTCCGGTGATCGTCAGCGATCCGGTCGCGCCGCAAAGCGTGATCGACCATGCCAACGAGATCGGCGCCCAGCTGTGGCAGTTTGGCCAGGATTTCAATTTTTCGGGCGACAAGCAGCAGTGGGGCTGGGCGGGCCGCGGGCGCCGCTATGCGGGCCTGGCCTATCCCGCGCTGCGCGGCGCGAACCAGCTGGTCAATGCCGCGGGCGCGCTGGCCGCATTCGAGGCCTTGCGCGAGCGCCTGCCGGTCACGGCCCAGGCGGTGCGCACCGGCATGGCCATGGTCGAGCTGCCCGGGCGCTTCCAGATCGTTCCCGGCCAGCCCACACTGGTGCTCGATGTCGCGCACAACCCGCATTCGGTCGCGGCCCTCACGGCCAATCTCGATGCCATGGGCTTTTTCCCCACGACCCATGCGGTTTTTGGCGCAATGGCCGACAAGGACCTCGCGCCGATGTTCGCCAAGGTCGGCCCGCTGATCGATCGCTGGTACTTCTGCGACCTGCCCACGCCGCGTGCCGACACGGCTGCGGGCCTGCAGCAGAAATGGAATGCGGTGCAGATGGTCGCCGGCGGGCGCCGTGAAGTGGCCACCAGCCTGCATGCGACTCCCGAGTTGGCCTTGCAGGCTGCGGTCGCCGCTGCGGACCCCGCTGATAGAATCGTGGTCTTTGGCTCGTTTTATACGGTGGGTGGTGTGCTGCTTCATGGCACGCCGCGCTTGCAAGCCAAGCATCTGGGCGAATAAGCCCGAACGAGTCTGCACTTCATGGCATTTTTCAAGTTCTCTTGGTTCGGCAAAAAAGAGGCTGCGGACAAGTCCGTAACGCGTTCCCGCGCTGCCCAGGTGGAAAGCGTCGACGTCATGCGCAGTCGCGCGCGCCATCGGCTGATCGGCGCTGCGGTGCTGGTGCTGGTCGGCGTGGTGGGCTTCCCACTGCTGTTCGACACCCAGCCCCGACCGATTCCCGTCGATATTCCGATTGAGATTCCCGACCGCGGTCATGTCGCGCCGCTGATGGTGCCCGGCGAAACCGCGGCTCCGGCGGCTGCGGCACGTCCGTCCACTTCCGTGGACACGCACGCATCGCTGGACAAGGGCGAGGAAGTCTTCGAATCGTCCACGCCCGTGGCCGCGCCGCGTGCGGCCGCCATGCCCATGCCGCCCGTGCCGCCCTTGATGTCGCCGCCCGCGGCCGCATCTGCCAAGGCGGAGTCGCCCAAGCCTGCGCCCGCGAAAACCGAGCCCAAGGTCGAAGCCCCGGTCAAGCCAAAGCCTGAACC
>NZ_JAVWWA010000025.1:0-4500 GCF_036666375.1 Comamonas sp. | reverse complement strand
GCACCGGCAGCCGCCGAGGCCAGCAGCAGCGATCGTGTCGTGGTCCAGGTCGGAGCGTTTGGCGATGCGGACAAGGCGCGTGAAGTGCGCGCCAAGCTCGAAGGCGCAGGCCTCAAGGCGTTCACCCAGACGGTGTCGACCAAGGATGGTCAGCGCACGCGGGTGCGCGTGGGCCCGTTCAACAGCCGGGCCGAAGCCGACAAGGCCGCGGCGCGGGTCAAGGGACTGGGTTTGCCGGCGTCGGTGATCAAGCCCTGACGCGGTGATGGGCGCTGTCGACTGGATTTTTCTGGCCGTGGTGCTGGGGTCGCTGCTGGTCGGCGCCTGGCGCGGGCTGGTCTATGAACTCCTGTCGCTCGTAGGGTGGCTCGTGGCCTTCGTGTCGGCGCGCTACGGGGCGGAGACAATGGGCGGGTTTCTGCCCATGGGCAATGCCGATGTATCGCTGCGTTATGCCGCAGGTTTTGTGGTGACGTTTATTGCTGTGGCGTTTGTCTGGGGCCTGGTCTCCAGTCTCGCCAAGCGACTGATTGATGGCGTGGGTCTGCGGCCTGTGGACCGCACGCTGGGCGCGGTATTTGGTCTGCTGCGGGGTGGTCTGCTGCTGGTCGTCGTGACCCTGGTGGTGACCTATACGCCTTTGCAGCAGTCCGAGTGGTGGCAGCAATCGCTGATTGCGCCGCAACTCGGCGGCCTGCTGCTGGACTGGATGCCGGCGCTGCCGCAGGAATTGGGAAGGTATTTGCCTTCAAGATGAGGGCAGGGCGGCCCTACCCGGGCGGCCTTGCAAGAATGGCGGGACTTTTCCCGCGGATGGATGGAACGCAACTATGTGTGGAATCGTCGGTGTAGTCAGCACTGCACCCGTGAATCAGCTGATCTATGACGCGCTGCTGCTTTTGCAGCACCGCGGCCAGGATGCGGCAGGCATCGTGACCCAACAGGAACGCAAGTTCTACATGCACAAGGCCAAGGGCATGGTGCGCGATGTTTTCCGTACGCGCAACATGCGCGCGCTGCCGGGCAACATCGGCCTGGGCCAGGTGCGCTACCCGACGGCCGGCAACGCGGCCAGCGAAGAAGAGGCCCAGCCCTTCTACGTCAACGCGCCGTTCGGCATCGTCATGGTGCACAACGGCAACCTGACCAACGCCAAGCAACTGCGTGCCGAGCTCGCCGACACCGACCATCGCCACACCAATACGGACAGCGACTCCGAAGTGCTGCTCAACGTGCTGGCGCACGAACTGGCGCGTGCCACCAGCGGCGCGCCGCTCAAGAGCGTCGACGTGTTCAAGGCCGTGCGCGCGGTGCACAAGCGCGTGCGCGGCTCCTACGCCGTGATCGCGCTGATCGCCGGTTACGGTCTGCTGGCTTTCCGCGACCCCTACGGCATCCGTCCGCTGTGCATAGGCCACGGTGCCGATGGCAGCGTCATGCTGGGCAGCGAATCGGTGGCGCTCGAAGGCAACCTCTACACACTGGAGCGCGATGTCGCGCCGGGCGAAGCGGTCTACATCGGCCTCGACGGCAAGGTCCAGGCAGAGCAGTGTGCCGAGAAGAGCTCGCTGCACCCCTGCATTTTCGAGTACGTCTACCTGGCGCGCCCCGATTCCGTCATGGACGGCATCTCGGTCTACCAGGCGCGCCTAAACCTGGGCGAATCGCTGGCCAAGCGCGTGATCTCCACGGTACCGCCAAGCGAGATCGACGTGATCATTCCGATTCCCGAATCGAGCCGCCCCAGCGCCATGCAGCTGGCCCAGCTGCTGGGTCTGCCGTACCGCGAAGGCTTCGTGAAGAACCGCTACGTCGGCCGGACCTTCATCATGCCGGGCCAGGGCGCGCGCAAGAAGTCGGTGCGCCAGAAGCTCAATGCGATCAGCAGCGAGTTCAAGGGCCGCAACGTGCTGCTGGTCGATGACTCCATCGTGCGCGGCACGACCTCCAAGGAAATCGTGCAGATGGCACGCGACGCCGGCGCCAACAAGGTGTACCTGGCGAGCGCTGCGCCGCCGGTGCGTTTCCCCAATGTCTACGGCATCGACATGCCGACCAAGAGCGAGCTGGTGGCCCACGACCGCACGGTCGAGGAAATCCGCCAGGTCATCGGCTGCGACGCGCTGATCTATCAGGACGTCGACGGCATGAAAAAGGCCATTGGCGCGCTCAACCCCGGCGTCAACGGCTTTGAAGCTTCGTGCTTTGACGGTATCTATGTGACCGGCGACATTTCCGAAGGCGATATCGCGGCGCTCAACGCGGGCCGCACCGGCGGCGCCGAAGAGGGCGATGTCGATACCTCGCGCCTATCGCTGCCCAACGCCCAGGACGCTTGAGCACGTTACATTAGGAACGATTGCAAGCAATGAAGCGGGGCGCAGCGCCGCCCGCTTGGCTGTCATGGAAAAGAGCTAAAAACGCGGAAGGGTCAGGCCTCACCACCTGACCGGCCCAGCGGGTTTGGCTCATTTTTCTTTGCGCCGCCAGCAACGGCCTGCCTCCGCTGGACAACCAGGAATACCACCGTGACCGAACGAACCCTTCCCGCCGGCCTGCATCCCGATACCCTCGCGGTGCGCGAAGCCGTTGAGCGCAGCCAATGGGGCGAGCACAGCGAAGCGCTGTACCTCACCAGCAGCTTCGTGCAGCCCGATGCCGCCACGGCCGCGCGCCGCTTCGGCAATGAAGAGCCGGGCTATACCTACAGCCGCACTTCCAACCCCACCGTGACCAGCTTCGAGCGTCGACTCGCTGCCATGGAAGGCACCGAGGCGGCCATTGCCACTTCGACCGGCATGTCGGCCATTCTGATGGTCGCGATGACCATGCTCAAGGCCGGCGACCACATCATCTGCTCGCAGTCGATGTTCGGCTCGACGATCAAGTTGCTGGGCGGCGAGATGGCGCGCTTCGGCGTGACTTCCAGCTTTGTGTCCCAGACCGATGTCGCCGCCTGGAAGGCCGCGATCCGCCCTGAAACCAAGCTGCTGTTTGCCGAAACCCCGACCAATCCTCTGGGCGATCTGTGCGACATCGCGGCGCTGGCCGAACTGGCCCATGCGCACGGCGCGCTGCTGGCTGTGGACAACAGCTTTGCCTCGCCGGTGCTGCAGCGCCCGGTGCAGTTCGGTGCCGACCTGGTCGTGCACTCCGGCACCAAGCTGCTCGACGGCCAGGGTCGCAGCATGGGCGGTGCGGTCTGCGGCCCCAAGGCGCTGGTTGAAGAGAAGATGGGCGCCTTCATGCGCACCGCGGGCCTGAACCTCGCGCCGTTCAACGCCTGGGTCATGCTCAAGGGCATGGAAACCCTGGCGCTGCGCGTCAAGGCCATGAGCGCCGCGGCGCTGGAAATGGCAAACTGGCTTGAAGCCCATCCCAAGGTGGCGCGCGTTCACTACAGCGGCCTGCCTACGCACGCCCAGCATGCGCTGGCCATGCGCCAGCAATCTGGCATGGGCGGCGGCGTGCTCGCCTTCGATGTGATCGGCGACTCGCCCGAAGCGCTGCGCGCCAACGCGTTCGCGGTCATCGACAGCACGCGCGTGTGCAGCATCACCGCCAACCTGGGCGACGTGAAAACCACCATCACCCACCCGGCCAGCACTTCGCATGGCCGTCTTTCCGAAGACCAGCGCCAGGCTGCTGGCATCGGTCAAGGCCTGATCCGACTGTCGGTCGGCCTCGAGCATCTTGAAGACATCAAGGCAGACCTCTGCCGTGGACTGGATACCCTGTAATGAGCACCAAAGTACGTACCCGTTTCGCCCCTTCGCCCACGGGCTTCATCCACCTGGGCAACATCCGCTCGGCGCTTTATCCCTGGGCCTTTGCGCGCGCCAATGGTGGCGACTTCATCCTGCGCATCGAGGACACCGATGTCGAGCGTTCGACCCAGGCATCGGTCGACGTGATCCTCGAGGGCATGGAGTGGCTGCAGCTCACGCCCGACGAAGGCCCGTTCTATCAGATGCAACGCATAGAGCGCTACAAGGAAGTGCTGGTGCGGCTGCAGGAAAAGGGCCTGGTCTATCCCTGCTACATGAGCATGCAGGAGCTCGACGCGCTGCGCGAAAAGCAGATGGCCGCCAAGGAAAAGCCGCGCTATGACGGCACCTGGCGCCCCGAGCCCGGCAAGCAGTTGCCGCCCGTGCCCGAAGGCGTGCAGCCCGTGCTGCGCTTCAAGACGCCGCAAGGCGGCGTCGTGGCCTGGGAAGACAAGTGCAAGGGCCGCATCGAATTCCAGAACAGCGAACTCGACGACCTGGTGATCGCGCGCCCCGACGGCACGCCCACCTATAACTTCTGCGTCTGCGTCGACGACATGGACATGGCGATCACGCATGTGATCCGCGGCGACGACCACATCAACAACACGCCGCGCCAGATCCACATCTTCGAAGCCCTGGGCGCCGAGGTTCCGGTGTTCGCCCATCTGCCCACCGTGCTCAACGAGCAGGGCGAGAAGATGAGCAAGCGCAACGGCGCCAAGGCCGTGAC
>NZ_JAVWWA010000024.1:49370-50562 GCF_036666375.1 Comamonas sp. | reverse complement strand
TGAGTTCGGGGCGGTCGTTCTTGGCGATCTCGCTGCCCACGAAGCTGCTCTTGCCGGCATCGGCCGCGGCGGCGATGGTTTCCACGGCGGCCGAACCGCCGGTGGTGGCGGCGGCGTCAAAGCCGGTGGTCCGCACGGTGATGACGCGGATGGCATCCAGCGCTTGCACGGTGGCAATGGCGTTGCCGGCGTAGATCGGGCGCTCGAAAGTGTCGGCGGCGATCACCTTGGTGATGTCGCTGATCTGGGCTACGTCGAGTTGGGCGGCCACGCGCGGCGCCACATTCTTGCCGCTTGCCGTAGCCGGAAACAGGATGTGGCTGTAGTTACCGGCACCATTGCCCTGGAGTGCCAGCACCTGTGCGGCTACATTCTCGGCCAGGCCGTGGGCCAGGCTTTCGCCGTCGGCGTGGATCACCTTGGTGACGCCGGCGATCTGAGCGGCGGCCTGGGCAGCGGCACCGCAGTGGTGGCCGGCGACCAATAAATGCACCTGCCCGTCGTCAAACATGCTGATTTCCACCGCGGCCCTGAAGGTGTTGAGCGTCGCCGCCTTGATGGACGCGTTATCGTGTTCTGCAATCACAAGTACCGACATTCAGATCACCTTTGCTTCGTTCTTCAGTTTTTCCACCAGGGCGGCCACATCGGCCACCTTGACACCGGCGCCGCGCTTGGCGGGCTCGGCGACCTTGAGGGTCTTGAGGCGCGGCGTGACCTCTACACCCAGCTCTTCAGGCGTGACGGTGTCCAGCTGCTTCTTCTTGGCCTTCATGATGTTGGGCAGCGTCACGTAACGCGGCTCGTTCAGGCGCAGGTCGGTGGTGATCACGGCAGGCATGGACAGGGCCAGAGTTTCCAGGCCGCCGTCGATTTCACGCGTCACATGGACTTTTTCACCAGCGACTTCGACCTTGGAGGCGAAAGTGGCCTGGGGCAGCTTTGCCAAGGCCGCGAGCATTTGACCCGTCTGATTCGCGTCGTCATCGATGGCCTGCTTGCCCAGGATGACCAGGCCGGGCTGTTCCTTGTCGACCAAAGCTTTCAGCAGCTTGGCCACGGCCAGGGGCTGGAGTTCGACGTCGGTCAGCACATGGATGGCGCGGTCGGCGCCGATGGCCATGGCGGTGCGCAGGGTTTCCTGGCATTGCGCCACGCCGCAGGACACGGCGATCACCTCGGTCGCAGCGCC
>NZ_JAVWWA010000024.1:0-49270 GCF_036666375.1 Comamonas sp. | reverse complement strand
TTTCCTGGCATTGCGCCACGCCGCAGGACACGGCGATCACCTCGGTCGCAGCGCCTGTGCCGGCCGCGCCTGAGCCGGCCGCACCCTTTTCCTTCAGGCGCACGGCCTCTTCGACGGCGATTTCGTCAAACGGGTTCATGCTCATCTTGACGCTGGCGATATCCACGCCTGTGCCGTCGGACTTGACGCGGACCTTGACGTTGTAGTCGACCACGCGTTTGACTGGGACGATGATTTTCATGGGCAAAATTTCACAATGAAAGGGTGATGGGGCGAGGCGCCGTGACGCCTGCCGAGGATTCAAGGCCCGTTGGCAGGCCCGGCGGCTTGCATGCGTTGCAGATGCTGCACCAGGAGCCCTGCGTGTGCATAGGCGTGGCAGCTGTCTATCTTGATCGTCGCTTGCGTGGCTTTCGCCTGCCGCACGGGCCAGAGGCTTTGGTAGGCGACGGTGACCAGCGGCGTCAGCAGCTCCGTCAAATGGGTGCACCCCTGGGCTGCGCCCAGGCGCTCCCGTACCGCTTTGGACCAACCCGCGCCTATGCGCAAGCCCTTGATGCGCTGCAGGCTCAGCGTCGCTTCGGGGCATTGCGCATACGGGGCGGACAGCGTGCAGGCGGCGACGTCGACGATCAGCAAATCCTCGTCGACCACCAGGCGCAGCAGCATGTGGTGGATGGCGTCCCCCGCAGAAGTGCGCTGGCCCAGGCTGTTGTGCATGTCCTCGGTCTTGCGGTCGATCAGGCGTGCCTCGATATCGAACAAGCCGTCGCTGCGACGGTAGCCCCGCATGTCTATGCTGCGGTGGTGCAATTCCTCGCGCTCTACGGAAGGCGGCAAAGCCATGGTCGGGTCCAGTCTTAGGAAATCACGCCTTCGGTCTTCAAGACCTGGAGTTCTTCAGGCGTGTGCCCGAGCCAGGTGCCATAGACTTCGTCGTTGCTCGCTCCCAGTGGCAGGCTGGGCTCGATCTCCAGGCGCGTGCTGCCTTCGAAGACCAGCGGTGAATGCGGCACCACGACCTCGCCCAGTTCGGGGTGCTGTATGCGTTGCAAGCTGCCCCGGGCATGCATGTTCTCGTCCTGCATGACTTCGGCCAGCCCGCGCACCGGCGCGCAAGGCACTTTTTTCTCCAGCATCAGCCGCGCCACTTCGTTCCTGCTCTGGGTTCTGGTCCAGGATTCGAGCAGTTCGTCGACGGCTTCGAAGTTTTCCACGCGTGCCGAGCGACTGACGAAGCGCGGATCGTCCTTCAGATCCGGGCGGCCCAGCACATCGAGCACGGAATGGAAGTGGTGGTCGCCCGGGCAGTTGAGCACTACATAGCCGTCGGTGGTGGGGTAGACGTTGTAGGGAGAAATACCCAGACCGCCGTGGCGGTTGCCGGTGCGCGCCGGGGCCTTGTCGCCGCGTGCATGCAGCATGCCGAGGTTGGAGGCCAGGGACGCATAGGTGGCGTCCTGCATGCTCACTTCCACCGTGCGGCCAATGCCCGTGCGCTCGCGCTCGTAGAGCGCCGTCATGATGGCGCCATAAAGGTGGATGCCGGCCATGAAGTCGCACAGCGCGGCCCCGGACTTGACGGGGGGCTGGTCGGCGAAGCCCGTGGAGTCGATGACACCGCACATGGCCTGCATCACCAGATCCATCGCCGGGTAGTCGCGGTAGGGGCCGTCCTTGCCGTAACCCGAGCTGGAGCCATAGACCAGGCGCGGGTTGATCTTGTGCAGTTCGTCGGCACCCAGGCCCAGGCGGTCCATGACGCCCGGTGCGAAGTTTTCGACCAGAATGTCGGCGCGCTGTACCAGTTCGCGCAGCAACTCGCGGCCTTTTTCCGTCTTGAGGTTCAGCGTGACCGGCTTCTTGTTCGAGTTGAGCATGGCGAACGGCAGGGCCGCGCCGCCCATGTCGCCACGGCTGCGCAGATGCTCGCCCTGGAAGGGCTCGACCTTGATCACATTCGCGCCGGCCATGGCCATCAGAAACGTGGCGTAGGGGCCGTTATAGACATGGGACAGGTCGATGACCGTAATGCCGTCCAGCGGGTAGTGTTGCTTTGACATGGTGTCTCCTGTGTTTCTTGCGTCTTAACGGGCGGTGCGCGCGCGGGCCAGCACGCGCTGTGCCGAACGGTAGTGCGGGCGGTCCAGCATCTGGCCGTGGAGGGAGATGGCGCCCGTATGCGGGTTGGCATCGAAAGCGGCAATCACTTCGTGCGCCCGCGCGACATCCTTGTCGTCTGGGGTGAAGGCGGCGTTGATCACGGCCACCTGGTCGGGATGGATCGCTGCCTTGCCGGAAAAGCCGTCGCGCAGCGCCTGTGTCGCCTCCTCGCGCAGGCCATCGGGGTCGCGGAAGTTGGTATAGACGGCGTCGACCGCGGCCACCTGGGCGGCCGAGGCGCCCAGCAGCGTCAGCGTGCGCGCCAGCACATAGGGCGCGGTGTAGGCTCCCTGCGCATTCTTGTTGGCCACGGCGCCGATGTCGGCGGCCAGATCCTCACCACCCCACAACATGCCGCACAGCCGCGGTGAGGCTGCGCCATAGCTGCCCATTTGCAGCATGGCAGCTGCCGTTTCGGTGACGATGGGCAAGACGCGCAGCGTGCCTTGGGCGATGCCTTCGCGGGCCTCGAGCGCCGACAGGTAGGCATCGACCTGAAGCAGGTCGGCGTTGCCGGCGCACTTGGGCAGCATGATCCCGTAGGGACGGGCCCGGACCACGGCCGCCAGATCGTCGAGCAGCATGCCCGTGGAAGCGGCATTGACACGCACGATCAAGGGCATGCGCGCCTGGTGCGCGGCGACGAACTCCGCGCACATGCCGCGGGCGCGGGCCTTGTCGGCCTGGGGCACGGCATCCTCAAGGTCCAGTATCAGTGCGTCGGCACCGCATTCCAGCCCCTTGGCCAGCTTGCGCGCATCGTGCGCGGGAACAAACAGGAGTGAGCGCATCAGAAAGTCCCCATCGACAGAAAGCCGTCCACCGGGTCGAAGTCCTTGACCAGGCGCTTGCCGATCAGGTCCTTGAGCGCCTCGGTCGCGCCGCCGCCCAGCGAGCCATAACGCGCGGCGCGGTAGATGCGCGAGACCGGGTAGTCGTTGGTGAAGCCGTAGCCACCATGCACTTGCACCGCCTCGCTGGCGATGCGCACCGCCATGTCGTTGTTGTACATCTTGGCAAGCGCCGCCAGATGCGGGTCCGGGAAGGGGTTGGCCGACAAGGCGGCCTGGTACAGCAGGGCGCGGCCGGCTTCGATGTCGCGGTACATTTCGGCCAGCTTCCACTGGATGCCCTGGAATTCGGCCACGGCCTGACCGCGGATGGTGCGATCGCGCACGTATTTGACGGCTTCCTCGAACGCGGATTCGGCCATGCCCAGCGAGATGCTGGGGTTCAGGCAGCGCTGGGTGTTGAACGCGCCCAGCAGCTTCTTGAACGCGCCTTCGCGCATGATCACGTTTTCCAGCGGCACTTCGACGTTGTTGAACTGCAGCTCGCCCAGGTATTCGCCGCCCATGGTCTGGTAGCGGGCCGTGACCTCGAAGCCGGGCGTGTTGCGGTTGACCAGCACGCAGCCAATGCCTTCGCGGCCAGGCGTGCCGTTGATGCGCGTGAACACCACGAACCAGTCGGCGTCGTCCACTTTGCTGATCAGCGTCTTGACGCCATTGACGATGGCGCAGTCGTCCTGGATGACGGTATTGGTGCGGTAGTTGGGCACATCCGTGCCCGCGTGGGGCTCGGTCATGCACACCGCGAGGTTGACGTCACCCGAGCAGACCTTGGGCAGGATTTCCTGCTTCAGGCTCTCGGGCGCATATTTGCTGATCACCCGTGTCTGCACGCCCACCGAGCTCATCACGCCCATGGCGGTGGTGTAGCAGTGCTTGGCGATTTCCTCGATCACCAATGCCGTGTCGAACACCGGCAGGTTGGAGCCGCCGTATTCTTCGGGCACCGACATGCCCATCACGCCGATCTTGGCCAGTTCACGCAGGTTTTCGGTGGGGAAACTGCCGTCGAGGTACTTGACCGACTTGGTGCGCCAGTCCTGGTCGAGCGCCAGCTTGCGCACGGTGCCGATCAAGGCGCGTTGTTCTTCGGAGAGTCGGAGCTTTTGGGGATTCGTCATAAGTTCTTTCGGGGGCATCAAGGCGCAGGTGCAAATGGGAAGGAGCGGGCCGTTCTCAGAAATTTCCCACCGACAGGAAGCCGTCCACCGGGTCGAAGTCATTGACCAGCTTCTTGCCCACCAGGTCCTTGAGTGCTTCGGTCGCGCCGCCGCCCAAAGTGCCGTAGCGCACGCCGCGGTAGATGCGGGACACCGGGTAGTCGTTGGTGAAGCCGTAGCCGCCATGCACCTGCACGGCTTCGCTGCTCACGCGGATCGCCATTTCGTTCACAAACATCTTGGCAACCGCCGCCATGTGCGGGTCGGGGAAGGGGTTGGCCGACAGGGCGGCCTGGTACAGCAGGGCGCGGCCGGCCTCGATGTCGCGGTACATTTCGGCCAGCTTCCACTGGATGCCCTGGAATTCGGCCACGGCCTGACCGCGGATGCTGCGTTCGCGCACGTACTTGATGGCTTCTTCGAACGCGGCTTCGGCCATGCCCAGCGAGACACTGGGGTTCAGGCAGCGTTGCGTGTTGAACGCGCCCAGCAGCTTCTTGAAGCCACCTTCGCGCAGGATCACGTTTTCCAGCGGCACTTCAACGTTGTTGAACTGGATCTCGGCCAGGTACTCGCCGGCCATGGTCTGGTAACGTGCGGTGACCTCGAAGCCCGGGGAGTTGCGGTTGACCAGCACGCAGCCAATGCCTTCGCGGCCCGGCGTGCCATTGATGCGGGTGAATACCACGAACCATTCGGCCTCGTTGGCGCGGCTGATCAGGGTCTTGACGCCGTTGACGATGGCTTTGTCGCCCTGGATGACGGTGTTGGTCTTGTAGTTGGGCACGTCGGTGCCGGCATGGGGCTCGGTCATGCACACCGCCAGGTGGACTTCGCCGCTGGCGACCTTGGGCAGGATGTCGCGCTTCATGCTTTCGGGCGCGAAGTTGCTGATCACGCGCACTTGAACGCCCAGCATGCCCATCAGCGCCATGGCTGTGGCGTAGCAGTGCTTGGACACTTCCTCCATCACCAGCGCTGTGTCGAAAACGCTCAGATCCGTGCCGCCGTATTCTTCGGGAATGGACATGCCCAGCACGCCCAGCTTGGCCAGGTCGTTGAGGTTGTCCCAGGGATAGCTGCCGTCCAGGTACTTGATGGAGTTGGTACGCCAGTCCTTGTCGAGCGCGAGAGTGCGTACGGCACCGATCAGGGCGCGTTGTTCTTCTGTGATCTTGAGTTGTTGGGTGCTCATTTTTGTCTTCCTTGGGAGGGGGAGGGGGCGGGAAGTCGTTGGCTTCTCGTCGGGTTCAATGCACGACGCCGGTGAATTGGGGCGGGCGTTTTTCCGCGAAGGCCGCGAGGCCCTCGGAGTAGTCGACCGAGCTGAAAATGCCGGGCAAGGCGGCGCGCTCGAGTTGCAGGCCAGCGGTCAGCGGCAGTTCCAGCCCCTGGCTCACGAGGCGCTTGATTTCCGCCTGGGCCGTGGCCGAGCGGCTGGCCAGCAGCTGGCCCAGCGCCAGGGCGCGCGCGTCTAGTGCCTCGGCGGGCACCACTTCGCTGACCAGACCGATGTGTTCGGCGTATTCGCTGGTTACCGGCTCGCCCGTCAGCATCAGCTGCAGGGCCCGGCTGCGGCCAATGGCACGCGATAGGCGTTGCGTGCCGCCGGCGCCGGGGAAGGCGCCCACGCGGCTTTCCGTGAGGCCTATGCTCACGCCGGCCGCGGCCAGGCGCAGGTCGCAGGCCAGCGCCATTTCCAGGCCACCGCCCAAGGCCAGACCATTGATCACGGCCACCGTGACGCAACGTGCGCCGGCCACGGCGTTGACGGCGGCGTTGATGCCGGCGTTGTGGTCCAGCTTGCCTTGCAGGTCCATGCCTTTGCGCTCCTTGAGGTCGGCGCCGGCACAGAAGGCCCGGCCCGTGCCCTTGATCAGCAGTACGCGCGCACGCTGTGCGGTGGCGTCGGCCACGGCCTGCTGCAGTGCGGCGACCGTCGCCACGCCCAATGCGTTCATGCGCTCGGGCCGGTTCAGGCGAATCTCGAACACTCCTTCTCCCAGGGGCGTGAGCAGCACTTCTTGTTCTTGGCTCATGGCTTGTCTCCTTCGGTTGTCGTTAGTTTTTGAGCGCTGCTTGCAATGCGTCGCGGTGGTCGGGGTGGGCAATGGCGATCAGGCGGCGCGCCCGCTCGTGCAATCCGCAACCGCGCAGATGGGCGGCACCGAACTCGGTGACGATCACATCTACGTCGCTGCGCGCCGTGGTCACGGGGCGCCCGGCCAGCGAAGCCACGATGCGTGAATGCTTGCCATCGGGCGTGGCCGAAGGGACGGCGATGATCGAGCGCCCGCCGCGCGAAGCCACACCGGCGCGCACAAAGTCCACCTGTCCGCCGACGGCGCCCAGGTAGCGGCCAGCGGCAATTTCCGAGTTCACCTGGCCTGACAGATCGATCTCGATGGCCGAGTTGATGGTGTGGAACTGGTCGAGCGCCGAAGTCACGGAGAGGTGGTGGGTGTATTCGACATTGCGCATTTCCACCAGTCCGGAAGTCGCGGCGAAGTCGCGCAGCCGCTGCGTGCCGAACAGGCCGCCGGTCACGGTCTTCCCGGCGCTGCTTCCTTTGTGCGCATTGGTGACCACGCCGGCTTCGACCAGATCGACCAGCACGTCAGAAACCACGCCGCTGTGCACGCCCAGCTCGCGGTGCTGCATCAGGGCTTCGGCCACGGCGGCCGGCAGCGTGCCCACGCCCAGCTGGACGGTGGCGCGATCGGGAATCAAGGCCGCCACCTGGCGCGCCACAGCCCGTTCCGCTTCGGAAGGTACCGGGTCGGGCAGGTCGATGATGCGGCTGTCGCTGTCGACCAGCAGGTCGATCTCTTCGGCTCGCACGATGGCATCGCCGAGCATGGCGGGCAATGCTGGATTGAGCAGCGCGATCACGACGCGGGCCCGGGAAATCATGGCCTGGGTGAAGTCCGAGATCACGCCCAGTGAATAGCTGTCTCGGCCCAGGGGGACGACCTGGATCAGCACCACGTCCAAAGGCAGAACGCCGCCACGCAACAGTCCTGGAATCTGGCTGACATGGCCGGGATAGATTTCGGAAAATGCGGTCACGCGGCGGCTGCTGCCGGCGCCGTTGAGCGCATGCAGAGCAAAGCTCTCGGCAAGTTCGGGGCGCAGGGTGTCGCTTTGCGTCAGGCCGAACAGCAGGCCTGGCGATTGCAATTGCGCGCGCTGGTCGATCAGCGCTTCGGTGAGGGCGAGCGGCTCGCCCGGTCCTTGGGGCCAGCCGACCACATCGTCGGGCTGTAGCCAGTCGGAATATCGCAGTTCGGAGATCAGAAGTTTGCGCATGGTGCTGTCCGCTCAGGTGGTCTACACGGCTGCGCCATGGGTGGCTGCAGCCTGGAAGTACACAAGAGAAAACCGGTAGTTCTTGTATGCGATCCAGTGTAGGAAAGGACCCCCTGCAGCGTCCAAGGCTATTTTCGGGACCCCGTGTGCTTGGATTGCGAACGAAAAACGGGGCCGGCGCTGGGACCCAGCGTAGTGAGTGCATGAAGCACTTTTTTGCGCTGGAGCTGGCTACACTCGGGCCATGGCCATGTTGATCGACCTTTTCCAGCTCAGAACCTTTGTCGCCGTTGCCGAAGAAAAGCACCTGACACGTGCTGCCGAACGCATCCATATCAGCCAGTCGGCCGCTAGCGCGCATATCCGTGCTGTCGAAGACAATCTGGATACGCAGCTGTTCATCCGCACCAATCGCAGCATGGAGCTGACACACGCGGGCGAGTTGCTGTTTCACCGGGCCAAGGCCTTGCTGGGCGAGGCCGCGCAGTTTGCCTCGTTTGCGCGGGAGCTCAACGGCAAGCTCGAAGGGATGCTGATCCTGAGCACCAGCAGCGATCCGCAGGCGACCAAAGTGGGCGAAATCATCACGCACCTGCGCAATACGCATTCGCTCATCAAGCTGGACCTGCGCGCGCGCCCCTCGTCGGGCACGCGCCATGGCCTCAAAAGTGGTGAAATCGATGTCGGTTTGCTGCTGGATCGGCCCATTGACCTGGACCTGTTCTATTACCAGCTCGCGCGTATCGAATACGTGATCGCCGGCCCCGTCGCCTGGAAGGACCGCATCGAGAACGCGACGCTGGCCGAGCTGGCCGCGCTGCCCTGGCTTACGCCCCATGACTCCAGCATGGCCTATGCTTCGATGCTGGTCGAGATGTTCGCCAGCAAGGGGCTGGAGCTCAACACCGTGATCCACTTCGACAATGCGGCCATCGCGCGCAATCTGCTGCTGGCCGGCGCCGGCATGATGCTCATGCGCCGCGACCTGGCCGAAGAGGGCGCAAGGCAAGGCCAATTGGCCGTTGCCAGCATCGAGCCTGCCAGTTTTTCCCTGTATCTGGCCCATTTGGCCAGCCGCAAGGAGGATCCGCTGATTCGCGCTTTCGTGGAGTCGACCCAGGCTATATGGCCGGAAATGACCCTGGTCCACTCCGCGAGCCGTTGAGCGCATGCGCGCGGCAGGGCCGGCGCCGCGCTGGATGGGGTCTTATTGGGGCTGCAGTCCCGCGATCTTCGCCAGTCGCCCCCAGTTGGCGATCTGCTCCTTGGTGAACGTCGTCAGGCCGGCAGGCGTGGAGGTGCGGGAGATCATGCGCATGCGTTGGTAGAACGCCTGGCCTTCGGGGCTGTTGACTGCTTTGACAAATGCGTCGTTGAGCGTCTCGATCACGGCCTTGGGCGTGCCCTTGGGAGCGTAGAACCCGAGAAAAGAGGAGTATTCGTAGCCCGGCACACCCGCTTCGGCCATGGTGGGGACGGTGTCCATGGTGGGCAGGCGCACGGCGGAAGTGACGGCCAGCGGCCGCAGCTTGCCCTGCAGGATGAAGGGCTCCACCACCATGGGATCCACGGCCATGAAGTCCAGCCGACCGGCGATCAGCTCCTGCACGGACTGCGATGCCCCTTTGAAAGGCACTTCCAACGCATCGATGCCTGTCATCGAACTCAGCAGGTTCACGGCCACCTTGCCACCCGCATTGCCGACACCGTAGTTCATTTTTCCGGGGCGGGCCTTGGCATAGGCCACGAGCTCCGGCACGGACTGGATGGGCAGCTCGGAGCGCACAACCAGCAGCAGCGGATTGACGGAGACCAGGCTCACGGGCTCAAAGTCACGCAGTGGGTCGTAAGACAGGTTCTTGACCAGATGCACGTTGGCAGCCATCGAGGTGTTGCCGCCCAGCAGCAGGGTGTAGCCATCCGGTGGAGAGCGGCGCGCGATGTCGGTGCCGATGACACTGTTCTCGCTGGGCTTGGCGATGACGATGATGGGTTGTCCCAGCTGCTTGGTGACTTCCGTGCCCAGAAAGCGCGTGATGATGTCCGACGTCGAGCCTGGCGTGCTGGTGATGATCACCTGGATGGGCTTGGACGGAAACCGGTCGCTTTGGGCAAATGCCGCGGGGGCGCTGGCGAGCGCGGCGCTCATGAGCAGGCCGTTGAGTAAACGCTTCATGCTTGTCTCCTTTGGATCGATGTCGGGTGGCCGGGGCGGCTCTTTGGCCGCCTCCCCTAGTGCTTACAGCTTGCCGTGCGGCAGCAGGATTTGCCGTACTACGGCGCCGGTATGCAACTGGTCGAACGCATGGTTGAGCTGGTCGAAGCCGATGTGGTCACTGCGCAGCCGGTCCACAGGCAGGCGTCCGCGCAGGTACAGATCGACGTATTTGGGTACATCGTCTTGCGGCACGCCACCGCCCATGAAGGAGCCGCGCAGCACGCGCTCCTCGCAGACCCAGGGCAGCTGCAAGGTGGTGAAGGCCGAAGTGCTCTTGCCTATGCCAACGCCCACCACTTCGCCGCCGCGCACGGTGATCTTTTGTGCCATCTCCAGGGCCGTCAGATGACCCGAAATTTCGAATGCATAGTCCACGCCGCCGTCCGTCAGGGCGAGCACTTTTGGCACGACTTCGGGGTCGCGCGCATCGAAGCAATCGGTGGCTCCCACGGCCTTGGCCAGGTCGAACTTGCTTGGCAGCACGTCGATGCCGACGATGCGCGCCGCGCCGGCTTCGCGCGCTGCCATCACGGCGGTGAGACCTACGCCGCCCAGGCCGATGACGGCCACCGATGCGCCGGGCTTGACTTGGGCGCTGTTGAACACCGCACCCGCGCCCGTGACGACCGCGCAGCCGAACAGGGCTGCCACGTCCAGCGGCACGGCGTGATCGATCTTGATCAGCGACCGTGGCGCGACAACGGCGTACTGGGCATAGACGGAGATACCGCTGTAGTGGTTTAGGCGTCCGCCATCGGCCAGCCGCAGTCGGCGGCTGCCCGTGGCCAGCAGGCCTTCGGCGCGCGCGCCGCTCACGGCCTGGCACAGGCCGGGCCGTCCCGCGCGGCAGACACGGCATTGGCCGCAGCCTGCGACCCCGGCCATGGCCACGTGGTCGCCCACGGCCAGGCCTTTGACGCCACGGCCGACTTCACGCACGATGCCTGCGCCTTCGTGCCCTCCGACAATGGGCAGGGGCCGCTTGCGCTGGCCTTCGATCACGGACAGGTCGGAGTGGCACAGGCCGGCCGCGCGGACTTCGACCAGCACTTCGCCGTCGCCCGGGCCTTCGAGCTCTACCTCTTCGATACGGAAAGGCTGGCTCTGGGCAAAAGGCGCAGCCAAGCCTTGTTCATACATGACGGCAGCGGTCATTCGCATATTTGTCTCCTCTGGGACGGTTTTGTGGTGCGGGCGCGGCGCGTTTCAGTTCAGGACGAAGAAGCGTTCTTCGGTCATGTCCAGCGTCGAGTACTTCGCGCCTTCGCGGCCCATGCCGCTGTCCTTGACACCGCCATAGGGCATCTGGTCGGAGCGCCAGCGCGAAGTGCCGTTGACAATCACGCCACCGGTGCGGATGTTCTTGATGGCCGACAGCGCCAGGTCCAGCGAGTTGGTATAGATGCCGCATTGCAGGCCGTAGGGGCTGGCGCTGATGGCTTCGAACAGCGGCTCTATCGTCTCGTAGGGCTGGATGGTCATGGCCGGGCCGAAAACCTCGTCACAGACCGCGTCCATGCGGGCGTTGACGTTGGTCAGTATGGTTCCGTTGTAGCGTGCGCCCTGGCGCCGGCCGCCACGCAGCAGCGAAGCGCCTGCACCCACGGCGCGGTCGACCATGCCTTCCACGCGCATGGCGGCCTGCTCGTCGATCAGCGTGCCGACTTCGGTGGCCATGTCCAGCGGGTCGCCGAAGCGGATGGTGTCCATTTCGCGGCAGGCGGCTTCGACAAAGGCTTCGTAGCGGTCTTGGTGCACGAAGACGTTTTGCACCGAGACACAGCTTTGCCCGGCCATGGCCACGGCGTTGCGTGTGCAGGTCTTCACGGCCACGGTCAGGTCGCTGTCATGGTGCACGAATGTCGGGCCGACGCCGCCCAGCTCCAGGGCTACGCGCTTCATGCCCACTGCGTTGCGGATGATCTTGCCCACGCGCACCGAGCCGGTGAAGCTCACGAAGTCGACGCGCGGGTCGGCCACCAGTTGCGGGCCGACGGCATCGCCGTACAGGGTGTTGATGGCACCGGGCGGAATGCCGGCCTCCATCACGGCTTCGATGAACAGGTGAAAAGCCAGCGGCGCCTTGGGCGAGGGCTTGAGGATGACGCTGTTGCCTGCAGCCAGCGCCGGGCCCAGCTTGTGGGCAGACAGGTTGACCGGCGCATTGAAGGCGGTGATGCCCACCACGACGCCCACGGGAAAGCGCATCACCATGCCCAGTTTGCCGGCGCCAATGGCGCTGGAGTCCATGGGCACATGTTCGCCCTGAATGCGAATGGCTTCCTGCGCGTACAGACGCAAGGTGTCGGCTGCGCGCTGCACCTCGAGCACGGCGTCGCGTATGGCCTTGCCGCTTTCCAGCGCCATGGCGTGGCCAATGGCGGGCGCGCGTGCAAACAGCTTGTCGGCGGCACGGTTGAGCATCGCCGCGCGTTCATAGCCGGGCATGGCGGCCATGATTTTCCTGGCCTGGAAGGCGGCGGCCAGGGCATCGTCGCAATCACGGCTGCTCGACACCGGCGCCAGGGCAGCCAGGCTGCCGTTGGATGGACTGCGTACTTCGTCAAACTGCTCGCCGTCGCGCCACTGGCCGGCAATCAGCATGCGAATGCTGGGGCTTGCCGGGCTCCTGGAAAACTGTATTGCGGGGTCGGGGGAAACGGAAGTGGACATGTGGGTCTCCGGTGGTCGTTGATGTAATCGGCAGGGGCTGGCCCTCGCCATGGCGGTCAGGCGGCCTGGCCGCCCAGGTAGGCGTTTTGCACGGCATCGCTTTGCAGCAGGTCGGCGCTGCGGCCTTGCAGCGTGACCGTGCCGGTTTCCAGCACGAAGGCCTGGTCTGAAATCTTCAGCGCCAGCTTGGCGTTCTGCTCGACCATGACGACGGTGACGCCTTGGCTGTGCAGCGTCTGGACCAGCTTGGCCACTTCGAGGATGAGCTTGGGTGCCAGCCCCAGCGTCGGTTCGTCGAGCATCAGAATGCGCGGCTGGCTGATGAGTGCACGCGCGATGGCCACCATCTGCTGCTCGCCGCCCGAGAGGCTGGACGCGATCTGCTGGCCACGCTCGGCCACGCGCGGGAAGATCTCGTGCAGAAACTCCAGGCGCTGGCGGAACAGCTTGCTGTCGCGCATGCGGTAGGCGCCGACGCGGATGTTGTCGTAGACGGTGAGGTCAGGGAACAGCCGGCGCCCCTCGGGACACAGCGCGATGCCCAGGTCCAGACGCTCGTGGGGCTTGAGGCGCGAAATGTCCTGTCCGTCCAACAGGACTGTTCCGCTGCTTTGCCGGTGCAGGCCGACAATGGTCTTGAGCAGGGTGGATTTGCCTGCGCCATTGGCGCCGATGATGGAGACCACGCTTTTGTCGGGCACTTGGACCGAGACATCGCGCAGTGCATGAACGCCGCCGTAGTCGACGCACAGGTGTGTGGTTTCAAGCAAACTCGTAGTCCTCTCCGAGGTAGGCCTCGATCACAGATTTATCGGACTTCACTTCGCCGGGCGTGCCCAGGGCAATCGGCTTGCCGCGGTTGATCACCAGGATGCGATCGCAAACCCCCATCACCAGCGGCATGTCGTGCTCGACGAGCAGGATGGTGATGCCCAGCTCGTCGCGCAGGCGGCGGATCAGCACGCCGGCGGCTTTCTTTTCCGAGGGATTCAAGCCGGCCGCGGGCTCGTCCATGAGCAGCAGCTGGGGCGAGACCATCATGGCCATGCCTATGCCCAGGACCTTCTGCAGTCCGTAGGCCAGACTGCCGGCTGGACTCTGCAGATGGTCGGTGAGTCCGACAAACTGGGCCACCAGGGGCAGCTGGGTGCAGCCAAAACAGGGCCGGGCCAGGCGGGCGAAGTAGGCCAAGGGGTTGTGGCTGCGGCCTATCACGTGGGCGCGGCGCAGATTCTCCTGCGTGCTGTGCTCGCTGAAGACGTGGACGGACTGGAAGGTGCGCGCCATGCCGCGGCGCGCGATGGCATCGCTGGCATGCCCGGAGATGTCCTGGCCGGCCAGGTGCACGCTGCCCGAGCTCGGTTTGAAATGGCCGGCAATCACGTTGAACAGCGTGGTCTTGCCCGCGCCGTTGGGGCCGATGATGCCAAAGATCTCGCCTTTGGCCACAGAGAAGGAGACGTCGGACACGGCCGTCAGGCCGCCAAAACGGCGGGTCAGGTTCTTGACATCGAGCAGGGTTTCCATCAGGCAGCGCTCCGTGGACGTTGGATCAGGGATGCCAGGCCCTTGCGAATGAAGATCAGAAAGACCATCAGGCTCAGACCGTAGATCAGCAGCTGGTACTGGCGCGCATCGCGCAGCATTTCTGGCAGCGGCACCATCAGGATCGCGCCGAGCACCGGACCCAGCGCCGAGTGCACGCCGCCTACGGCGTTGATCACGATCAAGTCCACCGACAGACGGAAGCCGAAGGCATCGGGCGAAAGAAAGCCGATATAGAACGCATAGAGCCCGCCGCTCAATCCCGCCGCCAGCGCACTGAACGTGAATGCGGCGATGCGCCAGGCCATGGCGTTGGAGCCGATGGCGCGGCTGAGCATTTCGTTCTCATTGAGCGACTGGAAGATGGCGCCGATGTCGGAGCGCTCGATGGCACGCACCGCGAGGTAGACCAGCGCGGCCAGCAGCAGTCCCATCAGGTAGTACTGTGGCGTGGCCGTCAGGCGCAGGCCGAACAGCGAGAACTTCGGGATGCCATAGAGGCCGTTGTTGCCGCCGAACAGTCCCGTCCACTCCTGGAAGACCAGATTGATGATCTGACCGAAGGCATAGGTCAGCAGCACGAAGTACACGCCTTTGATGCGCAGGAAGACCGGACCCACGGCGGCTGCGAGCACGCCGGCCATCAGCGCGCCCGCGGGCAGGGCCAGCAGCGGCGGCACTTCCAGACGTATCGCCAGCAGGGCGCTGCCGTAGGCGCCAATGCCCATGAAGGCGGGCATGGCCATGGTCAGCTGGCCTATGCGCAGCATCAGATTCATGCCCAGAGCCATGGGCACCATGATGGCGATCATGGTCGCGATGTGGAAGACATACTGGCTGTCCAGCAGCCACGGCACCAGGGCCAGCAGCACGATGGCCAGGAAAATGTGCAGAGGTTTCATCGGGTGCTCCTTCCCAGCAGACCTGTGGGGCGGGTGATCACGACCAGCAGGACGATGACAAACGAGGCGATCAACGCCGCCGTGGAATTGAAAGCGGTGGTGAGTACCGACTCGCTCAGGCCGATCAGCAGTCCGCCGAGCACGGCGCCGGGCAGGCTGCCCAGGCCGCCGAGGATGACCACGACGAAGGCCTTGAGCATGGGCAGCTCACCCATGTAGGGCCCGACGGTGTAGATCGGCGCCATCAGGCCTCCGGCCAGGCCGGCGAGCAGGCAGGCGATGCCGAAGGCCGCGGCATAGACCACACCGGACTCGATGCCCATGAGGCTTGCGGTCTGCGGGTCTTGCGCTACGGCCTGCATGGCCAGGCCCAGGCGGGAGTACTTGAGGAACAGGTAGAAGACGGCAAGAATGAGCAGCGAGCAGATCGCCACCACCGTTCGGTCCCAGGGCACGGCAGCACCCACCAGGCTCCAGGTGCCGGAGAACGGGCGCGGCATCGCCTGTTCGGCTGGGCCAAAGGCGATCAGCGCAATCGATTGCAAGATGATGCCCACGGCCAGCGACATGATCATGCCGGACAGCTCGTCCCCGACCAGCGGCCGGAACAGCAGGCGCTCGAGCACCACACCTAACAAGGCGCTGACCACGCCGCCCGCGATCACTGCCAGGTAAAACGGCCAGCCCAGAGCGCCAAAGAGGAACAGCACGACCATGGCGCCGAGCATGTAGAACTCGCCGTGGGCGAAGTTGACGATGCGCATGATGCCGAAGATCAGCGTAAAGCCCAGCGCCATGATCACGTAGATCAGGCTGGCAAGAAGGCCATTGACCAGTATTTGTTCGAGCATTCGGAAGGATCCGTCGCGAGTTTCCAGCGGGGCGGCACCGCAGGCGCCACCCCAGAGCGGAGGAGTTTTTGGGGTTGCCAGCGCCCACGGCCTGTCCCCCAGGCAGAGGGAGGCTTGTCGTCGGGGCTGAAATGGAGCGGCCGGCCAGGAGCCGGCCTCGGGCGTGCTGGGCCGCCTATCTGGCCTTGCCGACCACGACCGCTTCGCCGTTCTTCATCACGCCGATGTACATGGTCGACACGATCTGCTGGTCGGCGCCGATGTGGGCCTTGCCCCCCAGGGTCAGCTGATCACCCTGGAGCGAGGCCATGGGCAAGGCCTTGCCAAAGGCCGCAGCCACCTTGGTGGTATCGCTGGCGGTACCGGCTTTCTGCATGGCCTGGAGCAGCACATTCACCGCGTCGTAGAAGGGGACCACGATTTCGTTGGGCTCCTGGCCTGTGGACTTCTTGTACGCGGCGGCAACGCGCTGGTAACCGGCGTTTTTCGGGTCGGCGTAGAGCACGCTGACCATGTTCTCCACGCCTTCCTTGCCGGCGCCGGCCAGGATGTCCTTGGGGCCGGCACCGCCGGTCTTGATGAACATTCCCTTGTAGCCCATTTCGCGTGCCTGGCGGATCATCAGTCCGGCCGTGGCCGGTGGGGTGCTGCCCAGGTCGATGATTTCCGGCTTGAGGCCGATGACCTTGGTGAACAGCGGCTGGAAGTCCTTGAGCGTGCGCTCGTAGACTTCCTGGCCGGCGATGGTGAAATCGTTTTGCTTGAAGACTTTCTCGCTGAGCTTGGACTGGTCCCAGCCGGTCTCGTCGTTCGGATTCAAGGTGAAGACCCGGCGCTCCTTGTAATTGTCCCGGGTCCAGGCGATGAGCGCCGGCAGGTAGTCGTAGGCGTCGCTGAACAACCGGAACATGTACTTGCTGTTCTTGTCGATGGCCTTGGCGGAATAGGACGAGGTCAGCGCAAGAATCCTGTCGTCTTCGACGTTCTGCTTGAGCGCCAGCGCGCCAGCGGAAGACATGATGATCACGTACTTGGCACCGTCCTGGCGCACCAGTCGGTTGTAGGCTGCCACGGCATCCGCCGCCTTGTACTGGTCGTCATAGGCGATGACTTCGACTTTTTGCCTTTTCCCGCCGACATCCAGGCCCCCCTTGGCATTGATTTCGGCGGCCGCAATCCTTGCGCCCTCGGCGGCAGCCATGCCCCAGGGCGCGCCGCCGCCGGTCAAGGCGGCGATGACGCCGATCTTCACGGTCTGGGCATGGGCCGCGCCCAGAACACCGATGGAAATCCCCAGACCCGCGACCAGTGGCGCGGCCATTTTGATCAACTTCATTTTTTGTCTCCTGCAAACAGCTGCTAGCGATCGCTTCTCCGGGCCCCAGGCCTGCGCAGCCCGTGAGAAGAAAGATTCGGTCGTAAGGCATTGGTCCGTCCGGTCAGGCCATGGGATCCATGCTTAGCGCTCTTGTTGTGGATTCAGTGTCCGAGCGCGGGCCGGCGCTGTCCATGGCGATTTTCAGGAGCCGGCGTCCGTGTTTTGCGAATGCCCGGGCGCATGTCAAACGGCCGGCGTTGGCGCGCTGGGTATCTTGCGCAGCAGACCCTGGCCCAGGCCACCGTCGACCAGGAGGTCCTGCCCGGTGATGTAGCCCGCCCGGTCACTCGCCAGGAAGGCGATGGCGCTGGCCAGGTCGGCCGGCAGGCCCACGCGTGCGGCGGGCACCATGGCCTGGCGCGCCTGGGCCACGGCGGGATCCTGGTAGGAGTGCTCGGTGAGCGGCGTGCGCACCAGGCCGGGCGAGACCGCGTTGCTGCGTATGCCATGCGGGGCCAGCTCCAGGGACAGCATGCGCGAGAGCATGCCCAGTCCCGCCTTGCTGACGCCATAGGCGCCGCTGCCCGGCAGCGGGTGGTGGCCGGTGATGGAGCCCACATGCACGATGGAGCCGGCAAGCTTTGCTTCGATCATCTGGGCCGCGAAGACTTGGGTGCAGAGCAGGGCGCCGGTGAGGTTGACCGACAGCACCTGATTCCAGTCCGCCAGGGACAAACTTAGCAAGGCTTCTCCGCGCAGCACACCTGCGTTATTGACCAGCACCTGGCAAGGGCCCAGGGCCTGCAGCACGGTCGCGGCGGCGTGGGCCAGGGCTTCGGGGTCTGACACGTCGGCGGTGATAGAGATGGCACTGCCACCCGACTGGACGATCTCTGCTGCCACGGCAGCGGCCGCCTCGCCATGGCGGTCGATGACGGCCACGGCAGCGCCCACTGCTGCCAGATGACGTGCCGTTGCGGCACCGATACCGCTGCCGGCCCCCGTGACCACGCAGACCCGGCCCGAGAGGGCCAGCCAGTTTCCTTCCTGATCCATGCTGTGTTCCTTCATTGGTGGGAGAACAAGGTCGTGCCGGCGGCCAGTCCGCGCGCACGGAAAATCACCGAGCCGCGCCCGCCGAGCTCGTCGCGGGCCGTGATGACCACGTCGCGCGTGCCGGGCACGAAGGCCAGACTGGTGCTCTTGAGGAAGTGGTTGTCCTCGCGTCCTGGCAGCAGGATCTGGCCGATGGGCATGCCGTAGGGGCTGAACACCAGGAATCGGCCCTGCTGGTACATCGCCACATAGACGTTGCCTGCCGAGTCGGTGCGCATCGAGTCGGGTGCGCGGCCGACGAAATGGTAGGGAACGGTGGTGCCGAAGTGGGCCACCGTCACTTCATCGACCAGGTCTACCCGGTGCAGGCGCGAATTGCAGAATTCGGTGGCCCAGAGCACCTTGCCGTCGGGGCTGATCGCCACGCCATTGGCCGAGGCCATCTGAGGCAGCATGGGTGTGATGGTCTGCGCGTCGGCACTGACGTGGAACACGCCGCCCGTGGGCTGGGTCGACGAGCCCTTGAAGTCGGTGAAGTAGATGCCGCCCTGCCGATCGAAGACCAGATCGTCTGGCACATAACCGGCACTGGGCGCGACAATGGACTGAACCTGGCCGGTATCGGGGTGAAAGGCGATGATGCTGCCGGCGTTGAAGTCGCCAATGCCGGCTACAAAAATTCGGCCATCCTGATGGATGGCAATCCCTGCGGGGCGCAGGCCGGGTTGGGTGTAGACCGTCGAGAGCTCGCGCCGAGGCGTCAGGCGCAGGACGCTGTCGGCGTAGACATCGACGAAGTACAGATTGCCCTGCCGGTCGAAGGCCGGCCCTTCCAGCGCCACCATGCCGTCGGAGACCTTGAAGTACGGCTCTGCGGTGATGGTGGGCAGGCCTTGTTCGGAGGGGGGGATGGGCGCCAGCCCGCGTGTGCTCGGGGTGTAGTTCAAGGTGCTGGCCGCGCTCACGCCCAGAGGACTCAAGTTCCTGGGGTTTTCTGCTGCTGGGGGCTGGGTCGCCATGGCGGCGGGCAATGGGATGTCATGCAAGGCTTGTCTCCTCGGGGTGGATCGTGGACTGGCGGGTGCGTCGGCCCGCGGCTTCTGTGGCGCGCTGGGACTGACGGGGTGCAAGTGCGGCTTGCTGCCATGACCGCCTGGCTGCGTTGCGGATCGAGAAAGCACAGCGATGGGCTGTGCTGGACCGTGTGGCCGTGGCATCCGCGCTTGACGGATTCAGTGTAGGAAGCGGCTGCACGCGCTGTCCATTGCGATTTTCGGGATCCCGTGTGCAGGCTGCGCGAACAGGCACTGTGCGCTGGCTGGGCGCGGCCCAGCGCCGGGTATTCATGAATTGGCTTCACAAGTATTTGTAGATTTTCCTGTCTAGTCGTGGCAATACCCGATCGCTACATTCAGTAGTGACGCAACCGCGCGATGATTTCAGCCTGTCCCCCGCTACAGCCGGGGTCGGGCGCACAGGAGATGCACACCATGCAAAAACGCACATTGGGAAACGGTTTGGCAGTCTCGGCCCTTGGCCTGGGCTGCATGGGCATGAGTTCGGCCTACGGCCCTGCCGCAGACCGCAAGGACATGATTGCGCTGATCCGCGCCGCCCATGAGCGCGGCATCGATTTCTTCGATACCGCAGAGGCCTACGGCCCTTTCGCCAATGAGGAGCTGCTCGGCGAAGCCTTGCAACCGATTCGCGACCAGGTGGTGATTGCCACCAAGTTCGGCTTTGACATCAACCCCGTGACCGGTGAGCGCGGACCGGGTACCAACAGCCGCCCGGCGCATATCCGGGCTGCGGTCGAGCAATGCCTCAAGCGCCTGCGTACCGATCGCATCGATCTGCTGTACCAGCACCGCGTGGATCCGGACGTGCCCATCGAAGACGTGGCCGGGACCGTCAAGGAATTGATTGCCCAGGGCAAGGTTTTGCATTTCGGCCTGTCGGAGGCGGGCGTGCAGACGATACGCCGCGCCCACGCGGTGCAGCCGGTGACGGCCGTGCAGAGTGAATACTCGTTGTTCTGGCGCGGTCCGGAATTGGAGCTTTTACCTGTATTGGAAGAGCTGGGCATCGGTTTCGTGCCGTTCAGCCCTTTGGGCGCAGGCTTTCTGACCGGCAAGATCGACGAGAACACCCAGTTCGATGCGACGGATTTTCGCAACCTCGTGCCGCGCTTCTCGCCCGAGGCGCGCAAGGCCAATCGCGCTCTGGTCGAAGTCGTTCAAGCGGTCGCTGCGCGCAAGAACGCCACGCCAGCCCAAGTGGCACTTGCCTGGCTGCTGGCGCAAAAGCCCTGGATTGTTCCCATCCCCGGTACGACCAAGCTGCATCGCCTGGATGAGAATCTGGGCGCGGTAGAGCTCGCGCTGGGCGCGGACGATCTCAGCCAGATCAATGCACAGGTGGCAAAGATCGAGATCCAGGGCGAGCGCCTGCCCGAAGCCGCGCTGAAGATGACCGGGCGATGAATCGAGCCATGGATATCTTTCCCATCGCCGCGCGTGCCGGGGCCGTGGCCGCGCTGGCGCTGCTGGCCGTACCGGCGCAGGCCGAAGCCAACCGCGTGACCTTTCCGCCGCTCGACAAGCTGGTGCACTACACAACGGTCAAGCGCGGCAATGTCACCGAGCATATTTCCACCACGCAACAGGCGATCGAGGCGATACAGAAAGGCCTGCCCGTGCCCGACGGCACGCATTTCGTGCTGGCCGACTACCGGGACGAGAAGATCTTTCGCTATTTCGTGATGGAAAAAGGGCCGGCCTGGGGCGCGGACTTCGAGCCGCGCCAGCGCACCGGCGACTGGCAGTTCCAGTGGTTCTGGCCCGATCGCAAGATCAACCTGCAGGAAAACACCGCGCGCTGCATGTCCTGCCATTCCTCGCAAAAAGGCCAGAACTATCTGTTTACCGCGCGCAGCCTGCAGCGGTTTCGCGGCCAGCCCATAGAGTAGCCGGAGCTTTGCCTTGAATGCCTTGTTTCTCTGGAGGCTGGCGCTTGACGCCGGCGTCGCCGGCCTGTTGCTGTTTGCCTTTGCCTACTTCTGGCAGGGTAACGCCACCCACGAATGGGCTGGTGCGGCCATTTTCCTGCTGCTCGTCGTGCACAACCTGTTTCACCGGCGCTGGTTTGCCGGGTTGGCCAAGGGGCAGTGCGCGCGCCGCGACCCGTTCAACACGGCGCTGACCATGGTGCTGCTGGCGGGAATGCTGGCCTTGCTGGCTAGCAGCCTGCTGATTTCCGAAACGCTGTTTGCGGGTCTGCGGCTCGAGGACGATTTCATTGCGCGGCAGATCCATGCAGGCATTGCCTACTGGCTGCTGCTCATCGTGGCGGTTCACCTGGGCCTGCGCTGGCCGCTGCTCATGGGCGTGGCGCGCAAGCTGCTGGGCATTGCCCGGCCCAACGCGCTGCGCGCCCTGGTGTTGCGGCTGCTGACCCTGGGCATCGCCGTGCAGGGCTTGTTCAGTGCGCAGGTGCTGGATCTGCGCTCGCGCCTGCTGTTCCAGATGTCGCTGGACTGGTGGAATTTCGAGGCCTCGGTGGCGGGCTTCTTTGGCCACTGCCTGGCGGTGGCCGGACTGTGCATCTGTCTGAGCCACTACGCGCTGCTATTGCTGCAGCGCCGCCGGCGTCTGGCTGCGGCGAAGCGGCCAGCGGCACGCAAGGCTGACGCTTGATGCCCTTCAACCGGGCATGCAGTCCTGGTATTTGCCGCCCGTTTGGCAAGTGCAGCTTGTCAATCCTTCAAGCCATTGCGGGCTAGTGCCGCCCGGTTCCAAGGCCTAAAGTGGCAATCATCCCGGGCGCGACCTGCGCGCCTGCCGTATTCTTGCCAAGGAAGTCGACCATGAAAACCACCGGTTACGCCGCCTATACCCCCGATTCCCCGCTGGCCCTGTTCCAGTTCGAGCGCCGCAGCCTGCGGCCCAATGATGTGGCGATGGAAATTCTCTACAGCGGGGTCTGCCACTCCGATCTGCACACCGCGCGCAACGACTGGGGCTGGAGCTACTACCCCATCGTGCCGGGCCACGAGATCGTGGGCCGGGTCACGGCGGTCGGTGACAAGGTCGGCAAGTACCGGGTCGGCGACCATGTGGCCGTGGGCTGCATGGTCGACAGCTGCATGGCCTGCGACCAGTGCGGCCGCGGCGAGGAGCAGCTGTGCCGCGCGGGCAATACCGGCACCTATGCGGGCCGCGACCGCATCAGCGGCGAGAACACCCAAGGCGGCTACTCCAAGCACCTGGTGGTGCGCGAGGAGTTCTGCCTGCGCGTGCCCGAGGGCCTCGATCTGGCGCGCGCCGCGCCGCTGCTGTGCGCCGGCATCACCACCTATTCGCCGCTGCGCACCTGGAACGTGGGCGCGGGCAGCCGCGTCGCAGTGATCGGCCTGGGCGGGCTGGGCCACATGGCGGTGAAGCTGGCCGTGGGCCTGGGCGCCGAGGTGACGGTGCTCAGCCGCAGCAGCGACAAGAAAGCCGATGCCCTGGCACTGGGCGCGCACCGGCTGCTGGCCTCGTCCGATCCCCAGGCCATGGCCCAGGCGGCCAACGGTTTCGATCTGATCATCGACACCGTGCCGGTCAAGCACGCGCTTGACCCCTACCTGCCGCTGCTGGACGTGGACGGCACGCTGGTCATCGTCGGCCAGATCGGCCCATTGGAGGAAATGAACACCGTGCCGCTGCTGCTGGGGCGCCGGCGCATTGCGGGCTCGCCCATAGGTGGCATACGCGAAACCCAGGAAATGCTGGACTTCTGCGCGCGCAAGAACATCCTGCCCGACTGCGAAATGATTCGCATGGACCAGATCAACGAAGCCTTCGAGCGCATGGAGAAAGCCGATGTGCGCTATCGCTTCGTGATCGACATGGCCTCGCTGGCCGTCGAAGCCGCCTGATGCCGGCAGCGACGCCGGCGCGCCCGGTCAGCGAACTGCGCCTGTTGCTGATTCTCAGCGCGCTGATGGCCTTCACCTCGCTGTCCACCGACATCTATCTGCCGGCAATGCCGCAGATGGCGCGCGAACTGCAGGGCAACATGGAGCTGACCATCACCAGCTTTCTGGTCGGCTTCGCGCTGGCGCAGCTCATCTGGGGGCCGGTCAGCGACCGCATAGGCCGGCGCCGGCCGCTGGTCATGGGTGTGCTGCTGTTCGTGATCGGCTCGGTGGGCTGCGCGCTGTCGCAGACCCTGGGCGAGATCGTGCTGTGGCGCATGTTCCAGGCCTTTGGCGCCTGCACCGGCCCGATGCTGGCGCGCGCCATGGTGCGCGACCTGTATCCGCGCACCAAGGCCGCGCAGACGCTGTCCACGCTGACGGTGATCATGGCCATCGCGCCGATTGCCGGGCCGCTGCTGGGCGGGCAGATCGTGCGCCTGGGCTCCTGGCACGGCATCTTCTGGCTGCTCGCCGGCATAGGCGTGCTGATGCTGTTCGCGTTGCGCCGCCTGCCCGAGACGCTGCCCGTGGAGCGCCGGGCAACGAGTTCGGCGCTGACGGCGTTTGCCGACTACCGCGCGCTGCTGGGCAATGCGGTGTTCATGCGCTACACGCTGTGCGTGACGCTGTTCTATGTCAGCGCCTACGCGTTCATCACCGGCTCGCCGCATGTGTACATCGAGTACTTTCACGTCGCGCCCGAGCACTACGGCTGGCTGTTTGGCTTGAACATCATCGGCCTGATGGCCATGAGCCTGATCAACCGCAAGCTGGTCGGCCGCTTCAGCCTGGACCGGCTGCTGCGCGCCGCCAGCACGGTGGCGGCGCTGGCCATGCTCGCGGGTGTGGTGCTCGCGCAGCTGCGCATCGGCGGCCTGCCGGGCGTGGTGCTGCCGGTATTCGTGTTCTTTTCCATGAACGGCGTGATTGCGGCCAGCGCCACCGCGGCCGCGCTCGATGGCGTGCCGCCCGGGCTGGCCGGATCGGCCGCGGCCCTCATCGGGTCGCTGCAGTACGGCAGCGGCATCGTCTCTTCGCTGCTGCTGGCGGCCCTGCCCAAGGAAACGCCGCATTCGCTGATCGTGGTGATGGCGGTGTTTGCGGCGGGCTGCGCGGCCATGGCCTGGTGGCAGGGTAGCCGGGCCGATGTGGCTGCCGGCGCGCCCGAGCCGATGGGCAGGCCGTAATTGCGGCCCGGGCCCTCTTGCCGAGAGGGCCGGGCGCGTTTCACAGCGGGGTGTTTTTCAGCGGCAGCTGCCGCACCCGCTTGCCCGTGGCCGCGAACACCGCATTGAGCACCGCCGGCGCCGCCACCGCAATGGTGGGTTCGCCCACGCCGCCCCAGAAGCCGCCCGAGGGCATGGTGATGACTTCGACCTGGGGCATTTCGTCCAGGCGCATGACGTTGTAGGTGTCGAAGTTCTGCTGCTCGATGCGCCCGTCCTTGACCGTGCATTCGCCGTAGAGCATGGCCGACAGCCCGTAGACGAAGGAGCCGGTGATCTGCGTCTCGACCTGCTGCGGGTTGACCACATGGCCGGGGTCGGTGGCGGCAACGATGCGGTGGATGCTCAGCTTGCCGTCGGTCACCGAGACCTCGGCGGCCGCGGCCACATAACTGCCAAAGCCCATGATCTGCGCCAGGCCGCGGTGGCGGCCCGCGGGCGCCGGACTGTCCCAGCCTATGCCCTTGGCCGCGGCCTCGAGCACGGCCAGGTGCTTGGGGTGCCTGGCCATGAGCTTGCGCCGGAATGCCAGCGGGTCCTGGCCCGCGGCATGGGCCAGCTCGTCGATGAAGCACTCGAGGTAGACGGCGTTCTGGTTGAGGTTCACGCCGCGCCAGGCGCCGGGGCGCACATGCGGGTTGCGCATGGCGTGGTCTACCAGCAGATGGGGAAAGGTATAGCCCAGCGCCATTTCGGCGCCTTCGGCCACCAGGCCCTGGTAGACGATGGGGTCGCCGCCCTCGGCAGTGATGCGCGAGGGCGCATGGTAGGCAAAGATCGACTGGCCCGAAAGGCGCATGTGCAGCGCCTGCACTTCGCCCGCGTTGTCCAGCGACGCGCGCAGCCGGCATTGCGTGACCGGGTGGTACTGGCCCTGGGCCATGTCCTCCTCGCGCGTCCACATCATCTTGACCGGGGTGTCGGGCAGCTGTTTGGCAATCAGCGTGGCAATGCGCACGTAGTCGGTGTACAGCCGCCGGCCGAAACTGCCGCCAATGCGCATGGTGTGCACCTCGCAGGCCGTCGCGGGCAGGCCGGCGGCCTTGGCCATCTCGTCGAGCGCGGCGTCGGCCACCTGGGTCGGGCCCCACATCTCGCAGCGCTGCGCGCTCCAGCGCACGGTGGCGCTGAGGATCTCCATGGGCGCATGGTTCTGGTAGGGATAGCCGTAGTCGGCCTCGATCACGCGCGCGGCCTGGGCCAGCACGCCCTTGGCGTCGCCGATGCGGTTGCCCACATAGGCCTTTTCTGCGGACAGCCCTTCGCGCAGCGACGCGGCGATGGTCTCGCTCGAGGCCGTGGCGTTGCCACCTTCGTCCCAGACGATGGGCAGGGCATCCAGCGCCGACTTGGCGCGCCAGAAGGTGTCGGCCACCACGGCCACGGTGGCGTCGTCGACGCGCAGCACCTGCTTGACGCCGCGGCGGCTGGCAATGGCGGCGGCGTCGAAGCTCTTGAGCTTGCCGCCATGCACCGGGCAGGACCTGGGCACGGCCACCAGCATGCCGGGCAGCGTGAAATCGGGGCCATAGACCAGGCTGCCGTTGAGCTTGTCCAGCGTGTCGAGGCGCTTGAGCGGCTGGCCGGCAATGGTCCAGGTCTTGGGGTCCTTGAGCGCCACCTGCTCGGGCGGCGTGATCGCGGCGGCCGCCACGGCCACGGCGCCGTAGGTGGTGCGCCGTCCGCTGGCCGCATGGACGATCACGCCCTTGGTCACGCTGCACTCGGCGGGCGCTACGCCCCAGCCGTTGGCCGCGGCCTGCACCAGCATGGCCCGGGCCGTGGCGCCGCCGCGGCGCACGTAGTCGTGCGAGCCGCGGATGGCGCGCGAGCCGCCGGTCGACAGGTCGCGCCAGACATTCTGGCGGCTGCGGTTGCGCGCCGGGTTGACGAGCTCGAAGCGCACTTGCGCCCAGTCGCACTCCAGCTCTTCGGCGACCAGCTGCGCCAGGCCCGTCAGCGAGCCCTGGCCCATCTCGGTGCGCGCGATGCGTATGGTCACCGTTTCATCCGGGCGTATCACCACCCAGGCATTGACCTCGGGCGCGGCCGCCTGTGCCAGCGCGGCCTGGGGCGCGAGCATGTTGAAGCCGAAAGTGAAGGCCCCGGCCGTGAGGCTGGCGCTGGCGAGAAAGCCGCGGCGCGAAAGGCGCGGGCCGGTGGACTGGGGAGCGGATGCCGTGGTCTGTGTCATCGTGCTCTCCTCAGTTGCGCGCCGCGGGCGCGGAGTGGGCGGGTGCGGATGCGCGCATGCGCCGGGCGGCAAGCTGTATGCCTGCGAGCACCCGGGCGTAGGTGCCGCAGCGGCAGATGTTGCTGATCTCGCTGCGAATCTGCGCCTCGCTCGGGTCCGGGTTCTGCGCCAGCAGCGCGGCCGCCGCCATCAGCATGCCCGACTGGCAGTAGCCGCATTGCGCCACATCCAGCTCGGCCCAGGCCAGCTGCAAGGGGTGGGGCTGCTCGGCGCCCAGGCCTTCGATGGTGGTGACTTTCTGCTGCGGCGTGACCGCGGCCACGGGCATCACGCAGGAGCGCAGCGCCGCGCCATCGAGCTGCACGGTGCAGGCGCCGCACTGGCCTATGCCGCAGCCGTACTTGGTGCCGGTCAGGCCGACCTGCTCGCGCAGCACCCAGAGCAGAGGTGTGTCGTCCTCGACGTCGACGGTCACGGACTTGCCGTTGATGTTCAGTTGGGCCATGGCGGGTTCCTGTGGGTGGGCAGAGCGTTTTTATGGGCGGGCCAGCGGACAAGGCGCGCGGACAGGCGTGGAGTACGTTCCATCGCCAGAGACTGTAGTGCCTGGGCCCTGGTCTGAATCGCAAGCGGATCTTGCTCCATTGGCAAGCTACGCTTGTCAATCGCGCGGCGCAGCGCTCATGCAGTTGGCGGCACAGTCTGCGCGGGGCGCACGAACAGTGCGCGCCCGCGTTCTTCCGCCGCCGTCAACTCTTGCTGGCTCAGCACATAGGTGTGGTTGTTGGCCAGGCGGTCTATGGCCAGATCCAGAAACGCGCGCACGCGCGCCGGCTGGGCCACGCGGCTGCCGTAGTAGACAAAGACGCTGGAAAAATCCGCCACATGCTGCGTCAGCAGCGGCACCAGCCGGCCGCTGCGGATGTGCTGCGCCGCGGTCACGGAAGTCAACTGGCCCAGCACCCGCCCGCCGAGCACGGCGTCGGTTTCCAGCTCTTCTTCGTTGGCGACGAAAGCCGGCGGCACGTCCTGCTCCACGGACGTGTCGCCCTGTTTGAGGCGCCACGGCAGGGGCTGGCCGGTGGTGCGCAGTCGGAACACGCTGCAGCGGTGCTCCGCGAGCTGTTCGATGCGGTCCGGCGCGCCATGGCGCTCCAGATAGCGCGGCGCGGCGCAGACGATCAGCTGCAAGGGAAAAAGCCGGCGCGCGATCACGCCGTCTGCCGCTGACAGACCGATGCGAAAGCCCACGTCGGCCCGGTCCTCGACCCAGTTGCCTATGCGGTCGTCGAGCTGCACATCGGGCTGGACGCGCGGATGCAGCTCGGAAAACTCCTGCAGCAGCGCGGCCAGCACCGGACGGAACACCGAGTGCGGGCCGACAATGCGCAGCGGGCCGGCAATCTCATCGGTGGCGTTGCGGGCCTGGGCCAGCGCGCGCTCCAGCCCGGCCAGCGAGGGCCGCGCCGATTCCAGGAACTGCCGGCCTTCGGCCGTCAGCTGCATATTGCGCGTGGTGCGGTGCAACAGGCGCACGCCCAGGTGCTTTTCCAATTGCGCCAATGCCTGGCTCGCAGCCTGCGGCGTCATGCCCTGCGCCGCCGCCGCCTTGCGCAAGCTGCCCAGATCGGCGGTCTTGACGAAAGTGGAAATGGAGCGCAGTTCGTTGATGGGCATCGGGACGTCCTTGTTGGCAGGCTAGGGTGGGGCAGGCGAGCGGCGCCGCGGCAGGCCCGCGTTGCGCGCGCTGCCATGTGGAATGGCCTGGGCCTTTGCTCGGCGTGCAGCGTCAGGCCTTCGATGCCTTGGGGCCATGATGTTCGTGGGCCTGTAAATGGCCAGGCCCACCGGACTCAGCGGATCCGCGTCTTCCTCCATGAAAGGCTTGCGGCTAGCCTGGTTCTGTCGCTTGAAAAACGCAAGCAGCGGGAGGGAAAGCCGCTGGAAGCGCATCATAAACGAGGCGACAGCCGGCGCCGTACGGCTTCCGGCCAGGCGACAGGCTTTTGGGCACGCACCAGATGCGCTCAGGTAAGCACCACAACCCATTTGATGCCCTGCCATTCCCAGGTTCGCCTGCATGTGCAAGCGCAGTGTTTTTCCAGCCCGCAGTCGCCCGTGTTCACCCTGGCCCGGATGCCGACTTTGGGCTTCTCGACCTTGGCGATCAAGGCATTGATCCCCTGGTCCTCGTCCAGCGCGCGGCGTTTACCCGGGGGCATTGCGCTGTTCCAGCGGGCGTCAGCATGCGCATCAGGCCGCTTGACTGCATCCTGGCAACCGGTATCGCTCCAAGCTTGGATTCCTGCAACTTGCCGCAAGCTGTCGGCTTGGACCACGTTTGTTGACGCTGCCTGGCGCACATCGTATGCAGCAGCGCCGTGTTGGCATTCACTCCATTGTGGGTTTGGGTGTCGAAGTTCTACGGCTTGCCGTTCCTGCTCTGCTTCATCCTGCGACCGGCGGCGCCCAGGCGCCCGCGGATGGATACCTGAGCGGCCCTGGCGGCGAATGGTTGCCCTGGGAAAGCTCTTCCATGGAGCTGCAACGGGCGCCAGCCCGCGGCGGCATGCGCAACGCGAGATTCAAACAGGCCGGTGGTTCCTGACGTTTGAGCGCGATCCTCAGGCCGGTGCGATTTTCCTGCCGGCTCGGATCAGCGCGTTTCCATGCCGACGAAACCCGCGTCGGGGTAGCGAGCCCCCGCCACGCGCTGTGGATCGAACAGACCATCGAGCTGCGCCAGCTCATCAGCACCGAGCCGTATCTCGGCCGCGGCGACATTGCTTTCCAGATAAGCCACTCGCCGGGTGCCCGGGATAGGGATCACATGCGGGAACTTGTTGAGCAGCCAGGCAAGCGCAATCTGGGCGCTGCTGGCGCTGCGCGCTGCCGCGAACTGCGCCAGCGTGTCCACCAGCTGCCGATTGCTTTGCCCAGCTTCACCCTGGAAGCGGGGGTTGTTGCGGCGAAAATCGTTGTCGGCCAGTTGCTCCATGTTCAGCGTACCCGTGAGAAACGCCCGCCCCAGCGGGCTGTAGGCCACGAAGGCCGTGCCCAGCTCGGAACAGGCAGCCAGCATGCCACGCTCGGGCTCGCGGCTCCAGAGCGAAAATTCGCTCTGCACGGCGGCTATCGGATGCACGGCATGCGCGCGCCGCAGCGTCTGCTCGGACACTTCGGACAGACCGATGGCACCGATCTTGCCTTCGCGTACCAGCTCCGCCAGCGTAGACACAACGTCTTCAATGGGCACACCGGGGTCCCGGCGATGGCAGTAGTAGAGATCGATTTTCTCCACGCCCAGCCGGCGCAGTGAAGCCTCACACGCAGAACGGATATAGGCCGGGGAGTTGTCGATGCGCCGCTCGTATTGGCCCTCGGCGCGCACGATGCCGAATTTGGTCGCCAGCACCATGCGTTCGCGCCGCGCAGCCCCGCCTTCGGCAATGAACCGGCCGAGCAGTGTCTCGTTGCGGCCAAAGCCATAAGTGTCGGCGGTATCGAACAGCGACACACCCCGTTCGACCGCGCGTGCCAGAGTGTGCAGCGAGGCGCTGTCGTCACTGTCTCCATAGAACTCGCTCATGCCCATGCACCCCAGTCCCAAGGCGGAGGTGAGAGGGCCGTTGTTTCCTAACTTGCGCTGTTGCATCGACAAACTCCTGTGGGTGTGCGCCCGGCGCTGATTGCCAGCGCGACAATCTGCATCCGGGCGCGCACTGCACTTTCGCACAAAGCCTGTGCCGGCGTTCTGCGGGCTTTTCCGGTGGCACACGCCCGGCGCAGTCCGCAGCCGGGGCGGACGATGCCAGGCGGCGATGACACTCACATCATGCCGCGGTTTCGGCAATGGCTTCGCGCACGCCTTCCTCCTGCAACGGAAAGTCGCCGCCCGGCAGGTGCAGCGCTGCATGCAGCGGAAACGGCATGGTGCAATCCTTGAAGACGATCCCGTCCTTCATCACAAGGTTGATCTTGGCCGGCTCGGTCAGCAGCGCCAGGTTCTCGAGCGGGTTGCCGTCGACCAGGACCAGATCCGCGAGAAAGCCGGGCTTCACCTGGCCCAGCTCGTCGGGGCGCATCATGATCTGCCCGCCCAGGCTGGTGGCCGCGGCCAATGCTTCGGCCGGCGTCATGCCGATATAGTCGACGAAGTACTGCAGATCGTTGGCATTGGTGCCGTGGGGCATCCAGGCAAAACCGTAGTCCCCGCCGGGCAGGATGCGTATGCCGCGCTGGTGCATCTTGCGCAAGGTCTCCGATGCCACTTCAAGCTCGCGTTTGTAGCCCATCTTGGTCGCGACCTCTTCGGTGATGCCGTACTCGGCCGCGTTGTAGGTGGTGCGGATCAGCCAGCCTATGCCCGGAGCGACAAAGTGCCTGTCCTTTGCCGCCTCGAGCATATCCAGGGCTTCCTCGTCGGCGAAGCTGGCGTGGTAGACCATCTCGATGCCGTGGCGTACGCATTGCTTGACCGATTCGCTGGAGCGGGCGTGGGCGGCGATGCGTTTGCCATAGCGTTTGGCCTCGAGCGCCAGCATGGCGATCTCTTCTTCGGCGAACGGAGACATTTCGGCGGGAATGCCGGCGATGTATTCGCCCGAAAGATTGATCTTCAGGTGGTCCACGCCGTATTTGATGAATGTGCGTGCTGAACGACGGATCTCCTCGGGTCCGCTGCAGACGCTGCCGAAGCTCAGTTCCTCGAAGTTCATGTGCGGCAGGGTGTTGTCACCCAGCGCGCCGATGGTGGTGATCTCCTGACTGCCGGCCAGATACCGCGGCCCTTCGAATTCCCCCGCATCAATGGCGTTGCGCAGCACCACATCCAGCCGGGGCTTGGCCGCCGCCGCGCCGATGGCGGACGTCCAGCCCATGTCCAGATACCGCTTGGCCACGCGCACGCACCAGAGCATGTGCTCTTCGGGCGGCATGAACTGGATGGCGGCCAGCGAGGGCTGGTCATTCCAGCTGAAATGGGTGTGCGCCTCGGTCATGCCGGGCATCAGGAAGCGGCCCCGTCCCTCGATGATGCGGGAGTTCTCGCTGTTCACCGTGCCGGGCGCGCGTGTCACCTGCAGAATGCGCTTGCCGTCGACCAGGACTTCACCGCGAAAGGGCGGGGCGCCGCTGCCATCGAAAATATTGACGTTGCGAAAGGTGATGCGGTTCATGATCTGGTCTCCTTTGGCCTGCGATGCGAGCGGCCATATGTATATGTTTATCGACGAACACGAGAACGCGGGTTGCTTCAGTCGGTGGGTTGCTGGCGCGTGACCGATGCGTGGAATCGCTCCAGCTCCCGCATGCAGCCGGCAGGCATTTCGTACGGGGTCCAGTGCCCGCATCCTTCGAACACGACCTGTCGCGCCTGGGGAATGCGGGCCGCCATGGCCGCCACACTGGCCGGCGGTGCCACGCCATCCTGGTCACCGGTCAGCAGTAGCGTGGGCACAGCGATCTGCTCGATCGCTGCCGGTTGCGCGCGGGCCAGCGCTTCGCAACTCTGGGCATAGCCTTGCGGAGACTGGCGCATGACCGACTCGCGCACCAGCGCCAGTACCGCCGGCTGCTGGGCCTTGGTTTCCTTGCTGGTAGCGCCTTGCACGATGGCGTTGGCAATCTCCTGAAGCTGTGCCACGCCGCCGCGCGCCAGCGCAGCGCGCGCCTCGATGTGGGGACGCCCGGCGTCGGGAGGCGCCGTCAGCGGGCCGAACAGGGCCAATGAGCGCACTTGCTGCGGAGCCTGCACGGCGAGATGCTGGGCGACGATGGTGCCCATCGAGTGGGCAAGGACATGCACCGTCGCAATGTCCAGCGCCTGCAGTAGCCGCTGCAGGGCAGCGACATAGCCCGCAATCGACAGCCCGTCTTCGGGAAGCAGCGAGCGAGCGCTGCCGGGCAGATCGGGGCGAATGACACGGAAGCCTTGCAGTGCAGGCAGCAGCGGCGTCCAGGTGTTGGACGAGCCGCCCAGCCCATGGATGCACAGCAGGTCTTCGCCCTCACCGTCGATTTCAACGGCCATGCCTTGGATGATCCTGGTGGTCATGGCCGGCCTCAGACGAAGTGGTTTTCAATGCTGCCCAGGCCGTCGATTTCGACCCTGACGACATCGCCAGCCTGGAGGTACTGTGCTGGCTTCATGCCCATGCCGACGCCGGCCGGCGTGCCGGTAGCAATGATGTCTCCCGGGTACAGCGTGATGCCGCGAGAAATGGTTTCTATCAGCGAAGGGATGTCGAAGATCATGTTCGCTACCGGACCATCCTGGCGCAATTCGCCGTTGACCCAGCAACGCACGCGCGTTTGCGTGCCGTCAAGTTCGTCGGCGGTGACTATCCATGGTCCCATGGGGCAGAAGGTGTCGAAAGACTTGCCCATGTCCCATTGGCCGTGGCGCATCTGCACGTCGCGCGCCGTCACGTCGTTGACCACCGTGTAGCCGAACACATGCGCCAGTGCCTGCTCGCGACGGATATTCTTGCCGCCCTTGGCGATGATGACGGCGAGTTCGGCTTCATAGTCGATCTGGCTGGAGACTTCGGTCGGCACACGAACATCGGCATGCGGGCCGACCACGCATTCGGGCACCTTGGTGAACACGATCGGCCATTCGTCGGTCTTTGCCGCGTTGTCCTTGAACACCGAAGTCTGCAACTCCCTCGCATGCGCGTGGTAGTTGCGGCCTACGCACCAGACGTTGCGCCGTGGCAGCGGGATCGGGGCTTCAAGCGTGACGCCGGCCACTGCCACGGGCTGGCCCACGGTCTCGGGCAGGCGCTCGCCGGCTGCCAGGCGCTCGATGATGCCGAGGGCGCCGCGCCGGGCTTCGTCGGCACTGAGCTGGAATGCGTTGATGGTCTGGCCGTCGGCCGAAACGATTCCCACCTGGCGGCGGTTGTCGGCGATATAAGTAGCGATGCGCATGGCGGATTTCCTGTCGTTGTGTGGTCCACCGGGGCGTCGTGCCCGGGTATGGAAACTTTAGGAAAACCGGGCCAAGGGCGCTTATCGCCCGGTCTGGCGGCTTATCGGATAGTCCGGCGATGTGCTCCGGACTTTCCCGGTGTTGGTCGCGCAGCGGCCTCGGCACGCGGAACAATCACGCCAAGCCCCACATGAAGGAGACAAAACCATGGCAGAGGCTTATGCCCTGCACGAAGGCGCGTTCGGTACCGCCATCGTCCTGGAGTCGCGCGCGAACCTGGTAGCCCACGCCCATTCCGAAAGCCAGCTGGCTTTCTGGCTGGGTGGCGCACGTGCCTGCGCGCATGTCGGCGCGCAGACCGTCGAGTACGGCGAGAACATCGCTCTGGGCGTGAATGCCTTGGAGGCCCATGACATGGTCTTGCTTGAAGATCAGGGGGTCTGCCTTTTCCTGGTGTTCATGCTGTCGCAGCGCTGGCTGGAAAGCCGGGCACGGGCAAAGAATCGCAGCTTGCGCTTTGCCGCGCCACGCGTCTTTATCGACGCAGCGCTGCGCCGCTCCTGCTGGAAGGTGCTGGACTTGATGCTGTCAGCTCAGGGCAGCCGGCCGGCGGTCGATGATGAGGTCGAGCGGCTGCTCGAAGTCGCCATCGATGGTCCGGTGCAGGAAAGCGTAGGCACGGACCCCGTGGGCGCAATGCTGGACCCGCGCCTTCGAAGCGCCATCGCGCACATGCGCGAAAACGTGGCCGATCCGGCCTCCATCGAAGCGATTGCCGCCAGGGTCGGGCTGTCGCGAAGCCACTTCTTCGCACTGTTTCGCGATCAGTTGCACACCACACCGCAGGTGTTCTGGAGCGGTGTTCGGGTAGAGGAAGCCATGCGCCGAGTGGCCGCGGGCGCTGCCTTGACCGATGTGGCGCTGGATCTGGGTTTCACCGCGCCCGGCAATTTTTCGCGCTTCTTCAAGGAGCATACTGGCGTCTCGCCATCGATTTTCAAACGCGCGGCCCAAGGCGCGTCGCCGGTGACCGTGACGGGCATTCCGCGCTGATACCGCGCGTGCAGGTGATAGCCTCGGCCATATGCTTGCAGCCCTCGCAGGCGTGCGCATGATCCTACCTGGCAACCCAAGACATCACGCAATCATCTAGGCTACACGGTTGCTTTGGTTGACATGGTTGTCAATCCCGGTTAAATTGGAAACTCTGCTAAGGAGTTGCCATGTCCACGACCACCCGTATGCGTGCCACGCAGAAAGTCGACATTCCGGCGTTTGTCGACAGTCTTCGCGAGTTCAATGATGGCATTTTGCGCATCGTTCCCTCGCCGGTGGACGGCAACAAGCACTTGGGGGCAAGCTTGCGCGATGAGCTGAAGATTGCTTTGCAGGAGCTGGAGAAGACCATGAGTGTCCTGCGGGTCGCAGCAATCGAGACCCCAGCAGCATCCGATAGGAGCAATCAGCCTGACGAACACGACGCGCGCGCTGCTTTGATTTTGGATAGCACTGAAGCCATGGTCCGCAAGGGACAGCTGGTGACGCCCGTGGAATTCCAGGAGCTGATGGGATGGACCACCAGGCAAGCCGTGTCCAAGGCCGCCCAAAGCCACCGCATTTTTTCTCTGATGCACAGGGCCGAGCGCTACTTTCCGGCGTTCTACGCCGATCCCGCATATGACCGCAGGCATCTGGAGTCCGTAAGCAAAGTGCTCGGTGATCTGCCGGGAGGCTCCAAGCTGCAGTTCTTCCTCACGCGCAAAGGCTCCTTGGGAGGTGAAACTCCGCTGCAGGCCCTTGCTGCGGGCCGGGTTGCCAAGGTCAAGGACGTCGCTGCTGCGTTTGCCCAACAGGCTTGAGCGCCGTGCCACTTCAGCCACCCGCTGCTGATTTTTCCGATCTTCCGCTGCACATCAAGGAGGTTGCCGTGATGTCGCTCAAGAGAATAGGCCGGCGCAATACCGGGGAGCCTTACTTTGGAAGACATGCGGCCAACCGGTTTGACGACCCGAACAAGCAGTTTGGGGCTTGCTACTGCGGTCTGCAGCTGGACACAGCCATCGCGGAGTCGGTGCTGCACGACGTGTTGCCTGAAAAGGGGCAGTTCAGGATACGGCCGGAGGAAATCAAGACGCGCTATTTGGTCACTTTTGCAGCAGGGGCCAATCACGGCATGCTGAGACTCGCCGACCTTACCGGGCAGCATCTCAAACGCATTGGTGGAAACAACAGCCTGTCGGCTGAGCACCCGTACGATGTCACCCAGCAGTGGGCTGCGGCCGTCCATAGGCATCCTGCGAACGTGGATGGCTTTCTCTTCGTCTCCAAACAACTCAACGACAAACGCGCCGCCGTGCTGTTTGACAGGGCGCAAGACAAATTTGGTGCGCCCACCTATACGCCATTGACCCAGGCGCGAGGGCTGCACCAGGCCAACAACCGCCTGGGTATCGTCCTCGTGTCCTAGGGCGTCGCGAAAATCGTGGGATTGAATTTCCCCGGGATTTGTATATACCTTTGAGGCTCAGCCTGAGGCAAAATAGGCGGTGCCATGAGTAAACAGACGACCCTGAAGAATTCAAGACCGAAGCGGTAAAACAGATCACTGAGCAAGGCCACAAGTTGGCCGATGTGTCGGCCCGGCTCGATGTCTTCCAGGCAGCTCCGGGTAAAGTACGCATTCCTCAACAGCACCGACGTAAGCACAGCGTACGTCGGATGTGCAAGGTCATGAAAGAACACCTTCGCGATTACTCCGCCTGGGGTGTTCAACTACATCAAGCGGCGTTGATGGCATAGCGGGAGCGCGCGATTCGATGTGTTTATACGGTGGGAATACCCAGTCCCTGAACTGGTTCAGGGAAGGTTCAAAATGAATGTCTAAGCCCGATGTCGTAGCCCCACTTCTCGTGGGCAACTTTGTCGTCGTGGGCAAAGTCCACATATAGCGTGGTTCTTTTTGAGAGTGAATGATAGTAGCCAAGACCGATTCGGGAATTCAATGCGCTGGTATTTGTATCCTGCTTTAGGCGTCCATAGTTGAAAAGTAACTGTCCATGCGGCGATAACTGAATGGAGCTCGATAGCAGTAATGATTTCCGCTTGAACCCCTCCTTGGTCTTGCCGGTTCCGAGCAAACCGTGGAGCGTCCACTTCTTGAATTCATAGGAGAGCGTGGCAGCATTCCATACATCGCGCTCATTGCCCGGATTCTCATATCCCCAAGAGGCGCGAAGAGGTCCTTCGCGATAGGTGATAGCAAGACTTTTAGGTCGGTGTGGATAGTCCGAAAGACTGCCAGCCCCTTGATTTCTGTCCAGAGACAGTTGCACTACCGTGGCAACAGGACCCAGGCGCTTGGAGTATTTTATTTGATTGTCTTCGCGAACCTGTCCAATGCCACCGGTCACAATGTTGGTGAAGTTGGCCACGCTGGAATTCCCAAAATAGTCTGCGGCAACCTGTGTTTCCCAATATGCAGCGGTGTAGTCACGGCCCAGCAGAAGTTGACCCCATTCTTTGGATTCTATTCCCATATACGACTGCCTGAAGTAGCGCAGGCTATCGGTCTGGGCTCCGGTGTCGGCATTGAATCGATGCTCCAGAACAAAGAACGCACTGAAACCATTGCCGAGATCTTCAACTCCTCTGAAACCCAGTCGGCTGCCAGTTCCATTTTGCATGGAAATGGCATCTGCGCCGATAGGCTTGGCAATGGTCGAGTCGACTCTTCCATATAATGATACGACTCCCTGAGCGTTTGCAATACTGCTGAAAGGAATCAGCGCAACTGCTATTGATATAATATTTTTCATTGATTTATTTTTTATTTGATCTCGAAAAGTACATGGCGGTGCGAAACAGAAATTATTTCTGCGCACTGATCTTTGGTCTTGTTCAATTTTGAATGATGGCGCAGCCCGCAGAAATGGACTGGCCTCAGTTCAATAATCGCCTGCTGCTGGCTGAACTTTGCCGTCAACGGCATGGTCCGGCACAGTCAACGGAGTTCACTCCACCTTGATGTTTCCTGCCTTGATGACTTCAGCCCAGCGCTGGATATCCTTGCTGATGAAAGCTTCGGCATTTTCCGGCGAGCCAGGTGCGGCATCCAGCGCCATGGATGCAAATTGCGACTGAATTTCCGGAAGGTGGAGGATATATGTCATCTCCTTGTTGATCTGGGCAATCACACTCTTGGGTGTTTTTACCGAGGCAAACAGGCCATATCTGGACCTGGGCTTTCTGATGTCGCCGCCCCTGGTCATTGCGTTTGCGCTGGCCGGAGACGCCGAAAAGGACCTGCGCATCGATCCCATCCAGGTGACAGCGGACGGGCGTTGCGTCTTCCTGCAGGAGCTCTGGCCGTCCGCCGCGGAAATCGACGCCTGCCTGGCCGCATCCCAGGACCCCGCGGACTACCGCCGCGCGTTCCAGATCGCCTTGCAGAATCCGCTTTGGCACCAGCTGCCGGCACCGGACACGCCGCTCTATCCCTGGGAGCCGAAGTCCACGGCACTGCGCCGCCCGCCGTTTGCCGACCTGAACGAAGGCAGCCTGCTGGGACAATTCACCGCCTATCCGCTGCTGGTGGTGGGCGACGACATTACGACCGACCATATTTCGCCGGCCAGCGCCATTCCCAGGGACAGCCTGGTGGCCGACTTCCTGGTCGAGCGCGGCGACGACCGCAACGACCTGAACGTTTTTGCATCGCGCCGCGGCAACTGGGAAGTGATGGTGCGCGGCGCGTTTCACAGCAAAAGCTTGAAGAATCTGCTCGCGCCCGACGTGCCGGTAGCACATACCGTCCACGTGCCCAGCGGCGACGTCATGCCGCTGTATGACGCCGCGTGCCGCTACGCGGATGACGGAGATTCGGTGGTGCTGGTGGCCGGCGAGCGCTATGGCACCGGCTCCTCGCGTGACTGGGCCGCCAAGGGGCAGCGGCTGCTGGGCATCCGCAGCGTGCTGGCCAACAGCTTCGAGCGCATTCACCGCTCCAACCTGATCGGCATGGGCATCCTGCCGCTGCGCTTCCCGCCAGGTGTGACACCCGCGTCGCTGCATCTGGTTCTGGGCGATCGCATCATGGTGGATGCCCCAGCGGACGCCATCACGCCGCGTGGCCCGGTTGTGGTGCGCATTCTGCGCGTCAACGGCGACAGCGAGCCACTGACTGCGACAGCCGCGGTCGAGACGCAGTTGGAAGTGGACCTGCTGCGCAAGGGCGGCGTCATTCCCTCGACCTTGCAACGGATGCTGCAACAACACCGACAGGAAACCGCAGCGCAATGTCCGGCTTGAATGGACAATCCGATGCCATGCGTATCGAACAAACCATAGTCACCAAGATCCTTGAATTGATCAAGGCGCAGGAGATGACCGTGGGCAGCCATCTGCCTGCGCAACTGCTTGCCGACCGTTTGCGGGTGTCCCGCTCGCCCATCAATGAGGCGTTGGGCATTCTTGCGGAAAAAGGCGTTCTCAAGCGCGAAGCCAATCGAGGCTACTTCCTGGCCACGCCCGTGGTGGCTCCCACCAAGACCCTGGTGGAACAACTGGGCATCGGTGAAACCAATGTCGTCTCGGATGTCTACTTTCGCATTGCCGAAGACCTTCTGCGTGGACTGCTGCCCCGCGACGTCAAGGAAACCGAGATCAAGCACCGCTATGCGCTGACCCCGGCTCAGCTCAACAGCGTCATGGCACGGATCTCCAGCGAAGGTTGGGCCGAGAAGAAGCCCGGCTATGGCTGGAGCTTCTCCTCGATGCTGACCACGGCCGACAGTCTTTTGCAGTCCTACCGCTTGCGACTGGCCCTGGAACCCGCGGCCCTGCTCGAGCCCGGCTACCACCTGGCGCCAGATGTCATCGAGCGTTGCCGTGCCGCGGAGAGGCATCTGCTGCAAGGCGGCATAGCGACCGACAGCGCGGACAACCTGCACGAACGCGGCGTGCGCTTCCACGAATCGCTGGTCGAAGGCTCGGGCAATCCGTTTTTCATCGACACCATCCGGCGCGTGAACCGCGTGCGCCGCTTGCTGTCCTACCGTTCCATGCAGGAACGCTCGCGCTACCGCGAACACTGCGAACAGCACCTGCACCTGCTCGATCTGCTGGAGCGGGGGCACAACGACGAAGCCGCGCAGGCCATGCGGGTGCATTTGTCGAGCACGCTGCGCAATCTCGAAAAGATCAGCGGAATTCTCAAACCTTGACCCCCTGCACCATGCACGTATCCCCCGACATTCTTCAAGCATTCACGCCCATGGGCGTTCTTCGGGCGTCCATCAATCTGGGCAATCCGATCCTGGCCCACCGCAACGCGCAGACGGGAGAAGTGGGCGGGGTGTCCGTGGACCTGGCCCGTGCTTTTGGCGAGCAGCTGGGGGTAGGCGTGGAATTGGTTGTTTTCGATGCGGCGGGCAAGTCCGTCGAGGCCGTCGCCACGCAGCAGGCCGATATCGGCTTCTTTGCCATCGACCCGTTGCGGGGCCAGAGCATCCGCTTCACCGCACCCTATGTTTTGATCGAGGGCGCCTACCTGGTGCGCGCGGCCTCGCCGTTGCAAGCCAATGAAGAGGTGGACCAGCCCGGCAGACGCGTGACCGTGGGCAAGGGCAGCGCCTATGACTTGTTCCTGAGCCGTGAACTCCGGCAGGCGACGATCGAGCGCGCTGCCACCTCACCGGCCGTGGTGGACAGCTTCGTGGCGACACAGGCCGATGTGGCGGCCGGCGTCAAGCAGCAGCTGCAGGCGGACGCGCAGCGCATTGCCGGCCTGCGCCTGCTGCCAGGCCGTTTCATGGTCATTCAGCAAGCCATGGGCACGCCCACCAGCCGGGGCGAAGCCGCGGCGGCAGCGCTGCACGGCTTTCTCGAGGAGCGCAAGCAAAGCGGCTTCATCGCTGAAGCACTCAAGCGCCACGGGATAGAGGGCGCGAGCGTCGCACCGGCTCAAAGCCGCAGTTAAAAGTCAGCCCACCACTTGCATATGCGCTGGTTTTGCTGCCAGCGGGGATCTGGCTCGATTGCCAGGGCCCTCATCACGCCATCTCAGATTGAACCCCTTGAACGATTTCTCATTTCGCAAGATCGCAGTCGCCGCGTTCGGCCCGGCGCTGCTGTTTGGCATAGGCGACGGGGCCATTCTTCCCGTCGTCGTGCTGCTGGCCAGGGAGCTGGGCGCATCCATTCCCATGGCTGCGCTGGCGGTGACGTTGATCAGCATCGGCTGCGTGCTCAACAACATTCCGGCTTCGCTGTTCACCGCGCGCTGGGGCGAGCGCAGCGCGATCGTGGTTGCCGGGCTGTGGAGCGCGCTTGGCATGGCGGTCTGTTTCTTCGCGACGCATTTCGGCGTGTTTGCCCTGGGCTGCTTCATGATGGGCATGTCGCAGGCCATGTACAACCTCGCGCGCCAGAGTTACATGACCGAGGTGGTGCCCTTGAGCCACCGCGCCCGCGCGCTCTCGGCGCTAGGCGGAGTGGTGCGCATAGGGAGTTTCGTCGGGCCGTTTCTCAGCGCCGCGGTGATCTACTTCCACGGCCTGTCCGCGGCCTTTGCTGTAGGAATGGTGGCGGCACTTTCGGCCGCAGCCCTTGGTTCCCGGATTCCGGACCTGCCCGGCCACCAGCGCCAGCCATCCGCGCAGACCGCAAAGCCGGTCTCGTTGCTGTCGGCCATTGCCGACCACCACCGCGTTTTTCTGACGCTGGGCCTGGCGATCTTGCTGGTCGGCGCGGTGCGCGCGTCGCGCTCGGTCGTCCTGCCGCTGTGGGCTGACCACCTGGGCCTGGGCCCTACCGCAGCCTCACTGCTGTTCGGCGTGGCCGGCGGCATCGAGACGCTGGTGTTCTATCCAGCGGGCAAGGTGATGGACGTCAAGGGCCGCCGCTGGGTCGCGTTGCCCGCGATGCTGTTCATGGGTGCGGGCATGCTGCTGATGCCGCTGACCGGCAGCCTGCCGGCCCTGCTGCTGGTGGCCATGCTGATCGGCTTTGGCAATGGCATCAGTTCTGGCATGAACATGACCTTGGGCGCCGATCACGCGCCGGTGCAGGGAAGGTCGTATTTCCTCGGGGTCTGGCGTCTGCTGGCGGACATCGGCGCTACCGCCGGGCCCGCGCTGCTGTCGCTGATTGTCTCCGCAGCGTCGCTCGCGACCGGTATTGCCGCCATGGGCGCGCTGGCCGCGCTGGCTGCGGCATTGCTGCACCGGTGGATTCCTGCACAGGGAGCGGCGCCGCCGCGCTAGGGGCGAACACGTGATCAAGTCCGGGGACTCGCAAATGCCGGGTTGGCACTGTGGAGCTCTAAAAGCCCTGTTCTTCGCGAGCGCGCCATAGGCCGTCCTGGTTCCATGCGCGGCCTCGCGAAGCCGGGCTGGTGATGGGGGCGGTGGCCACGGCAGCCTGAATCGATGCTTGGACCAGGCGTTTGTTGGGCGCGCAGAATTCGCTGCCAAGTTCGGCTGCGCTCGGCCTATGTCAACCGCAGGCGCGCACTGACGCAACGGCTGCAGCAGCAGTGCGTGGCGTTGATCGATGCGCCGGAGCGGGGTCAAGAAGGCGGTCGCCGGTACGCTGGCGATCATGCCCGGTGAGGCGCAGGTCTTCGTGCCGCAATAGCCCTGCTCGAATGTTTGGGCAAGGCAATCACCTATGTCGGCCCGGTGGGCGCGGGGCATGAACAACTATGTCTTCGCGGCAGCGCTGCTGGCCCCAGCGGGACAGATAGGAACTGCGCATTGCGATCAATTTGGACTGACAACGTCGTCTTCTGGCGATCACGCCTCCAACAAGCAGTCCCTTTCCAGGTCCTGCAGCGACGACACGCCCAGCATCGCCATGTCGCGCGAGGTCTCCTCGCGCAGGAGTGAAATGGCTTTGCGCACGCCGGGTTCGCCCGCGACGGCGGCTGCGTAGTTGAAAGGCCGGCCGATGAAGACGAACTTCGCGCCCATGGCAAGTGCCTTGAGCACGTCGGTGCCGCGCCGAAAGCCACTGTCGATCATCACCGCCACTTCGGGACAGGCTTGCACGATGCCGGGCAGCACCCGAAGGGGCGACACGGTACTGTCAAGCTGGCGGCCTCCGTGGTTCGATACGATGAGACCATCGGCCCCGGTCTCCACCGCCAAGCGCGCATCCCGGACATCGAGGATCCCCTTGATGACCAGCTTTCCCGGCCACATCGCGCGGACCATCCGAATGTGTTGCCAGCCGAGGTGACCACGATCGGAGAAATCGCGCAATACGCTTGCCGAGAGGATGGGAGCGCCTCGCCGTGCATGGTTGTTCTCGAAATGCGGCATGCCGTGGCGCATGATCGTATTGAGGAAGGTACCGAACAGCCACCGCGGATGTGTGAGTCCCTCCCAGGCCAATGCCATGCTCGGCCGAAGCGGCGTAGAGAAGCCGGCCCGAATGTTGTTTTCGCGATTCGACGCAATGGAGGCATCGAGCGTCACCACCAGGGTTCCGAAGCCTGCGATCTTGACGCGCTCGATCAGTGCCACGATTTCGTCTTCCGTGCCCGGGAGGTAAGCCTGGAACCAGGCGTGGGGGTTCGCTTTGATGATCTCTTCCATCCGGATGAGCGAGGAGCCGCTCATGACCATCGGAATGTTCTCGTGCGCCGCCGCCCGCGTGAGCACCAGATCCCCGCGGTAAGCCGACAGAGCGCAGATGCCCATCGGCGCGATCCCAATGGGTGCCGACCAAGTGCGGTCGAACAATTTTGTCGCTGTGGAGCGCTTCGATGTATCGGCCAGAACTCTTGTCACGAACTCGAATGCTTCGAACGCTCTCGCATTCGCCCTCAGTGATTGATTGCGCTCCACCCCGCCTGAAACGTACGCAAACACCGGTGCTGGCAGGTGTCGGCGTGCTGCAGCTTCGAAGTCGTCCAGGGAAAGAACATGGCCCAACCGTGCCGGAAGGACAATCGGTTTGCCGAAGCGGGTTGTTGCCGCGGCGTGGGCCTGCCGGTCCACGTCGCTGGCTGAAGTTTCGGGCTGCATCCGCTACTTACTTTTCGCCCCAAGGCATCACTTGCCAGAGCTGCCTGAAACTGGCCTCGGTGTCTTTCAGTTCTGCCGAGTAGGCTTGAGGTTCAAGATAGCGCAGGGGCGCGAAGTAGCTCGCCGCTTTGGCTTGAAATTCCGGGTCTGCGGCGGTCTTCTTCAGTGCGGAGGTGAGCTGCTCGCGCACCGGTGCGGGCAAGCCTTTGGGCGCTGCGAAGCCGCGCAGGGACGCCATGATGATGTCGTACCCCTGTTCGCGAAACGTCGGCACGTCCGGAGCTACGCTGCTGCGCTTGGCACTCATTTGGCCGAGCTGGCGAAGCTGGTTGCCGCCTTTCACCGCGGCGAGCGCCTCGCCGATGTTCATGACAGCGATCGTGATCTGTTTGCCCACCGTGGCATTGAGGACCTCGGCGGCACCTTTGAATGGCACATGGTTCATCTTGATCCCAGCCGCCTTTTCGAGCTGCAAGGCCGCAAGATGGTCGTCCGAGCCGACCCCGGTGGTCCCGTAAGACACCTCGCCAGGATGCGCCTTCGCATACGTCACAAGGTCCTTGAGCGTCTTGAATTCACTATCAACGCGCACCGAGATGTTGTCGGGATCGTCGACAACATTGCCCAGCAGGTCGTAGTCCTGCCAGTGGAAGTTGGACTTTCGTTCGATCGGAATGGTCAGAACATTGGGCGTGTTGATCATGCCGATCGTGTAGCCGTCTGCTGGAGCGCGCGTGAGCTCGCTGAAGCCGATCCCACCGCCTGCGCCTGGGCGGTTGATGACCGTGATGCTCGCGTTGTGGCCAAGATGCTTGGCCATGTATTGCGCAACCAGCCGCGCGATGACGTCGCTGCCCCCTCCGGGAGCGTACGCCACTATCATCTTGATCGGTTGTTCGGGATAGGCGGCGAACGCCATGCCAGGGGTGGCGGCGACAGTGGACAAGACCAGGGCCGGTACGAAGCGGCGCAGGAGAGCGGTGATGCGTTGCATTTCAGCAGTCTCTTTCGGGAACGGTAAGTTGAGAAGGAAGTCGGCGGGATTCAGCCCAAGATCTGCGCGCGACGCTTCTCGTAGGCAGGCAAGGCTTCGGGATTGATGAGGCGGGGAGGGCGTTGTCCGGCCAGCAGATCTACGATCTGCTGCGCGCTGATTGCAGCGACATTGCCGCGCGATTCGTGGGTGACACCCGCCACGTGGTAGGTCGCGAAGACGGTGTCCATGCCTAGCAGCGGGTGGTCCAACGGTGGCGGCTCTTGGTCCCACACGTCCACGCCGGCGCCGGCCAAATGCCCAGACCGCAGTGCCTGTACCAGCGCCGCTTCGTCGTGGATGCCGCCACGCGCTGTGGTGATGAAGATCGATCCCTTTTTCATGCGGCCAAAGGTGTCGGCATTCATGAGCTTCATGGTGCTCGCATCTCGCGGGCAGTGCAGGGACACAAAATCCGATCGCGCAAGAAGTTCATCGAAGGACACAGGCTGAGCACCGCGACGGGTGATCTCTTCGTGGGACAGGAAAGGATCGGTGGCGATGACCTCCAGACCGAAGGCGCGCGCAAGGCCTGCGACCCGCGAGCCGATGTGGCCGATTCCCACCAGTCCTATCGTCTTGCCGCAAATCTCGTGACCCATCACGTCCTCGCGGGAGTAGCCGATCTCGCTTCGCATGCGGCGGTCGCCTTCGATCATGCGGCGAGAAACGCCGAGGACCATCGCGAGCGTGTGCTCGGCCACGGAAATTGCGTTGCCGCCGGCTTGATTGACAACCAGCACACCAGCTTTTGTGCATGCGTCGACGTCCACCGTGTCATAGCCAGCCCCTCCGGCTGAAACACACAGCAGGTCAGGGCAACGGGCAAGAAGCTCGGCGCGGGCAAAGAACTCCTGAGGCAGCTCATCCTTTGCGGCGGAGATGTGATAGACGTGTGCGGCCGACAGCATGTCCCACGCAGCCGCGCTGTTGCCGCGCACCGGGAAAATTCCCAGTGCAATGTCGCGCTCGCTGGCCAGACGCTCGTCGAACGCCGGTGCGATCCACAAGTCGGAGCGAACGACCCGCTTTTGAAGCTTGGACATCACACAGCCTCCGGGTTGCAGCCGATGCGCTTGAGCGTTGCATCGATCCACGTCGTATCGAGCTGGCCCGCCGCAATGTCGGCCAGCATCTTCCTTTCGGCTTCCATCTTTTTGTGTGTTGCGGCCAGCACTTGCTGCGCATCGTCGAAGGGGATGCAGAGCAGCCCGTCCGCATCGCCCACAATCAGGTCGCCGGGCAGAATCACCATCCCGTCGATGGCAATCGGCACGTTGATTTCGCCAGGGCCGTCCTTGTATGGTCCGCGGTGCGTGACGCCCGCGGCGTAGAGCGGGAATTCGCCCTGACCGATCTCCTTGGAGTCCCGGACGGCACCATTGAGCACTATGCCGGCTACGCCGATCTTCACCGCGGTAGCAACCATGATTTCGCCGAAGAGGGAGTTGGTCAGATCTCCTCCCGCATCCACCACGATCACGTCACCCGGCAGGGCCATGGTGAGCGCTTTGTGGATCATCAGGTTGTCTCCTGGGCGGCACTTCACGGTGAGTGCGGGGCCAGCGAGAGCGCCACCTTTGTGCATGGGGCGAAGGCGAGGGCCACCTGCCGTCATCCGGGTCATGCAGTCACTGATGTTGGCGACCGGCAGGCCGCGGAAGGCGTCGATGAGCCCTGCTGGGACTTGGCGACGGCGTTTGAGGATTTGAAGTCCGAGCATAGGATTCTGTTTGTGTTGAATTGGGTTGCGTTGGTTGAAATGTACAATGCAAATACAAAACAGCAAGACTTTGGCACTAGGGGTTATCGATTACTAAGGCGAGCTTTCGCTTTGCAAAGTGCAAGATGAACAATATCAAAACAATTAAAGCGAGTGCGGCCGAAAAGGCCTATGAGGTTCTGCGCCAGCGGGTGGTCGGTGGCGGTTATGCTCCGGGTGAGCAGTTGAAAGAGGAGCACATCGCGCGTGAACTGGCGATCAGCCGCACGCCGGTGCGTGCTGCCCTGAAGCGCCTCATCGACGATCGCCTGGCCACGGCCGACCCGAATCGGGGCGTTCGGGTGGCCGAGTGGACTGATTTCGACATCGAGGAGACCTTCGACTTGCGCGGCTTGCTCGAATCGCATGCCGCCGAACTGGCTGCCCGTCGCGGCGGGGCCGCCCTCGCTGACGTACTGGACGATCTCAATGGCCAGATGGAGCGCGCGATCCACAAAGGCGGAGATGAACTACCCGAGCGACTGCAGGAAAACAATGCCCGATTCCACCGAGCGATTCTGGACGCGAGCGGATCGCCACGCCTGCACTCGATCCTGACGTCGCTGATCGACATGCCAATCGTGCTGCGATCGCACTTCATCAGCACGCTGCAAGACAAGCTGCAGAGCCTGAGCCACCACCGCGACCTCGCCGCGGCCGTCAGGGCGGGTGACGGCGAGCTCGCAAAACAGGTGATGCGACTGCACTTGCGGGTGGCGTCGCACCGCTTCAGGCGCCAGCGGGAGGCGCTCAAGCCTGTGGGAGCCGGCACCGACGGCTCATGATCCCGTCGCTGATTCCTTCAAGCCGCGCCGGTTCGGTCACCACTGAATTTTTGACGCAGTTACGCCTGCAGTGGTTAAAGCAGAACTTCCTCAGGGGGTCACGTTTTATCGTCTCGTCTTATAGGGGCGGCGCAGGGGTGCCGCCATTCAAGGCTGGAATCTTTGAAAACACGTCCGCCATGAAATCCATGAACACGATAGCCCGCGTGGGGAGCAGTCTATTGGCGACATAAACCATCTGCACGGGCACCGGGGGAGCCGCATGCTCGGTGAGAATGAACTGCAATCTCCCGCTGTTCAATCCGCCCTCGAACAGCCACGCAGGTCCATGCGCCACACCCAGGCCTGCCGCGACCGCCGCACTCACAGCGTCGGGCGAGTTGATCCTGAGCCTGCCGGAAACTGGAATGTCCGCGTCCCGGAATCGCCAGGTCGCCCCGGACGACAGCAAGGTGTAGACGATGCAATCGTGGTCGCGTAGATCATCCGGGGTCTGCGGAACTCCGCGTTTGGCCAAGTAGTCCTTGCTGGCGACGAAGACCCGGTCGTACCACCCAAGAGGCCGGGCGCGCAAGCTGCTGTCCTCCAGCTGTCCTATGCGAATGGCGAGTTCGGTGCCTTCATTGACCAGGTCTACGTATCGATCGTTGAGTTGGAGATCCAGGATCAATTGAGGGTAGCGCGCCAAAAAGGCCGGCACATGCGGCAGCACAAACGCGTGTGCGAGAGCTGTCGGACAGGCTACGCGCAAAAGTCCCGATGGCTCGACGTTGTTCCTGAAGCACGATTCGGATTCATCCACCGCATCCAGGATGCGCCGGATGTCCGCATAGTAGCGTTCCCCCTCCGGCGTCAAGGAGAGCTTGCGCGTGGACCGGTGGAGCAAACGCGTCTGCAGATGATCCTCCAGAGCCGCTACATAGCGGCTTACATTGGGTTGCCCCAGCCCTAGATCGCGCCCTGCCGCCGAGAAGCTCCCCGTTTCTACAGCACGCGCGAAGCATGTCATCCAAAGAAATCGGTCCACTTCTTCACCTCAATTCATGCCTAATCTGCATGAATTATATGCAAATAGGCAGTCTTATTGGATTCGAGGCATGAGCGCATATTTCCCCATGTCGACCGCAGTGGTCGTCATTCACCGGAGAATTCAAATGTCGCGCTTGCAAGGTAAACGTACTCTCATCACTGGCGGCACCAGTGGCATCGGGCTGGAAACGGCGAAGCAATTCCTGGCGGAGGGTGCTCGCGTGATCGTCACGGGTGTCAACCCCGATTCGATAGCAAAGGCCCAGGCCGAATTGGGCCCGGAAGTACCGGTGCTGCGCGCCGACTCGGCCAGCGTCGCAGCCCAAAAGGAGCTGGCACAAGTCATCAAGGAACACTACGGCCAACTCGACGTTGCCTTCCTCAACGCCGGCATCTCCGTCTGGCGGCCCATTGAGGAGTGGACGGAAAACATGTTCGACCGCATTTTCGACATCAACGTCAAAGGGCCGTACTTCCTGATGCAGGCGCTGTTGCCGGTCTTTGCAAATCCTGCTTCCGTCGTGTTGACTACTTCCGTAAGCGCGCATGCAGGCGCGGATCGCTCGTCCGTGTATGCCGCAACGAAGGCCGCATTGCTGAACATGTCGAAGACGCTGTCGACCGAATTGCTGGGCCGTGGCATCCGTGTCAACGCGGTGAGCCCTGGCCCCGTCGAGACTCCGCTTTACGACAAGGCCGGTATTCCGCAAGCTTATCGCGAGCAGATCAACAAAGCGATCACGGCAACCATTCCGCTGGGCCGCTTCGGTACCGCCGACGAGGTGGCCAAAGCAGTGCTGTATCTGGCATCGGACGAGTCGCGCTGGACGAATCGTCCTTGACGGCGGCCGCCTGCTGAATGGCTAGGCGCGCAGCTCAGAAATTGCGCGAATCCAACATCGCCTGGGCTGAGTGAATCAGGTACTGAACGCCCGCCTCGGCACTTTGGCGACGAGCCAGTCCAATCCAGACGGTGCGAACAGCGGTACGCGGGAAACCTCTGCCGCTGTTTCCGCTTGGTATGAAGCCTCCTCGAATTCCTGAGCCAGTCAGAAGTAGAGGTTGGGGAACCGTTTGACACGTTACTCGACCAGAGGGATTCGGCCGAGAGATTCATGGGGGCGGTGGTGGTGGTAACGGTGCAGCCAATCGGCTGTCATGTCGCGCACTTCCTGCAGCGACTCGAACACGCAGCAGTCCAGCACCTCGGTGCGCTAGGTCTTGTTGAATCGTTCGACACAGGCGTTCTGGGTCGGTTTTCCAGGTTGGA
>NZ_JAVWWA010000023.1:47424-51203 GCF_036666375.1 Comamonas sp. | reverse complement strand
GATGTGGGCAGCGGCCATGCGGTGCGCGCGACGGTGTTTGTCGAATGCCTGTCGCACTACCGCGCGCATGGCCCCGAGGCGCTGCGGCCTGTGGGCGAAACCGAATATGTCGTCCAGCACAGCGGCCCTGCCCAAAGCGGTGCCGATATGTGCGCCGGCATTGTCGGCTGGGCCGATCTGCAGCTGGGCGACCAGATCACGCCGGTGCTGGAGCAACATATCCAGGCCGGGCAGGGCCGGTTTCGCGGCCTGCGCAGCCGGCCCACCTGGCATGCGGACCCGGCCATCCATGCGCTGGGCGCGGGCCATGCCGAGGTACTGCTGCAGCCGCAGGTGCAGCAGGCGGTGCGCGCGCTGGGGCGGCTGGGGCTGACGCTCGACATCTGGGTCTATCACACGCAGCTCGCGGACGTGGCGCGGCTGGCCGCGGCCTGTGCGCAGACCACGCTGGTACTCAACCATTGCGGCGGGCCGCTGGGCGTGGGCCCGTATGCCGGGCAGCGCGACGCCGTGCTGCACGACTGGCAGGCGCAAATGCAGGCGCTGAGCCGCCACCCGAACATCGTCGTCAAGCTCGGCGGCCTGGCCATGCCGCGCTGCGGCTTTGGCTGGCATCAAGCCGCAAGGCCCGTGGGCTCGCAAGTCCTGGCCAGTGCGTGGGCTCCTTATATAGAGCACTGCATTGCGGCGTTTGGCGTGCAGCGCTGCATGTTTGAAAGCAACTTTCCCATGGACAAGACGGGCTGCAGTTATGTGACGCTGTGGAATGCGTTCAAGCGCCTGGCCGGCGGCGCGAGTGCCGGCGAAAAGGCCGCGCTGTTCGAGGGCACGGCGGCCCGCGTCTACCGGTTGTAGGGCAGGGCGCGGGCGGGCGTGTGCTCAGCGGCCGGTGTAGACCGGGTCGCGCTTTTCGAGGAAGGCGCGCTGGGCTTCCTTGGAGTCTTCGGTCTTGGACAGCGCCACGGTATTGCCCTGCTCGTAGCGGTAGGCGTCGCGCGAAGGCATGACCAGGGTCATGCGCGCGGCTTCCTTGGCCAGGCGCATGGCGATCGGGCTCTTGGAGGCAATGTCGCGCGCCATCTCCATGCAGTAGGGCATGAGTTCGTCGGCGGGCAGGCAGGCCTCGATCAGGCCCAGGCGGTACAGTTCCTGGGCCGAGACCTTCATTCCGGTATAGAACATGCGGCGCGCGCGCGACTGGCCGAAGACTTTCTGCAGAAAGGTCACGCCGCCGGCCAGGCCCACATTGATTTCGGGCATGGACACATAGGCGTCTTCGGACGCGACCCAGATGTCGGACGCCATCACCAGGCCGAAGCCCGCGCCCAGCGCCGGGCCGTTGATCGCGGCAATGATGGGCTTGGAGCATTCGACCACGGCGTAGTAGGACTCGCGCACGCGGCGGTTGTGCGCGCCGTAGGCACCGGCGACGCCCGCGAGGTTGGGGCGCTCGCGGATGTCGGCGCCGGCGGAAAACGCCTTGCCCGCGCCGGTCAGCACGATGCAGGCCACGTCGTCGCGGTCGGAAAGCAGGTCGAACACGCGCGTGATTTCCTCGCGCAGCTCTATGTTCTGCGCATTCACGGGCGGGCGGTTGAGCGTGACCACGGCCACGCCGGCGTCGACGGTCAGAGTGATGGTGTTGAGTTCCATGAAAGTCTCCTTGTTGTGGGGGCAGCAAATCGGTTCACTGTCAGCATTTACCTGCCGAAAGGTAAGTGCATGCGCCATGCTAACCGCTGATACGGCCCGTCGCAAGTCACCTTGGCGCCAGTCGCGTGCAATGCAAAAGAGGCGCACCCGCCCCTGCAAATACCCGCAAAAAATGCGCTAGGCAAGCATGTTTCTCCCTAGGGTTTCGGACTTTTTTGCCAGCGTTTTGCGCAGGTGAAACTGCTATCCTTTGCTTACTTACCTGTCGGCATGTAAGCGAAAAATTTCAAGACACGGCGTCCCCGGGAGCTGAGGTTTTCAGCCCTGAGGCCGGCGCCGGAAAAGACAAGAAGGAGCAGCGTTGATGACGATGTTGGGTCTGATGCAACAGCAGGATTTGCTGATCTCGCAGCTCATAGAGCATGCGGCCACGCACCACGGTCAGGTGGAAATCGTCTCGCACGTTTCCGACAGCCGCAGCTACCGCACGACCTGGGGCGAAGTGCGCCAGCGCGCCAAGCGCCTGGCCAACGCCCTCACGGACCTGGGCTTGCAGCCGGGCCAGCGCATCGCGACGCTGGCCTGGAACACGCACCGCCATCTGGAATTGTATTTCGCGGTCGCGGGCATGGGCGCGGTGTCGCACACCGTCAACCCGCGGCTGTTTGCCGAGCAGATCAGCTACATCATCAACCACGCGGCCGATGAGTATGTGTTCTTCGACCTGGGCTTTGCCGATCAACTGGTGGCGATTGCCGACCAGCTGCCCACGGTCAAGGGCTTTGTCGCGCTGTGCGAACGCAGCGAACTGCCCGACATCGCCCTGCCCAATCTGCTGTGCTACGAAGACCTGATCGCGCAGGCCTCGCCCGACTTCGAATGGCCGGCGCTCGACGAGAACACGGCTTCCTCGCTGTGCTACACCTCGGGCACCACGGGCAATCCCAAGGGCGTGCTCTACAGCCATCGCTCGACACTGCTGCACGCCTGGACCGCCTGCACGGTCGACGGCCTGGCGCTGTCGACGCGCGACAGCGTGCTGCTGGCCGTGCCCATGTTCCATGTCAACGCCTGGGGCATCCCCTATGCCGCGGCGATGTGCGGCGCCAAGCTGGTGCTGCCCGGCCCCGGTGTCAGCGGCGAGCGGCTCTATGCGCACATGGTCAAGGAAGGCTGCACCTTCTCGCTGGGCGTGCCCACGGTGTGGCTGGGCTTTTTCCAGTACATCGAAAGCCAGCGCGCGCAGCTCGACCTTTCGCAGCTCAAGCTCCAGCGCGTGGTGGTCGGCGGCTCGGCCGCGCCGCGCGCGATGATAGAAAAATTCGGCACGCTGCTGGACACCTTCGTGATCCAGGCCTGGGGAATGACAGAGACCAGCCCGCTGGCGACCATTGGCAATCTGCTGCCGTCGCAGCAGGACCTGCCGCTGGACAAGCGCTTCGACATTCAGGCCCGGCAGGGCCGGGCGATCTTCGGCATCGAAGTCGGCATCTTCAGCCCCGAAGGAAAGCGCCTGCCGCATGACGGCAAGAGCGTGGGCGAGATCAAGGTGCGCGGCCCCTGGGTGGTGTCGGCGTACTACGGCAGCCAGCCCGGTGCGGCGCTGGGTGAAGGCGGCTGGTTTGCGACCGGCGACGTGGCCTTGATCGACAGCGACGGCTTTGTGCAGATCACCGACCGCACCAAGGACGTGATCAAGTCGGGCGGCGAATGGATTTCCTCCATCGATCTGGAGAACGTCGCCGTCGGCCACCCCAAGGTGCAGGAAGCCGCGGTGATAGGCGTGGCGCACAGCAAGTGGCAGGAACGCCCGCTGCTGATCGTCGTGCCCAAGACCGGCGAATGCATCACCGCTGCCGAGATGACGGAATTCATGCAGGACCGCGTGGCGCGCTGGTGGCTGCCCGACGACGTGGTGTTTGTCGACGCCCTGCCGCATACCGCGACCGGCAAGCTGCTCAAGACGCAGCTGCGCGAGCAGTTCAAGGGGCATCGGCTCAGTACCGATCCGGTGTGAGAAGACCCAACCAGGCGAACCAGCCATTGGGTAGGTCATGCCGAAGCTTGAGCTTGGCCGTTCATCCTTCGACAGGCTCAGGACGAACGGGGCTGGGGCTCAGGACGAA
>NZ_JAVWWA010000023.1:32195-47324 GCF_036666375.1 Comamonas sp. | reverse complement strand
AACGGGGCTGGGGCTCAGGACGAACGGGGCTGGGGCTCAGGACGAACGGGGCTGAGGCTCAGGACGAACGGTTTTTCTCACCCCCGATTTTTTAGACAGTCAGTGCATTCCATAACTACCAGGAGACAGACATGAACGCTTTCCCTTCGATTCCCCGGATGTCCGCGCTGGCCCTGCTCGCCGGCAGCGCCTTGCTTGCCGCGCTGCCCGCGCAGGCGCAGATCAGCGATGACGTGGTGCGCATAGGCGTGATGGCCGACCAGACCGGCACCTATTCGGGCAATGGCGGGCCGGGCTCGTCGCTGGCGGTGCGCATGGCGGTGGAGGACTTCGGCGGCAAGGTGCTGGGCAAGCCGATCGAAGTCACCGTGGCCGACGACCAGAACAAGCCCAATGTGGGCATCAACATGGCGCGCCAATGGATAGAGAACGAGAAGTTCGACACCATCGTCGGCGGCTCGGCGTCGTCGATTGCCTTCGGCGTGTCGAGCATGATGAAGGAGAAGAAAAAGCCGTATCTCGTGGCCGGCACGGTCTCTTCCGACCTCACGGGCAAGATGTGCTCGCCCATGACCGTGCAGTTCATTGTCGACACCTACCAGCTGGCCAACGCGGGCGTGACGGCGCTGCTCAAGCAGGGCGTCAAATCGTTCTTCTTCATCACCGTCGACTACGCGTTCGGCGCCGCGATGCAGGCCGATGCGACCAAGTTCATCGAGGCCGGCGGCGGCAAGGTCGTGGGCTCGGTGCGCCATCCGCTGGGCGCGTCCGACTATTCGTCGTATCTGCTGCAGGCCCAGGCCAGCAAGGCCCAGGCCATCGTCGTGCTCAACGCCGGCCTCGATCTGACCAATGCCTTGAAGCAGGCCGCCGAGTACAAGCTCGCGCGCAACGGCCAGAAGGTCGGCGTGTTCGGCATGACCATCAACAGCGTCTCGGCCATGGGCCTGGACGTGGCCCAGGGCCTGCAGATCACCGCGCCGTTCTACTGGGACCGCAACGACGAATCGCGTGCCTGGGCCAAGCGCTTCATGGAAAAGAACAAGGGCGTGGTGCCGACCTATATCCACGCCGGTGCCTACAGCGCCGCAATGCACTACCTCAAGGCGGTGCAGGCCGCGGGAACGGACGAAGGCGTGGCGGTGATGGCCAAGATGAAGGCCACGCCGGTCAACGACTTCTCGATGAAGAACGCCATGATCCGCGAGGACGGCCAGCTGATCCGTCCGACCTATGCGATCCAGGTCAAGACCCCGGCCGAATCCAAGGGCAAGAACGACCTCTACAAGATCGGCGAAGAAATCCCGGGCGAGTCGGTGTTCCGTCCGCTGGCCGATGGCGGCTGCGACTTCGTGAAGAAGTAAGCGTAGGTGCCCCGGCCTGCGCGCCGGGGCTGCGGTTTCCCGTTTGTCAGGCGCATTGCGCCATCGCTTGCCCAGGTTTTGCCATGACCCGTATTGAAATCGTCACCACCACGCGCGACCAGCTGGGCGAATGTCCGCTGTGGGATGAGCGCAGCCAGTCGCTCTACTGGATAGATTCGCATGCGCAGCTGGTGCGCCGTCTTGTGCCCGCCAGCGGCGATTACCGCGAGTGGCATCTGCCCACGGCCATAGGCTCGATTGCGCTGTGCGACAGCGGCCGGCTGCTGGTCGCGCTGGCCCATGGTTTCAGCTATCTCGATCTGGCATCGGGTGAAGTCACGCCGCTGGCTGCGGTCACGCATGTTGCCGAGCGCATACGCCTGAACGACGGCCGCTGCGACCGCGCGGGCCGCTTTGTCTGCGGCTCGCTGGTGATGGGCCGCAACGAGCCGCTGGCCGCGCTCTACCAGGTCGATGCGCGCGGCCGCGTGCAGCAGCTGGACCAAGGCTTCGCCATTTCCAACGCCATCTGCTTCAGTCCCGACGGCCAGTGGCTTTATTACACCGACAGCCGCACACGCAAGATCCTGCGCTACCCCTACGACAGCGCGCGCGGCCGCGCCGGCCAGCCCACGGTCTGGGTCGATACCGCGCAGCTCAACTCCGCGGCCGATGGCGCGACCGTCGACAGCGAAGGCGGCCTGTGGACCGCGCTGGTCGAGACCGGCCAGATGGCGCGCTTTATGCCCGACGGCAGCCTCGACAGCCTGATCGACATGCCCGTGCGCCATGTGACCTGCCCCTGTTTCGGCGGCCCCGATCTCGACGTGCTCTACGTCACCAGCATCAGCAACAGCGGCAACGCGCTCAAGGACGAGCACCCCGACGCGGGTGCGCTGTTCGCCGTGCACGGCACGGGAGTGCGCGGACTGCGCGAAGTGCGTTTTGCCGACCAGCCTTGAACGAATCAACGAAAACCAGGAGACCAGAATGAACAACAAGCTCGAAGGCAAAGTGGCCTTGATCACCGGCGGCGCGCGCGGCATAGGCCGGGCAATTGCCGATGCCATGGCCCAGGCCGGCGCCGTAGTCGGCGTGCTCGATCTGCGCGAAGACCTGGCCCAGGCCGCGGCCGAGGAAATCCGCGCCCAGGGCGGCCAGGCGATGGCGTTCGGCGGCAACGTCGCCGAACGCGAGACCTTCGTCAACGCGGTGCAGGGCATGAAGCAGGCGCATGGCCGCTTCGACATCCTGGTCAACAACGCGATCTGGGTGCGCTATGGCGCGATCTCGGCGATCACGCCCGAGATGCTCACGCGCATGGTGGGCACGGGCTTCAACTCCGTGGTCTGGGGCATTCAGGTGGGTTCGGAGGCCATGACCGAAGGTGGCAGCATCATCAACATCGCTTCGGCGGCGGCTTTCCTGGGCGTGCCCGAAGCCATGGTCTACGGCGGCGTCAAGGCCGGCGTGCTGGGCCTGACGCGCTCCTCGGCCGTGGACCTGGGGCCGCGCGGCATACGCGTCAACGCGGTCTGCCCGGGCTCGGTGCCCACCGAAGGCATGAAGGGCAATGTGGACCCCGACAAGATCGCGGTGCGCATCGCGCGCACGCCGCTGCGCCGCCTGGGCGAAGTCGAGGACATCGCCAACGCGGCGATGTTCCTGGCCTCGGCGGACAGCAGCTGGGTCACGGGCACCTCCATCCTGGTCGATGGCGGCGTGACCCACGCCATGATCTGAAGGCGCTGGCATGCAAGTCCCCCCCGATCCCTACATCCTGCAGGCCACGGGCCTGAGCAAGCAGTTCCGCGGCTTCTATGCGGTCAAGGACGTGAACCTGCGCGTGCGCCGCCACAGCGTGCACGCGCTGATAGGCCCCAATGGCGCGGGCAAGACCACCTGCTTCAATCTGCTGAGCACTTTCCTGCGCTCGACCACGGGCACGATCAAATTCAACGGCAAGGACATTTCCGCCAGCGACCCGGCGACCGTGTCGTCCATGGGCCTGGTGCGTTCGTTCCAGATCTCGGCGGTGTTCGGCCAGATGACGGTGCTGGAGAACGTGCGCGTGGCCTTGCAGCAAAAGGCCGGCATGACCTGGGCGTTCTGGCGCCGCGACAGCGCGCTGCAGGTGCTGGACGCGCGCGCGCTGGAACTCATAGAAATGGTGGGCCTCACGCGCTGGCTGCATACGCCGGCCGTGGAGCTGCCCTACGGCCGCAAGCGCGTGCTCGAGCTGGCGACGACCATTGCGCTCGAGCCCGAGATGATTCTGCTCGACGAGCCCATGGCCGGCCTGGGCCACGAGGACATTGGCCCGGTGATGGAGATCATCCGCAACGTGGCCAAGGGAAGGACCATTCTGATGGTCGAGCACAACATGAAGGTCATTGCCGAGCTGTGCGACCGCGTCACCGTGCTGCAGTCGGGCCAGATCCTGGCCGAAGGCAGCTATGACGAAGTCTCGCGCGACCCGGCGGTGATCGAAGCCTATGTGGGAGGCGCGAATGACTGAAGCCAACAACGCTGCCTTGTGCCTATCGGTCAAGGGCCTGGTCGGCCACTATGGCGAGAACCTGGCGCTGCACGGCATGGACCTCGAAGTGCGCCAGGGCGAAGTGGTCTGCCTGCTGGGCCGCAACGGCGCGGGCAAGACCACCACGCTGCGCGCGGTCGTGGGACTGCTGGAAAAGCGCCGCGGCAGCATAGAGATCAACGGCCGCGAGACCATAGCCATGCTGCCCGAGACGATAGCGAAACTCGGCGTCGCCTACTGCCCCGAGGAGCGCGGCATCTTCTCTAGTCTCAGCACGCAGGAAAACCTGCTGCTGCCGCCCGTGCTGCGCCCCGGGGGCCTGAGCGTCGACGAGATCTACACGCTGTTTCCCAATCTCAAGGAGCGCCGCCACAGCCAGGGCACCAAGCTCTCGGGCGGCGAACAGCAGATGCTGGCGATCGCGCGCATCCTGCGCACCGGCGCCAAGTTCCTGCTGCTCGACGAGTGCACCGAAGGCCTGGCGCCGGTGATCGTCTCCAAGATAGGCCAGACCATTCGCATCCTCAAGGAGCGCGGCTTCACGGTGCTGATGGTCGAGCAGAACTTCCGTTTCGCTTCAAAGATTGCGGACCGGTTCTATGTGATTGACGAAGGCGTGGTGGTCGACCATTTCCACCGCGACGACATCGCCAGGGACCTGGCACGCATCGAGGGACTGCTGGGACTATGAAGCGCACACCACACACTTTCGCGCGCTGCGGCGCGGCGCTCAACAGGAGAGTCCACCATGGATGAGATTTTCGGCATTCCCATGTCGGCCCTGGTCGGGCAACTGGTCATAGGCCTGATCAACGGTTCGTTCTACGCCTTGATGAGCCTGGGGCTGGCCATCATCTTCGGCCTGCTGCATGTGGTGAACTTTGCCCATGGCGCGCAGTACATGCTGGGCGCGTTTGTCGCCTGGGGCCTGCTCGAGTACTTCGGCATCAGCTACTGGTATGCGCTGATCATCACCCCGCTGGTGGTCGGGGGCTTCGGGCTGGTGATAGAGCGGCTGATGCTGCGCCGGCTGTACCGCGTCGACCATGTCTACGCGCTGCTGCTGACCTTCGGCCTGGCGATGCTGATGGAAGGCGCGTTCCGCTGGAAGTTCGGCGCCACCGGCCAGCCCTATCCGAACCCCATCTCGGGCGGCTTCGACATAGGCATCAGCTACATCCCGGCCTACCGCGTCTGGGTGATCGCCGCTTCGCTGGTGCTGTGCCTGGGCACCTGGCTGGTGATAGAGCGCACCAAGCTGGGCGCCTATCTGCGTGCAGCCAACGAGAACGCGGCGCTGGTGCGCACCTTCGGCATCAACGTGCCGCGCATGCTGATGCTGACCTACGGCCTGGGCGTGGGCCTGGCGGGCCTGAGCGGCGCCATGGCCGCGCCCATCTACCAGGTCAATCCGCTGATGGGCAACAGCCTGATCGTGGTGGTGTTCGCGGTGGTGGTGATTGGCGGCATGGGCTCGATCATCGGCTCCATCATCACCGGCTTCGGCCTGGGCGTGGTCGAGGGCCTGACCAAGCTGATCTACCCGGACGCCGCCGGCGTCGTCATCTTCATCGTGATGATCATCACGCTGGCAATCCGTCCCAACGGCCTGTTCGGCCAGGAGGCCCGATGAAATACTTCTCTCCAGCCACGCAGCGCCTGCTGCTTGCGGCCTTCGTCGCCTTGCTGCTGGTCGCGCCCTTCGTGCTCTACCCGCAGTTCCTGATCGAGATCATGTGCTTCGCGCTGCTCGCGGCCGCGCTCAATCTGCTGGTCAGCTACTGCGGCCTGCTGTCGTTCGGCCATGCGATGTTCTTCGGCGCTTCGGGCTATGTCACGGCCCAGGCCATCAAGGTCTGGGGACTGGACCCGGCGCTGGGCATTCTGTGCGGTGTGGGCGTGGCCGTGGTCATAGGCGCGCTCACCGGTGCACTCGCCATCCGCCGCCAGGGCATCTACTTCTCGATGATCACGCTGGCGTTCTCGCAGCTGATCTATTTCTTCGCGCTGCGCATGCCGTTCACCGGCGGCGAGGACGGCCTGCAGGACGTGCCGCGGCGCGCGATGTTCGGCGTCATCGACCTGGGCAACAACTACGTGATGTATTTCACGGTGTTCGCGCTCACGGCCTTCGGCTTCTTTGCGATCCACCGCATCGTCAACTCGCCGTTCGGCCAGGTGCTGCGCGCCATCCGCGACAACGAGCCGCGTGCGATTTCGCTGGGCCTGCGCGCCAATCGCTACAAGCTGCTGGTGTTCATCCTGTCGGCGTCGCTGGCCGGCCTGGCGGGCGCGATCAAGGCCGTGGCCTTCCAGGTGGTGACGCTCAACGACCTGACCTGGGTGACTTCGGGCGAGGCGCTGCTGATCTGCATCCTGGGCGGAATGCAGACCCTGCTCGGCCCGATCGCGGGGGCGGTGCTGATCGTCTCCATGTCGCACTACCTCGCCTCGTACGCGGAGTGGGTGCTGATGATCCAGGGCCTGGTGTTCGTGGTCGTCGTGCTGTCGTTCCGCAAGGGCCTGGTGGGCGAATTCTATGCCTGGCTCGAACGCCGCTCGCTGCGCGCGGCCGGTAAGGAGCTGCCATGAGCGCGACAGACCGTGATGCCGTGATGGCCGCGCTGCAGGGCGCGCGCCTGCTAGAAGGCCGGCTGGCGCTGGTCACGGGCGCCGCCAGCGGCATAGGCCAGGCGATTGCCCAGGGCCTGGCCAGCGCCGGCGCCGGCGTGATCGTCACCGACATCAGTGCCGAGCGCTGCGCCGAGACGCTGGCGCTGGTTCGCGCGGCGGGCGGCCAGGCCTGGGGCTTTGCGCTCGATGTGACCGATGCCGACGCCGCGGCGGCGCTGGCCCGGGCCGTGGGCGACGAAATCGGCGCCGTCGATATCGTCGTCAACAACGCCGGCGTGATACTGCGCGAAGGCATAGACAGCCCGCAGGCGCACGCCAATATACGGCGCGTGGTCGATGTCAACCTGCTAGGCACGTTCAACGTGATCCACGCCTGGCTGCCGGCCTTGCGCGCCACGCGCGGCTGCATCATCAACATCGCTTCGGGCGCGGCTTTCATTGCCCAGGCCGGGGCGCTGGGCTACTCGGCGTCCAAGGGCGCGGTGAAGATGCTCACGCAATCGATGGCCGCCGATCTCGGGCCTGACGGCATTCGCGTCAATGCGCTCGCGCCCGGAGTGATCGAGACGCCGATGACCGATGTGACCCGCGCCAACCCCGAGCGCCTGGCGCGCTTCATGGCGCGCATTCCCTCGGGCCGCGTGGGCCAGCCGCAGGAACTCGCGGGCGCGGCGGTGTTTCTGGCCTCGCCGCTGGCTTCCTATGTCAATGGCGTGACGCTGCCCGTGGATGGCGGCACGCTGGCGGTTTAACGGCCTTTCGATCCTTCGACAAGCTCAGGATGAGCGCAGTGTTTTCGGCCGTTCACCCTGAGCTTGTCGAAGGGTGTCCTCAGGCCAAGTTTTTTGAAAATAGCAGGAGACAACAATGCAAACCAACCACCCAACATCCGTACGCCGCCTCGACGTAGTCATCGTCGGCGGCGGCTTTGGCGGCATGTACGCCACCTACAAGTTCCGTGAAATGGGCTTGCGCATCCAGAGCTTCGAGGCCGGCGGCGACCTGGGCGGCGTCTGGTACTGGAACCGCTACCCGGGCGCGCGCGTCGATCTGCCCAGCATCGACTACAGCTTCTCGTTCTCGCCCGAGGTCGAGCAGGAATGGACCTGGTCCGAGCAGTTCGCGGCCCAGCCAGAGCTGCTCGCCTATATCAACTTCGTCGCCCAGCGGCTGGACCTCAAGAAGCATTTCCAGTTCAACACCCGCGTCACCAGCGCCGTCTGGGACGAGGAACGCAAGCTCTGGACGGTGAAGACCGACAAGGGCGAGACGCTGGAAGCGACCTATTGCATCATGGCCACGGGCCCGCTGTCCGTGCCCAAGGACCCGGAAATTCCCGGCATAGAACGCTTCAAGGGACGGCTGCTGCGCGCCGCGCGCTGGCCGCACGAACCCATCAGCTTTGCCGGCCAGCGCGTGGGCGTGATAGGCACGGGCTCGACCGGCATTCAGATCGTGCAGGAAGTCGGCAAGGAGGCCGGCGAGCTGTTTGTCTACCAGCGCACTCCCAGCTTCACCATGCCCATGCGCAACGAGGACCTGGCGCCCGAGTACGTGGCCGAAGTCAAGCGCCACTACGCGGGCATTCGCGAATCGGCGCGCAACAGCGCCGTGGGCGGCGTGCGGCCGCAATCGACGCGGGCTTTCTTCAGCGTCACGCCCAATCAGCGCCGCCAGCTGCTGGAGGACGCCTGGAAGAACGGCGGCCTGGCAATGCTGGGCACCTTCTCCGATCTGATGAGCAACGCCGAGGCCAACGAGCATGTCGCGGAGTTCGTGCGCGGCAAGATCAGCGAGGTGGTGCAAGACCCGGCGACGGCCGAGGCGCTCAAGCCGCGCGACTACCCGATCTTCGCGCGCCGGCCCTGCCTGGACAGCAGCTACTACGAGACCTACAACCGCCCCAACGTGCACCTGGTCGACTGCCTCAAGGACCCGATTGTCGAGATCACCGAGAAGGGCGTGCGCACGCAATCGGGCGAGATCGAGCTCGACGTGCTGATCTTCGCCACGGGCTACGACGGCCTCACGGGCGCGCTGCTGGCCTTCGACGTGGTGGGCAAGGACGGGCGCAAGGTCAACGACAAGTGGAAGGACGGCGCGCGCTCCTATCTGGGCCTGATGATGGAAGGCTTCCCGAATCTGTTCATGACCACCGGCCCCAACGGCCCGGCGGCGCTGGCCAACATCATCCGCATCAGCGAACACGATGTCGACTGGATTGCCGCGGCCATGGTGCATATGGAGAAAGAAGGCCTGGCCAGCATAGAGCCCACGGCCGAGGCCGAGCAGGGCTGGATGGACCTGGTGTATGAGCTGTCGCAGCGCACGCTGCTGACCAAGGCCAAGACCTGGTATGTGGGCGCCAACGTCAAGGACAAGCCGCTGGGCCTGACGCTGTTCACCGGCGGCTTCATGAAATACCGCGAACTCACGGGCGCGGCGGTGCGCGACGGCTACCGCGGCTTTGCGTTCGAACATCTGCGGGAGTCGGCCGAGGCCTGACCCCTGTGGCAGGGAGGCGGCCTTCACGGGTTGCCGTTTGATGCGGGGCTGGGTGACCAGTCCCGCTTTTTTAGCGGCTAAAAACAAATGACGCTCAGAGAAGCGCGTGCAGCACGCCCCGAAACGCCCTTCGACGGGCTCAGGGCGAACGGAGTTGGGAGATCTGGAGCATGAAGCGCTGCACTGGCTAAACCCGTTCGTGGTGAGCCCGTCGAACCATGAACGGCCTGCCCTCAAGATAGAGGGGCGTGAAGCCGTCTATTTCGCGAACGGCGCCTCGCGCAGCAACTGGTACCAGGCATCATCGGGCTTCATCGCCCCCTGCGGCGCGCGCACGCCAAAGCGCGTGGCCTCGTCGCCTTCGGGCGCGGGCGCCTCCTTCATCCAGTCATAGATGACGGTGCGCGCGGCGACGCGCCATTCTTCGCCGCGCTTCTCGAAACGGTCGGCGTAGCGGCCGCACAGAAAGGTCTCGCGCAGCCGGCCGGTTGCCGGGTCGGTGTCGTACTGGAAGGCCTGGAAGTAGCTTTCGACGGCCGCATGCCGGCCTTCGAGCACGATGGAGATATTGCTGACCTGGTGGATCATGCGCAGCCCGCTGCTGCGAGACTTGAGCGCCTTTTCAATGAAGCCGCTGGCGCTGCCGTTGTAGGCACCATGCTGGTCCGTGCCGTCCTCCCAATAGGCCGAGCGCAGCGCGGCTTCGTCGCCGCGGTCTATGCCGCGGCAGTAGGCGTACATCACTTCGCGAATGGCTTCGCGGTCGAGCAGGGCTTGCAGTTTTTCTTCGAGGTGGGGGGTCATGTCTGGTCTCCGGGAATCAGCGCAGTGTAATCACCGCATCCAGGCAGACCGCGCCTTTTTCGCGCACCACCAGCGGATTGACATCGATGCTTTCGAGCACATCGGCGTGCGCCTGGCCAAACGCCGACAGCTTGCAGATCGCGTCGACCAGCGCCTGCTCGTCGTACTGCGGGCCGCCGCGCCACTGGCGCAGCAGGCGCGACGACTGCACGGCATCGATCAGTTCGCGCGCGCGCGCTGCGCTCACCGGCGCCGAGGCAAAGGCCACGTCCTTGAACAGCTCCACGGCCGTGCCGCCCGAGCCGAACATCACCATGGGCCCGAACGTCGGGTCCATGTGTATGCCCATGATGGTTTCCACGCCGCCCTTGAGCATGGGGGTGATCAGCACGCCATCGATGCGCGCCTCGGGCGCGGCGGCCTTGGCGCGGCGCAGCAGTTCGCCGTAGGCCTGGCGCACGGCTTCGGCGTCCTGCAGGTTGAGCATCACGCCGCCGATCTCGGTCTTGTGCGCGATGTCGGGCGAGGAGATCTTGGCAACGATGGGAAAGCCGAATTCCATGGCCGTGGCCGCGGCGTCTTCGGCACTGCCGCAGACCTTTTCGGGCAGCATGGGCAGGCCGGCTGCGGCCAGCACCTTCTTGGCCGCGGCCTCGGTGGAGACATCGCCCAGGGGCTGCGCCGAACGCCCGGCCGACGAGGGCGAGTACAGCGCCTGGTGGCGGCGCGCGAGCTGGCGCGCGCCGGCCAGGGCCAGCACCGCGCGCGAAGGGTCGGCAAACGTCGGGATGCCATGCGCGTCCAGCGCGGCCGCGACTTCCGTGGTCGCCAGCATCACCATCACGATGGCGCGCTCGGGGAACTTCTTCTTGAGCGCAATCAGCTCATCGCTGGTCGACTGGAAGCGGCTGGGCGACAGGCCGACATGGGCCAGATAGGCGAACACCGTGCCGTACGACGAATGGGTCAGCAGCGCGTCCAGCGTGCGCGTCACGCCGCTGGCCACGGCCGTGACCTGGGCCGTGGTGTCCAGCGGGTTGGCGGCAACGGCAAACGGCAGCACCTCTCGCACCGCCGCGCTTGCGGCTGGCGACAGCGGCGGCAGCGCCAGGCCATGGTCGCTCGCATGGTCGGCCATCAGAATGCCAATGCCGCCCGAGCCGGTGAGAATCGCGACTTCGGAATTGCCGGGCAGCTGGCCCGTCACGGCGCAGACATAGGCGATGTCGAGCATCTCCTCGATGGACTGCGGGCGGTAGGCGCCGCACTCGGCAAACACCGTGTCGTAGACCGTGTCGTTGCCCGCGAGCGAGCCGGTATGCGTGGCCGCGGCCGAGGCGCCGACCTCGGTGCGCCCGGCCTTCATGATCAGCACCGGCTTGCCGGCCTTGGCGGCCTTGAGCAGCGCCTGGCGCAGGCGATTGCCGTCCTTGCAGGATTCCACTGCGGCGCAGATGACGCGCGTTTCGGCGTCGTCGGCAAGGTAGTCGATGCATTCGGCCACATCGACATCGGCCTCGTTGCCGGTGGCAATGATCTTGGAGAAACCCAGGCCGCGCAGCGAGGCCATGCCGTAGGTGGCCGAGCCGAAGGCGCCGCTTTGCGTGGCCAGCGCGATATGGCCCTTGACCGGGCGCAGGCCGTTGAGCGCCGTCGAGAAGGTGGCCGAATACCGGTTGGACAGGTTGAGCAGGCCCAGCGAGTTCGGGCCCAGCATGCGCACGCCGGCGGCGCGGCAGATGTCGACCAGCTTTTGCTGCAGCGCCTTGCCGGCCTCGTCGATCTCGGCAAAGCCCGCGGTGAGGATCTGCACCGATTTCACGCCCTTGGCCACGGCTTCGCGCAGCGCGGTCTCGACGCCGGCCGCGGGAATGATGATCACCGCCTGGTCGACCGGGCCGGGCACGTCGCTGATGCTCTTGTACGCCTGCAGGCCCTGGACCAGGGGCTCGCCCTTGTTGATCGGGTAGATAGCGCCCTGGTAGCCGCCTTCGCGCATGAAGCGCAGCACGCGTCCGCCAATGCGCTCCGGGTCGGAGGAGGCGCCGATCAGCGCCACCGATTCGGGAAAGAAAAGAGAGTGGATGGTTTGCATGGGGAAGGCTTTGCGGGTGGAAGTCATGCTCGTTGGCGTGCGGTGCGTTCAATCCGTTCACCCTGAGCTTGTCGAAGGGTGCGGGCTTCGACAGGCTCAGCCCGAACGGTTTTGTAGGTTCGCGGACGACAGGTCTCAGGCAGCCAATGCGGCGACATCGTTGGACATCTGCGCCGACAGCGCATCCAGATAATGGAAGCGGTCGCCGTATTGCAGATTGCACATCAAGGTGTGCATGGCCAGGCGCGCGGCCGGCATTTCTGTGGTCATGCCCATGCCGCCGTGCAGCTGGATCGCCGACTCTGCCACAGTCCGGCCGACGCTGGCCAGATACAGCTTGGTCAGCGCCGCGTCGCGCGGATTCGCCGCAGCGTCGGCCGACAGCGCCTCGGTCACGTCCTTGACCAGGCCGCGCGCGCTTTCGTAGGCCACGTACATCTCGACCAGCCGGTGGCGCAGCGCCTGGAAGGTCGACAGCTGCACGCCGAACTGGCTGCGCGTGCTGAGGTATTCGATCGTCTGCTCGACCAGCGCGCCGAGCGCGCCCACGGTCTGCACGCAGGTCATCACGGCTCCGGTGTCGCCGGCGGCCTTCACGGCGGCCGCGACGGCCTCGCCTTGCAGCAGCACCTGGCTGGCATCGACGCGCACGCCATCGAGCGTGAAGTCGGCCGTGCGCCGGCCGTCCAGCCCCTTGTAATAGCGCGCCTCGGGCAGGGCATCGGTCTCGATCAGCACCAGCTGCGTCGCGGTATTGAACAGCAGATGGCTGGCATCGGCGCTCAGGTCGGCGCCCTTGAGCACGCCTTGCAGGCGCAGCCCGCCGTTGCCGTCGGGCGTGGCCTGGACATCGCTGCCCAGCACCGGGCAGACCGAGGCTTGACCCGCCGACAGCTGCGCGAGCAGCGCGCGCGCCGTATCGGATGCCGCCGCCGCGGCCAGCAGCATGGGTGCAACCACGCAGCGCGCGATCAGCGGCAGCGCCAGCGCGTGGCGCCCGGAGGCCTCGGCAATCGCCGAGAATTCGGCCAGCGTCGCGCCCACGCCGCCCTGGTCTTCAGCGACCAGCACGCCTTGCCAGCCAAGTTCGAGAATCTGGCGCCAGTCGGCAGCGCCCGCGCCGGCCATGCGGTCGCTGGAGTCGTACAGATCGCCGGGAAACATCGGGGTCACATGGAAAGTCATCTCAGGCTCCAAACAGGTCGCGGGCAATCACGTTCTTCTGCACTTCGCTGGTGCCGCCGGCAATCGTGCGCGAACGGTAGAACAAATAGGTATGGGTCAGCTGGCGTTCGATGTCCAGGTCGTCGCTGCCATCGGGCGCCTCGACTTCTGGCACCAGCCGCGCCGCGTATTCGGGGCCGGCGATGTCAAAGGCAATGCCGACGATCTGCTGCGACAGCTCCGAAGTGTGGAGCTTGAGCGCCGAGGATTTGGACGAGGCCAGCGTGCCCTGCATCTCTTCCTGGATGGCGCTGAGCAGCATCTGGCGCGCGCCCTTGGTCGAAGCCTGGGCCAGGAACAGCCGCTCCTGCAGCGCATGGATGCTGGGCAGGCCGGGGTGGGACTGCATTTTCTGCGCCAGCAGTTCGGCGACCTGCTCGAGCTGGCGCGCCAGGCGCGGCACGGTGGCCGGCGACAGGCGCTCGCGGTCCAGCAGGAACTTGGCGCATTTCCAGCCTTCGCCTTCGACGCCCACGAGGTTCTTCACCGGCACGCGCACGTCGTTGAGGAAGACCTCGTTGACATGGTGCCACTGGTCTATGGTGTGTATCGGCCGCACTTCGATGCCGGGCGTGTCCAGCGGCACCAGCAGCAGCGAGATGCCGGCCTGCTTGCGGCCTTCGTTCGAGGTGCGCACCAGCGTGTACATCATGTCGGCTTCCTGGGCGTGCGAGGTCCAGATCTTCTGGCCGTTGAGCACATAGTCGTCGCCGTCGCGCACCGCCGTGGTCTTGAGCGAGGCCAGGTCGGAGCCCGCACCGGGCTCCGAGTAGCCCTGGCACCAGTGCTCGCTGCCGTCGAGAATGCGCGGCAGGAAGCGGTCCTTGATCTCGTCGCTGCCGAAATGCATGATCACCGGCCCGATATGGCCTATGCCGTGGTGGTAGGCCGGCGGGCAGTCGGCCTGGGCCGTGACTTCCTCGAACAGGTAGCGCTGCTGCAGGTCCCAGCCCGTGCCGCCGTATTCGACGGGCCAGTTGGGCGCGCCCCAGCCGCGCGCATGCAGTGCCTTCTGCCAGGCGCTGTATTCGGCGCGCGACATCTTCTGGTTGCTGCGCACTTTCTCCTTGAGCGCGGCGAGTTCGGGCTGCTGCGTGAATTCCAGCAGTTCCTCGCGGAATGCGGCATAGGGGTCGACGGCGGAAAGAGTAGGGTTCTGTGTCATGGAGGCAAGAGAAAGAGAGTTCCGGTCAGTGGTAGCTGCGTCCGCCGTCGACCGCTAGGGCGACGCCGGTGATGAACGAGGATTCGCCGCCCGTGAGGTAGAGCGCGGCGCGCGCAATCTCCACGGCTTCGGCGACGCGGCCCAGCGCATAGCGCGCGCCCACCTGGGTGCGCAGCACTTCGGGGTCGTAGCCGTTGCGCACCATGGGCGTGTCGACCGCGCCCGGGCAGATGGTGTTGACGCGTATCGGCGCCCATTCCATCGCCAGCGACTTCGACAGCGAGATCACGCCGGCCTTGGACGCCGCATACGCGCCGCGGCGCATGAACGGCTGCAGCCCCTGGCCCGAGGAGAAATTGACGATGGTGCTGTTTTGCACCGCGCGCAGATGCGGGTAGCAGGCGCGCGCCAGCAGAAAGCTGCCCGTGAGATTGACGTCGATCACGCGGCGCCAGTCTTCCAGGCGCACTTCGCTGAGCAGCTCGCCGTTGGCGATGCCCGCGGCATTGACCAGGCCGTCGATGCCGCCCAGCGCCTGGGCCGCGCTGTCTATCGCCTGGCTCACGCAGGCCTCGTTCGAGACATCGGCCTTGAGCGCAATGCCGTCACCGGGCTGGAAATACGCGTGGATGCCGGCGACGTTCTGGTCCATGGCCGCGACCTTGGCGCCTTCGGCGACAAACAGCTGCGCAATGGCCGCGCCTATGCCCGAGCCCGCGCCCGTGACGACGATGCGCCGGCCGGCCAGGCGGCCCAGCGCGGGCATGTCGGGAATGGAAGTGGTGGTGTGTGTCATGGG
>NZ_JAVWWA010000023.1:28283-32095 GCF_036666375.1 Comamonas sp. | reverse complement strand
TCGTGCATGTCCCTGGTCTCGAGCACGGCCTGCACGTCGGCGTAGATCTTCTTTTGCAGCTCCTGCGGCGTGGACGCGGGCAGGAACATGCCGAACCAGCCGCTGGCCGTGAAGTCGGCGAGTGCCGGCACGCCCGATTTGGCGATGGGCACGATGTCGGGCGAGCGCTTGATCGGCGCGCTGCTGCCCACGCCCAGCACCTTGAGCTTGCCGGTCTGCACGAAGCTCATCGTTGCCGAGCTGTCGAACAGCGCCTGCACCTGGCCGCCGACCAGGTCGTTGATCGCCGGGCCGTTGCCCTTGTAGGGCACATGCACGATATCTATGCCGGTGCGCCCGGCAAAGCCTTCGGCCGCGATATGCGGGCTGGAGCCATTGCCCGACGAGGCGAATGTCATGCCGGGATGGGCCTTGGCATAGGCAATCAGCTCGGGAATGTTGTTGGCCGGCACCGCGGCGTTCACATAGAGGTAGCTGTACGAGTCGGCCAGCATCGCCAGCGGAGCCAGCGCCGCGGGGTTGTAGGGCAGGTTGGGCACCAGCACCTGGTTGGCGGTGAAGCCAAAGGCGGTGATCAGCAGGGTATGGCCGTCGCCCGGCGCCTTGGCCGCCGCCGCCGTGCCTATCACCGTGCCCGCGCCGGGCCGGTTGTCGACGATCACCGGCTGCTTCCAGCGCTCGGACAGGCGCTGGGCAACGATGCGCGCCAGGATGTCGGTCACGCCACCGGCGGCATACGGCACGATGATCTGCACCGGCTTGGTCGGAAAGCCCTGCACCGGCTGCGCCTGCACCGCGACGCCGCAGAAAAGGACGAAAAGGGCGGCAAGACCGGGACGTAAATGTCGAATCAACATGCTGCTGCAATCCTTTGTGAAAGTGCGTGCCATGCCTTGCGCATGCCACGGCAGGGGCTTGGATCTCGCTGGTGAAATAATTCTACCGTTCGGCAGGTAAGTTGAAGAATGGGGGCTAACCCTAGACAGGTTTGCAATGGTCTGGAGAAAACGCGCCTGCGCGCGCTCAGTGCGGGGAGCGCGTTGTTTCAGCATCCAGCGCGTCAGGATGGCTGCGATCCGCCCCGGCAATGCGCGACGGAATGGAACTCAGGCAGGCGACACGCAACACACTCAGCATCAGGCGGAGTGCTTGCCGAAAGGTGCAGCCGCTGGCGTTCAACCATTCAATGAGGTATCTGATATGCCGAACTCACGCGCTCGTACTCTCGAACGCCTTGGGGGCCAGCCTGCGCTGCCCGAGGGCGGGGAGGTGGTCATGGACATCGACGGTGAAACGTCAGCGGACTTCAGCAATGGCGACGCGCTGGTGGACGCTGGCGAGATCGCCGTCAACGGGGTCCTGGGCGCGCCGGTGCTGAGCGGTATTCCCGCAGTAGCGCAATTTGTGCATGTGGGCCGGGCGACGGCGCTGGCCGATATCGTGGTCGCCCATCCCGGTGAAGCCGAGCTGACCGTGACCCTGGAAGTGCTCGATGGCCTGGGGCGCGTGGGCGGCGTCGTGGGGGGGCTGACCGATGGCGACGACGACGCGCCGGGAATACAGCTGACCGGCACGGCCGCGCAGATCAGCGCCGCATTGTCCGATGCCACATTCACTGCCGATGCCGTCGGCCAGGGCCATCTGCAGATCACGGTCAATGACGGTCATACGAGCGCCGTCAGCCATTACGCCTTTACCGCGGTGCAGCCGCCGGCCAATAGCGCGCCTACGTTTGCCGTGCCCACGGGCAGCGGCAAGCTGTTGGTGTCCGTGGGCAGCGGCACTGATGAGGGCCTGAGCGTCATCCTGCAGCCCGACGGCAAGATCGTGCTGGCCGGGCACAGCAACAACGGTATCGACGGCAGCGATTTCAGCCTGATCCGCCTGAACGCCAATGGCAGCCTGGACCAGGGCTTTGGGACCGGCGGCAAGCAACTACTGGGTTTGGATAGCCGCCATGATTTTGGTCAAAGCGCCACCCTGCAGCCCGACGGCAAGATCGTGGTCGCAGGGTACAGCACGAGCGTGATCGGTCCACTTGGAGTTGACTTCAGCCTGATCCGACTGAACGCCGATGGAAGTCCCGATGAAGGCTTTGGGGAAGGCGGCACAAAGTTGCTGGAATGGGACGGCCGCATTGGTGAGGGTCAAAGCGTCACCCTGCAGCCCGACGGCAAGATCGTGGTGGCCGGAAACAGCAGCGGCGAATACGGCAACAGCGGCAAATACGGCAATGATGTCTTCAGCCTGATTCGCCTGACCGCCAACGGCGACCTGGACGAGTTCTTTGGCGACCAGGGCAAGCTGCTGCTGGATGTGGGCAGCGACCAAGAAAGTGATGTGGGTCAAAGCGTCGTCCTGCAGTCCGACGGCAAGATCGTGGTGGCCGGCTACCGCGTCAGACCGAACGGCGATACTGACTTCAGCCTGATCCGCCTGAACATGGATGGCAGCCGCGATCAGGGCTTTGGGGAGGACGGCAGGCGTGTGCTGGATCTGGACAGCTCCCGTACCAATCAAGGTCAATGCGTTACCCTGCAGCCCGATGGCAAGATCGTGATAGCCGGGTTCAGCTTCCATGGCGGCAGCCACGACTTCAGCCTGATCCGCCTGAACGCCGATGGCAGCCTTGACAGCGGTTTTGGTGACAATGGCAACGGCCAGATGCTGGTGCCTGTGGGCAGCGGTGCTGACCAGGGGTATAGCGTCACCCTGCAGCCCGATGGCAAGATCGTGCTGGCCGGATACAGCGAAAACGGTAGCAACGGCAACGATTTCAGCCTGATCCGCCTGAACGCCGATGGCAGCCTGGACACCGGCTTTGGGGGCAACGGCAAGCTGCTGGTGCCTGTGGGCAACGGTAATGATTGGGGGCATAGCGTCACCCTGCAGCCCGATGGCAAGATCGTGGTGGCCGGGTATAGCATCAACGCCAGCGGCAACAATGACTTCAGCCTGATCCGCCTCAACGCCGACGGCAGCCTGGACACCACGTTCAACCCCTTGACCAGCCCGGTCGATACGCTGGGCGGCGCTGTCAGCTATGCCGAGAACGGCTTGCCTGTGGTGCTGGATGATACGGTCGAGGTCTTTGACGCCGAGCTTGCCGCCCAGGGTCATTACGCCGGTGCCAGCCTCACGCTGGCGCGCAGCGGCGGCGCCCATGCGCAGGATATGTTTGGTGCCAGCGGCGCGCTGGAGCTGACCGACGACGGTGGCGTTGAATTGTCCGGAATACGCATAGGCAGCTATTCCCGGGCGGAAGGCCAGCTGAGCCTGAGCTTCAACGCCCAGGCCACGCAGGCGCGCGTGAACCAGGCCCTGCGTTCGCTGACCTATGCCAACACCAGCGATGCTCCGCCTGAGAGCGTGAACATTGACTGGCGTTTGAGCGACGGCAGCGACGACATGCCTCCCGCCAGCGGCAGCACGCAGGTGAACATCACGCCGGTCAATGACGCGCCGCTGCTGGCGGGTGTGCCCACCGAGGTACAGGCCGTGACCGTGGGCCAGGCCGCGGTGCTGGCGGGCTTCACGGTGCGCGACGACGATGGCGACGACATGACGCTCACGCTGACCGCGGTCAATGGAACGCTCGAAGGTCTGGAAGACAGCGACCCGGACGCGGACGGCATACAGCTCAGCGGCACGGCAGAGCAGATCAATGCCGCGATAGCCGGTGCCACCTTCACGGCAGCGGCGGCAGGCGCGGCATCGCTCGAACTGGAACTCAGCGATGGCGCGGAGTCGGTGACGCAGAGCTATCTGCTGACGGCCACGGCGCCGCCTCGGCCGCCTGCACCTCAGCCGCC
>NZ_JAVWWA010000023.1:6602-28183 GCF_036666375.1 Comamonas sp. | reverse complement strand
GCGCCACAGCCTCCCGCGCCACAGCCTCCCGCGCCACAGCCGCCGGCCCCGCCTCCGGCACCGCCCGTGCCGCCTCCGGCCACGCCGGGCATCGACGTGGTTCACTATGCCGGGGCGCGCGACGACTATGTGCTGGAGCGCAGCGACGCCGGCCTGTGGAGCCTGCGCACCGCCTCCGGCAGCAGCGCCACGCCGCTGCCGGGCATAGAGCGTCTGGTGTTCGACGACGGCGCGGTGGCGCTGGATCTCGCGGCCGAAGGCCCGGGTGTGGCGGCGGCCCAGGCCGCACGGCTGGTGTTCGCGCTGTGGGGACAGGCTGGCTTGGACAGCCCGGATCTGGTAGGCCATGTGATGGCCTATGTCGATGGCCTGGGACTGGGCGCAGCTTCGCAGGTTGCCGAGAATCTGGGCTTGCTCACGGCGCTGGCCGGCGATGCCGACCCGGCGGCCTTGTTGACGCTGCTGTATACCCACATCGTGGGCCGTGCGCCCGATGCCGCCGAGTTGCAGCTGCTGTTGGAATTGCCGGCAAGCGGATACTCGAATGCGCAATGGGTGCAGATTGCCGCAGAACTTGCGGTCACGGCGCAGGCGATGGACCTGGATGCGCTGGCGCAGCAGGGACTGGCATTCACGAACTACGCAGGCCCGGTGTTCGGCTCGACGGCCGACGAGGTGTTCCGTGCGCAACAGGGCGACGACCGCATCGACGCCGGTGCCGGTGTGGACACCGTGGTCTATGGCGGCAATGCGGCCGACTACGTGTGGCGCAGCGAGGAGCAAGGCCAGTGGATCGTGAAGAGCATGGCCCATGATGGCGGGCGTGACACGCTGCTGGGTGTGGAGCGACTGCAGTTTGCCGATCATGCGGTGGCGCTGGACCTCGATGGCGCGGCCGGCCAGGCACTGCGCCTGCTCGCTGCCGCGCTGGGCGCAAATGCGCTCGACGACCGTGCGCTGGTCGGCGAGCTGATTGCCTTTGTGGATGCGCAGGGCGCCCAGGCGCTGGCGGACAGCGTGCAGGCCAACGGGATTCTGGACCAGCTGGCCGGCGGCGACAGCATGCAGGCGCTGATCAGCCTGCTGTATCTGAACCTGGTGCAGCGCATTCCCGACGAGGCGCAATTGCAGGAAGTCATGGAGCTGGCCGAGCAGCAGAATTGGGACCGGGCCGATCTGCTGGTGCATGCGGCCGAGCTGGCGCAGACCGCGCACACCATCGGCCTGCAGGCCCTGGCGGAGCAAGGCGTGGCCTACGACGTCTGGGGGCTTGAGCGCGCCACCGGCTGACAGGGGGCCGCGGCGCGCGGCCCTTTCCATCCAATGCCGGCCTGCCCGGCATTTTTTTCGCCCGACAACCCACGTTGCGGCACTTCACAGATAATTCCCCCGTTGCCTACCTTTCATAAACACTTTGATCTCCATCCTGCGCCTGGTTGCACTGGCTCTTGACCAGCTTGAAGTAGCCATCTGTGTCTTTGACACCAGGCACAGGACGCTGCTGTGGAACGACACGTTCCTGCAGTTCTTTCCCGAGCATGCGGGCCATGTGCACGAGGGCGAAGACTACCGCGAGAATCTGCGGCGCTTCTATCTGGAGCGGCTCAGCCCGGACGAGCTGCCGGCCATGGAGCGCTACATAGAAGAAGGGGTGCAGCGCCACTACCAGCAGCAGCGCGCTTTCGAGTTCGACCACCATGGCTATCGGGTGCGCGCCGCGTCGGTGTCGCTCGGGGCTCTTGGCCGCGTGCGGCTGTGGCGCAAGACCACGCCGCTGCTGCCGGGAATGCAGGACAGGATCAATCCGCGGCTGGCGCAGTTGTCGGGACAGATTTCCGCCGATACGGCCAGGGCGCTCGAAAGCCTGGCCGACGGCATTCTGATGGTCGACAAGCAGGACGGGGCCGTGTGGGCCAACCATGCGTTCCTGGTGCTGTATGGCCTGCCCGGCATAGCCAGCCTGGGCGCACGCCAGTTCGACGAAATCTATGCCGAAACCTGGCGGCGCGAAGCGCCGACGGCGGGCTTTGCCAGAGGGCTGGCGATTCTCAAGGAGCGCCAGCGTTTTTCGGGCGCGCCCTATGTACTGGCGCTGCCGCAGAACCGCTGGGTGCGCATCGTCGAGCTGCGCGGCACCCAGGCCAATGGCAGCAGTTTCTTCTCGCATGTCGATGTCACGGCTTCACGCCGCCAGCAGGAAGAGCTGCACCAGCTGACACAGCATCTGGAGTCGTTGGCAGGCAAGGACGCATTGACCGGCCTGGCCAATCGCCGGCGCTTCGACGAGCTGCTGGCTTCCGAATGGGGCGAATCGCGCCGGCTGGGCACGCCGCTGTCGCTGCTGATGCTCGATGTGGACCATTTCAAGCAGCTCAACGATGCCCATGGCCATCCCTTTGGCGATGAAGTGCTCAAGAGCTTCACACGGGTGCTCACGCATGTGGTGCAGCGCCCGCGCAGCCTGGTGGCGCGTTATGGCGGCGAGGAATTTGCGATCCTGCTGCCGGATACCGACGCCGCGAGCGCGGCCAAGCTTGCCGAGTTTCTGCGGCTGCAGGTCGAAGGCATGTCGCTGGGCACCGAGCTCACGGGCGTGGTGCGCATCACGGTCAGCATAGGCGTGGCCTGCACCAGCCATTGCGCGGGCGACGCTTCCAGCACCTTGCTGGTCGATGCGGCCGACAAGGCCTTGTACGAGGCCAAGCGCAAGGGCCGCAACCAGGTGTTCAGCCGAGCGCCCGCAGCATCAGAGGATTGAGGCCACTGTGCTCCAGGCCCCGGGCCTGTCGATGGATGAACGGCATGCCTTCCAGGCATGCGGCTGGCGGTTCATGGTTCTATGCGTGCGCTGAGCTGCCTGCCCCCACCGCATCAAAAGCCGGAATCGGACCAATCGCCGCTCCTAGGCCTTCAACCCATGCAGCGCCATGTCGAGATACTCCTCTATGACTTCGCGCGTGGACATGGGCCCCTTGGGGTTGTGCCAGCGCGTCATCTGGTTGAGCGACGACAGCAGGAAGCGCCCGGTCAGCGCGACGTTGTGCGGCTTGAATACGCCCGTCTCGATGGCGTCGGAAATGCAGCTGCGCAGCAGGCTTTCGTATTCGTTGCGCAGCGCGATGGTCATGGTGCGCTGCTCGCTTTCGGCGCCCATCCAGAACGCGTTCGAGCCCGCCATCCAGGAGTCGCGGTCGGCGTCCATGAAGTCGGCGGACACCAGCATGTACTGGCGCACTTTTTCGAGCGGCGTGGGCGCGGCGTCGACCGCAGCGCGCACGGAGTCGATCAGCGCGCGCAGCGAGTCGAGCACGATGCGGTGGAACAGCGCCTCCTTGTTGGGGAAGTGGTAGTACAGCGCGGCCTTGGTGATCTTGGCTTCTTCGGCGATATCGCGCAGCGACGTGCCTTCGTAGCCGCGGCGCGCGAACAGCCGGCAGGCGATGCCTATGATCTGTTCCGGGCGGTTGTCTACGCGCGGCCGAAAGCTTTCGGTCGCTGCGGCCGTGTCTTCTTTTGGACGACGAGTTGCCATCGTGCTCCCATTTTTGTTCTGGTGGAAGGAAAAGTATAGGTGACCCGGCGCGCGCTGCAAGCTGTTGCGGTTGCGCGCAGCGCTGCCTGGAACGGGGTGAAAACCCTATTTACCTTTCGGTAGGTAAGTGTAGCGTCAAAGACCCCTGTCTCAGGCCTTGGGCGTTCAGCCGCCCACGCTGCCCGTGATCGGCAGCACGATGCCCGTGATATAGCTCGCGCAACTGGGCGCGGCCAGGAACACATAGGCGGGCGCGATTTCGTCGGGCTGGGCGGCGCGGCCCAGGTCGGTGTCCTTGCCGAACTCGGCCAGGTCGTCGCCGCGCTTGTCGGCGGGGTTGAGCGGCGTCCACACAGGGCCGGGCGCGACCGCATTGACGCGAATGCCCTGGCCCGCGAGATTCGATGCCAGCGCCTTGGTGAACGCGTGGATCGCGCCCTTGGTCGCCGAGTAGTCGAGCAGTTTGGCACTGCCGCGCAGCCCGGTCACCGAGCCGGTGTTGATGATGCAGTCGCCGCGCGACAGATGCGGCAACGCGGCCCTGGCCATGTGCATGTAGCCGAAGATATTGGTTTGGAAGGTTTCTGCGATGCGCGCATCGCTGAGATCCTCGAGCGAGTCCGCATGCTGCTGGAACGCCGCGTTGTTCACCAGGATGTTGAGCCCGCCGAAGCGCTTGACGACTTTCTTGACCATGTCGGCGCAGAATTTCGCGTCCTTGATGTCGCCCGAAATGCAGACGCACTGCGTACCTTCGGCTTCGACCAGGGCGCAGGTCTTCGCCGCATCTTCGTGTTCGTTCAGATACGCGATCGCGACATTCGCGCCTTCGCGCGCGAACAGTATGGCGACTGCCCGGCCTATGCCCGAATCGCCGCCGGTGATCAACGCCGTCATGCCCTTGAGCTTGCCGCTGCCCTGGTAGGCGGGCGCATCGTACAGCGGCGGCTGCTGCATCCGTGCCTCGATGCCGGGCTTGGTCAGATGCTGTCGGCTCATGGGGGCAGCGCTGGCCTTGCGTCCCGGGCCGGGCGCAGGTAGCGAAGGCTTGGCTTTGCGCGGCTTCTTGTCCGCGGCGTTCTGTTTCGCCTGGATGTCCTTTTGCTTGGCGACTGTCTTGGCCACGGCGGCGGTGGTCTTCTTTTCGGTTTTCTTCATGGCCGCGTTTCCTCGTCGAGTGAATACGCTGATCAATGTAGTGCGCCGAGGCACGCTTTCCTGTAGGAAAACGGCCTTCATCGGTCCAGGGCCGGCCGCCAAGCGGGTAAGCTGCTCGCATGGATTCGCAACTCTGGACGGTCTACATCGATGGCAGCGCCACGCCCAATCCCGGGCACATGCGCATAGGCGGCATCGCCTACGCGCCCGACGGCAGCGCGCACAGCTTCAGCCAGGCCATCGCCCACTCGGGCTGCAACAACGAAGCCGAGGCGCTGGCCGCGATCCACGCGCTGCAATGGCTGCATGGCCAGCAGGTGCGCGCGGTGCTGCTGCATACCGACAACAGCATACTCGCCGAACAGCTGAGCCAGGCCAGTCCCAAGCCCATTGCGCGCCTGGCCTATATCTATGCCCAGGCGCGCGCGCTGCTGCCGTTGTTCGAAAGCGTGCAGCTGCGCTGGATTCCGCGCCACAAAAACGCCGTTGCCGACGCGCTGGCGCGCGGCGAGCCCTTGGCGGATGGCGCAGCGCCGCAGGCGGCCTTGCCTGTCTGAGCCATGCTGAGCGAACTCAAGACGTTCATCGCCGTGTGCCGCTACGGCACTTTTGCCGCGACCGGCGAGCGCATAGGCCTGACGCAGTCGGCCGTGAGCAGCCAGATCAAGCGGCTCGAAGAGTCGCTGGGTTTTGCGCTGTTCGATCGCACCGGCCGCTCGGCCACGCTCAATGCCGCGGGCCAGGCGACGCTGGCGCGCGCCGAGCAGATCCAGGCGCTCTATGCCCAGCTCGCAGACCTGCCGGGCGAGAGCAGCGCGTCGGGCCTGCTGCGCATAGGCGCGATCGCCTCGGCCCAGCCCACCTTGCTGGCGCGGGCGATAGGCGCGCTGCGCGCCGTTCACCCGCAACTGCGCGTGCATGTGACGCCGGGCATCTCCATGGGGCTGATGGACGACCTCGACGCGGGCAAGATAGACGCCGCGCTCATCATCCGCCCGCCCTTCGGCATGCTGCCCGAACTGACCTGGCAGCCGCTGGTGCACGAAGCCTTCGTGCTGATGGTGGCCGCAGGCGTCAAGGGGCGCGACTGGCGCGCGCTGCTGCAGTCGCAGCCATTTTTGCGCTACGAACGCACGTCGTTTGGCGGGCGCATGGTCGAGCGCTTCCTGCGCCGCGAAGGCCTGGCCGTGCAGGATGCAGTGGAAGTCGACGAGATCCCGGCGCTGATCCACATGGTCGCGCTGGGCATGGGCGTGGCGCTGGTGCCGCTGGTCGAGGCCCATCTGCCGCTGCCCGCCGGCGTGCGCGTGCTGGCGCTGGGCGAGCAGACATTCCATCGCGAGATCGGCCTGCTGCAGCGCCGCCCGCGCGCGAGCACGCCTGCCGTGGCGCTGCTCGCGCAATGCCTGCGCGACGCGGCGCCCGCGCCGACTCCCGCGCGGCGCTGAAGCGCCTCACTTGGCGAACAGCGAGCCCAGGTCGGCGAACGACTTCATCTCCACCGCATTGCCCGAAGGATCGAGAAAGAACATCGTCGCCTGCTCGCCTGGCTCGCCCTTGAAGCGGATATAGGGCTCGATGACGAAGTCGGTGCCGCGTGCGACCAGCTTGTCGGCCATGGCCTGCCACAGCGCCATGGGCACGACGGCGCCGAAGTGGCGCACGGGCACATCGTGGCCGTCGACCGCGCTGTGGGCGCGCTGGCCGCACTCTTCGGGCGCGAGGTGGGCAACGATCTGGTGGCCGAAGAAGTTGAAGTCCACCCAGGCGTCCGAGCTGCGCCCTTCGGGGCAACCGAGCAACTCACCGTAGAACGCACGCGCCTGGGCGAGGTCGTGCACGGGAAAGGCGAGGTGGAAAGGAATCGGCGACGACAGGTGGGAATCGGCGGAGAGGATCGTGGAGTTCATGGTGGATCTGCTGGCGGTGTGGAGACAGGCCCACTGTAGACAGACTGACTGATAAATAAAAACGATATATCTGCGCGCTCAGCACAGATTTTTTTCATCAATCTGTGGCCGCGCCGGTCTTGTCCTGGGCCGAGCACTGCTGCCGCGTGCGCCGCACGCAACGATGCAGCAAAAAAATGTAAATAGTTGGAACCTATCGAATATTATTTATACTTAGTATTTATAAATAATCTGCTGTGTTTGAGATGTCGCTGACCGAATCCATCGAATTGTCCTGTTCTCTCCCGCAAGAAGCCGTGGAGCGAACCGCGGCCGTGCGGGCTTGCGCATGAGAAAGTCAGGCGCGTTTTTGCGGGCGCTTTGTTGCCGCGCGGCTCGCGGGGTGAGGGCGCTATGGCCTGCTGCGGTGCCGCTGTGCCCACCCGGTGAATCGGCGCGTATTCGCCTGTTCGGCCTCAAAGCCAGGCCCTTGGTGATGGTCATGCATACCGTCCAGGGGGAGCGCAGCTTCGTCAAGGTCGACGGCGCCCGCGCTGCCGACCTGCTGCATACGCTGGCGGCGCTGCAGTCCCCGGCGCGCCGGGACTTGGCGCACACGGCAGGCAGGGGCGAGCCGAAACCGAGAAAACGCATTTTTTCCAAAGTCAGCTATTGGGAGTTTCTGATTCCCGGCGGCAAGCCGCTGCGGATCGACAGCGGCTCAGGCGGTTCTCCATTGCCCATTGCGTTTTCAAGCGCGCCGGGGCGGCGCCGCAGCGGCGACGCTGTCAGCTTCACTGCGCAAGGCGGAAAGGACTATGAGGTGCACATCTACACCAACGACGGCGTCTGCACGGTGATGGTGCATGAAGTCAAGACCATGGCCCACGGAATCGAGCGGGTACCGGTTGCGCTGGACTGAACGCCATGCCTATTTCACTCGCTCAGGCTTGCAGGGTGGCGCCGCGGCGCGACCCTGCGACAAACGCACAAATGCACAAATGCAGATCATCGGCGCTCCACGCCTGTGCCGTTTGACGGCCGAAACCTTCCCCAACGAACACCGACCTATGCTGCATTCGGCACGCGCCGGGTTCGTGCTGCCGCGTGCGTCCACTACCATGCATCTTCGGGCATTCGCATGACTGATCACTCCACCGCCACCTTTCACGACAGCGACCTCGACACCGAGGCCCTGGACTGGTTCATGCGTTTCTGCGACGCGCCCCACACCGCGCACACGGATGCCGCATTCCAGCGCTGGCTCGCAGGTCATCCCGATCGCCAGGTCGCGTACGCACGCTGGCAGGCCGATTGGCGCCAGATGGACGCGTTTCCGCTCGCGGGCGTGGAGCAGTTGCGCCTTCAGGTGGCGCAGGACAAAGCCGTGGCGGCGCGCTCCCGAGTGCGGCGTGGCGGCCGGTCCGCGCTGGTGCTACGGACTGCGCTCGCGGTCCTCGTGCTGGCGCTGGGCGGCGGTGGCGGCTATCTGGCCTGGAACCATTGGCGGCAGCAGCCGGTGTTTGCGCAAAGCTACGAGACCCAGCGCGGCCAGCAACTGAGCGTGCAATTGCCCGACGGCAGCAAGCTGCGCCTGGACACCGCGACGCGGGTCGAGGTGAGCCTTTATCGCCAGCGCCGCGAAGTGCGCTTGCCCCAGGGCCAGGCGCTGTTCGACGTGCAAGCCGACAGCGCGCGTCCTTTCCATGTGCTGGCCGGCAACACCCGGGTCACGGTAGTGGGCACGCGCTTTGCGGTGCGCCATACGGACGAAGGTCCGGTGCGGGTGTCCGTCGAAGAGGGCATGGTGAGCGTGGCCGCGCAGGACCGTACCGACTGGGCCGTGTTCCTGGCCGCGGGCCAGCAGCTGGCCGGCGGTGTCGTCGCCGCCGTGGCGTCGTCAGGCATCGCGCCCTGGCGCGATGGCCGCATCACGCTGGACAACATGCCGCTGTCCCAGGCCCTGGCCGAATTCGAGCGCTATGGCCCGACCCGCATGGTGGTGCACGACCCGGCCGTGGCCGCGCTGCGCATCTCGGGCAGCTTCGATCCGCTGCGCCCGGGCGATTTCCGCCAGGCGCTGGTCAATATGCTACCGGTGCGGCTGCAGGAGTCCGGCACGCAGACGGAGATCGTGGCCGCCTCCTGACCGCCGGGCAATGGGGCGCTCGGCCGCGCCGGTCATCGCCGCCGTGCAGGCTGCGCCCGGCCCGCACCAGGCGACTGCATTCAAAGAAACAGCAACGCCGTTGCCGCCACGGCCGTAGGCCCCAGTGCTCCGAGCAGCAGCCCCAGCGCGCCCACGGTCTCGTCGGCAAAACCGCGCTTGAGCAGGGCCACGCCCGCGGGATTGGGGGCGTTGGCGATCACCGTGAGCCCGCCGCCGGCCACGGCGCCCGCGACCAGCAGGTACTTGGATTCGTCCGAGATGCCGACGATCAGCGAGCCCAGATAGGTCAGCGCCGCATTGTCGGTGATCGCCGTGAGGCCGATCGCTCCCAGGAACAGCGCCAGCGGCTGCAGTCCCGACACGATGGGCTGCAGCCACCATTGCTGCATTCCGCCCAGCACCACCAGCCCGGCCAGAAAGAAGCCCACCAGCAGCGCCTCCTTGAGAATCAGGGGGCTCTGGTGCTTTGCATAGGCCTGGGTGTAGCCCAGGAACATCAGGAACAGTCCCAGGAAAATCACCGGATGGTGGGCCGACAGCACCACGCCCGCGAGCAGGGCCAGGTGCACGGCGATGACGGTCAGCGGCACGCGCGCAGTCGCATCGAGTTCGTCATTGGCCGGCGGCGCGGGCCGCAGATGCTGGCGCAGCAAGAGGGTTGCAACGCTGGCGTTGACCAGTACCGCGAGCGCGGCCTTCCAGCCGAACTGGGTGAACATGAATGCGCTGTCCCAGCCCCAGGTGGCCGCGACCATCAGCACCGGCGGCGCGGCGTACGACGTCAGGGTTCCGCCAATGGAGACATTGACGAACAGCACGCCCAGCGCCAGGTACTTGAGGCTTTCGGGCACCTGGCGGCGAAAGATCTGCGGCGCGAGCATCAGCGCGGCAATGGTCATGGCCGCGGGTTCGGTGATCAGCGAGCCGAGCAGCGGCACCGCAGCCAGGCCCAGCCAGGCGCTGGCCAGCGGCGTGGGCAGCGGCGCCAGGCGCGCCAGCGCATTGACGGTGGACATGACGATCGCCAGTACCGGTTTGGACGCCGCGATCACCATCACCACGAAGACAAACAGCGGCTCGGTGTAGTTGCGTGACTCGGCATATTGAAGCGCTGCGCCGCTGCCGCTGGCCAGGGCCATGAAGGCAATCAGCACGATGGCCCAGAAGCCGAACACGACTTCGACTTCACCGAGCAGATGGAACAGGCCGGCGTGGCGCGGAAAGCGGTGGGACAGGCGCTCGAACTGCTTGGCGGCAAAGGTATGGGCCAGGGCGAGCGCGAAGATGGCGGCAGCCATCCATTCGACAGGGATGTTGAACATGGATCAGGAGGACGTGACGGCGCAGCGAGGCGGCCCGACCTTCGCTGCTTTCCTGACACGCCACAATGGCATGCCACCCAGCGCCGATTCTACGCGAGGGCGTCAGATGCCCAGCGCTGCGGGGTCTCCTGAAGGCGTCTGCTGCATGCGCTTGATATCGCGCTGCGGCGGCGCGCCGAACAGCTGGCGGTAGTCCCGGCTGAACTGCGAAGCGCTTTCGTAGCCCACGCGCGCCGCGGTGCTGGCCGCGTCCAGCGCCTGGTTGAGCATCAGCTGGCGCGCCTCCTGCAGGCGCAGCTGGCGCTGGTACTGCACGGGGCTCATTCCCGTGAGGCTGCGAAAGTGCTGGCGGAACGTCGACGGACTCATGTGCACCAGGGCCGCGAGTTCGTTGATGCGCACTTCGCCGCTGAAATGCTGCTTGAGCCACGACATGGCGCGCGCGATCTGGTGGCTGGGCGAGCCCGCCGAAAGCAGCTGGCGCAGATAGGGGCCGTGCGGGCCGCACAGCAGCCGGACCATGATCTCGCGCTCCACCAGCGGCGCGAGCGTGCCCATCAGCTGCGGCTCATGGAGCAGGCGCACCAGCCGTATCAATGCGTCGAGCAGCGGCGCCTCCAGCGGGCTCAGCGACATCGCGCAGGGCGACTGCTCACGCGGCAGTGGCGCCAGCGCCAGCTCGCTGGCCAGCGGCAGCAGCGCGCCGGCATCGAAGCGCAGCATCATGCCCAGAAAGGGCCGCGCCAGGTCCGCCTGGGTCACATGGGCGACGACCGGCAGGTCGACGGCCGTGAGCAGCGATTGCCCCGGGGCGTAGGCGATCACCTGCTCGCCCAGCGTCACCTGCTTGGCGCCCTGGGCGGTGATGCCCAGGCCCAGCCCGTAGATGCAATGCATGGGCGCGGTTCGGGCGCTGCGCCGGTGCAGCGACAGCCGCGAGATCGCGGTTGCATGGTCGCCGTCGTTTTGGGCAATCTTGCCGATCTCGTGGGCCAGGATTTCTATGGACATGTGCAGGCTTTGGGGGAAGCGGGGGTCCACTTTACCCGCACGGACCATGGACGGTCGCAGGAGGGCGGCGAAAGATTGGAAACGGCAATACAAGCCTTGAAAACGGCAAACGCGCGCGCGGCTGCGCGCGGATACTTGCCGGCAAAGTGGAGCTGGCGGCATGCGCCGGACTCCGCTGCCCGTTTCGCTCCACCAGGAACTGCCCATGACCACGCTCCACATCAACGGCCGCGCCCACGCGGTCGACGCCGATCCCGGCACGCCCATTCTCTGGGCCCTGCGCGACACGCTGGGCATGACCGGCACCAAGTTCGGCTGCGGCGCGGCGCTGTGCGGCGCCTGCACCGTGCATCTGGACGGCGAGGCCATTCGATCCTGCGTCACGCCGATCTCGGCGGTCGAGGGCCGGAAGATCACCACCATCGAGGCCGTGACCGACGGCAGCGATCCGATCGGCGCGGCGGTGCACGCGGCCTGGGTCGCGCACGATGTCGCGCAATGCGGCTACTGCCAGAGCGGCCAGATCATGAGCGCCACGGCATTCCTCAAATCGCTGCCGCGCGGCAAGCAGCCCGGCGCCGACGAGATCGACAGCGCCATGGCCGGCAACATCTGCCGCTGCGGCACCTATGCGCGCATTCGCGCCGCGGTGGCCGATGCCGCCAAGAATCTGGCCTGAAGGAGTTTCCCATGCTGCCTGTTTCCTTCGATAGCAACGATCTGCCGCGCGCGCTGCAGCGCCTGATGGCCAATGCGGCTGACGCACCGGCCGCGCTGCCGCGCCGCAGCTTTCTCAAGATGGCCGGCATCGGCGGCCTGGTGCTGGGGGCCTTCCCGCATCTTGCAAATGCGCAGGCCCAGGCCCAGCCCGCCGCCGCGCTCAAGCCCACGCAGCAGCCTTCGGCCTTCGTGCAGATCGCGGCCAATGGCGAAGTCACGGTGACCATCAACCGGCTCGAGTTCGGCCAGGGCGTGCAGACCGGCCTGCCCATGATCCTCGCCGAGGAGCTGGACGCCGACTGGAGCCTGGTGCGCAGCCGCAGCGGCACCAACGACGCGGCCTACCACGACCCGCTGTTCGGCATGCACCTGACGGGCGGCTCGAACTCGATCAAGAACAGCTTCACCCAGTACCGCGAGCTGGGCGCGCGCGCCCGCGCCATGCTGCTGTCGGCTGCGGCCAGGCGCTGGAATGCCGACGTGGCGACGCTGCGCACCGAGGCCGGCCAGGTGATTGCGCCCGACGGCCGCCGGCTCGGCTACGGCGAGCTGGCCGAAGCCGCAATGGCCTTGCCCGTGCCCGAGACCGTGCGCCTGAAGAATCCGCAGGAATTTCGCATCATCGGCCAGCCGACCACGCGGCTGGACGCGCGCGCCAAGAGCAGCGGCCGCCAGGACTTCGGCATCGACATGCGCCTGCCGGGCCAGCTCACGGCCGTGGTCGCCCACCCGCCGGTGTTTGGCGCGCGGCTTTCGTCCGTCGACGACAGCGCGGCGCGCGCCATCAAGGGCGTCAAGGCCGTGCTGCGCGTGCCGCTGGACGGCGGTGCCGAAGGCGTGGCGGTCGTCGCCGACGGCTACTGGCCGGCCAAGCTGGGGCGCGATGCGCTGCAGCTGCAATGGGACACTTCGCGCGTGGAGAAAGTCGACAGCGAACGCCAGCTGGCCGAGTACCGCCAACTGGCGCGCCAGCCCGGCGCGCGCAAGTTCGACGCCGACATGTCGGCGCTGGACAAGGCGCCGCAGCAGCTCGAAGCCGAGTTCGTGTTCCCCTATCTCGCCCATGTGCCCATGGAGCCGCTGAACTGCACGGTGCGGCTGTCGGCCGACCGCGCCGAGATCTGGGTCGGCACGCAAAGCGCGGGGCTGGACGCGGCCGCGGCCGCGCGCACCCTGGGCCTGCCGCCCGAGAAGGTGCTGCTGCAGGTGCAGATGGCGGGCGGCGGCTTTGGCCGGCGCTTTGTCGGCTCCAGCGATTACGTGGTCGAAGCCTGCGAAATCGCCAAGGCCGCGCGCGCCGCGGGCCTGGACGCTCCCGTGCGGCTGCTGTGGAGCCGCGAGGACGATGTCAAGGGTGGCTACTACCGGCCCATGCATCTGCACCGCGCGCGCATAGGCTTCGACGAAAGCGGCAAGGTGCTGGCCTGGGACCACACCATCGTCGGCCAGTCGATTCTCACGGGAACGGTGTTCGAGAGCTTTCAGGTCAAGAACGGCATAGATGCCTCGGCCACCGAAGGCATGCGCGACCCCTATCCGCTGCCCATGCGCCTGACCGTGCACCATCCCAAGCTGAACGTGCCGGTGCTGTGGTGGCGCAGCGTGGGCTCCACGCATACCGCGTTCGTCATGGAAACCCTGCTCGACGAGATTGCGCGCCGCACCGCCCAGGACCCGGTGGCCTACCGCATGGCGCTGTTTGGCGACCAGCACCCGCGCCACCGCGCGGCGCTGCAGCTGGCCGTGGACCGCAGCGGCTATGGCAGGAAGCAACTGGCCGAAGGCAGCGCCTGGGGCGTGGCGGTGCACGAGTCGTTCGAGTCGGTGGTCGCCTATGTCGTCGAGGCCACGCTCAAGGAGGGCCAGCCGGTGCTGCAGCGCATCACGGCGGGCGTGCACTGCAACCTCGCCGTCAATCCGCGCAGCGTCGAGGCCCAGGTGCAGGGCGCGGCTGTGATGGGCATGTCGATGTGCCTGCCCGGTGCGGCGATCACGCTCAAGGACGGCGTCGTCGAGCAGAGCAACTTCGGTGACTTCACGGTGGCGCGCATCACCGACATGCCCGACATCGGCGTGCACATCGTGCCCAGCGCCGAGCCGCCCACGGGCATGGGCGAGCCCGGCCTGCCGCCGCTGGCGCCGGCTTTCGCCAATGCCGTGGCGCGGCTCACGGGCCAGCCGCAGCGCGAGCTGCCGTTCAAGCGCGCCTGAAGCCCGGCGTCAGGCCGGCGCGCGCAGCTGCTCGAGCAAGGCCTGCAGCGGGTGGCGCAGCTGGCGCTCGGACAGGCGTTTCACCTGGCTGCGGCAGGAGTAGCCCGTGGCCAGCGCGATGTCCGCGGGCCCCTCGACCGGCAGCTGGCGCTCCCAGGACTGGGCGTAGATCTTCTTGGAGGTCTCCAGGTTGCGCGCTTCGTGGCCGTAGGTGCCCGACATGCCGCAGCAGCCCACGGCCTGGGCACGCAGCTTGAGGCCGCGGCGCGCAAAGACCTGCACCCATTGCTGGCTGCTGTCGGGGGCATTGGTCGACTCCGTGCAGTGGGGCATGAGCGTGAAGCGCGGCGCATCCGGCGCGGGCGCGGTTTCGGGCAGCACGTCGATCAGCCACTCCTGGGGCAGCGCGACGCGCGGCACCTCGCCTATGCCCGGCACTTTCTGGTACTCCTGGCGATAGGTCAGCGTCATCGCCGGGTCCAGGCCCACGAGCGCAATGTCGCAGGCGGCAAGCGCCGACAGCTCGCGGGCATTGCGTATCGCGGCCTGGGCAAACGCGCCCAGAAAGCCCTGCACATGCAGCGGCTTGCCGTTGGGGTTGAGCGGCGCGAGCCACACCTGAAAGCCCAGGCGCGATGCCAGCTCGATCAGCGCCGCCAGCGGTTGCGGGTCGAAGTAGCGCGTGAAGGTGTCCTGCACGATCACCACGCTGCGCTGGCGCTGTTCTTTGCCCAAGGCCTGCAGCGCCTGCGCCTGCGCCGGCCGCACCTTCCAGCGCGTGAGAACCGCCTGCAGATCGAACTGGCTCAGCAGCGGGCTGTCGACCATGCCTATGTGCTTTTGCAGCAGGCGCCGCACCCAGCCCGCGCCCATCAGCCCGTTGTAGACCGCGGGCAGGCGCGCCATCCAGGGCATGGTCTGCTCCAGCGAGCCTATCAGGTAGTCGCGCAATGGCCGCAGATAGCGCTGGTGGTAGAGCTCCAGGAAGCGCGCGCGGAAATCGGGCACATTGACCTTGACCGGGCATTGGCCGGCGCAGGACTTGCAGGCCAGGCAGCCCGACATCGCCGCATAGACTTCGTGCGAGAAGTCGGCTTCGCCGCGCGCCGCGGCGCGGCTGTTGTGCCAGCGTGCGGCCAGGCCTTTGACAAACGCCGGCCTGGCGGCCGCGGCCTGCAGCACATCGACGCCGGCCGCGCCCTGCAGGCGCAGCCATTCGCGCAGCAGCGAGGCCCGGCCCTTGGGCGAATGCACGCGCTCGCGCGTGGCCTTCCACGACGGGCACATGGCGTCGTCGGGGTCGAAGTTGTAGCAGGCGCCGTTGCCGTTGCAGTGCATGGCCGCGCCGAAGCTCTGCCACACGCGCTCGTCGATCTGGCGGTCGTGTTCACCGCGCAGCGGCACGCCGTCGACCTTGAGCAGCAGCGTCCTGGCCTCGGCCGGCGTGGCGATCTTGCCCGGGTTGAACTGGTTGTGCGGATCGAACGCTGATTTAAGCTGCTGCAGCGCGGGATAGAGTTCGCCGAAGAACGCGGGCGCGTACTCCGAGCGCACGCCCTTGCCATGCTCGCCCCACAGCAGTCCGCCGTAGCGCTGCGTGAGTTCTGCCACGCCATCCGACACCGGGCGCACCAGCGCCGCCTGGCGCGGGTCCTTCATGTCGAGCAGCGGCCGCACATGCAGCACGCCGGCGTCGACATGGCCGAACATGCCGTACTGCAGGCCGTGGCTGTCGAGCAGCGCGCGGAACTCGGCAATGAACTCGGCGAGGTTCTCGGGCGGCACGGCCGTGTCCTCGACAAACGGCTGGGGCCGGGCTTCGCCCTGCACATTGCCCAGCAGGCCGACCGCGCGCTTGCGCATGGCATAGACGCGCTTGACCGCGGCCTCGCCCACGGCCAGCGTATGGCCCAGGCGGCGCACGCCGGCGTCGCCTTGCAGATGGGCGATGAATTCCTGCACCTGGCGGTCTACGGCCGCCGCATCGTCGCCGCTGAACTCGATGATGTTGATGCCCAGCGTGGGCTGCTGCGCGTCGCCGGGAAAGTATTCGGCCACGCTGCTCCAGGAGAAGTCCTGCATCGCGAGCAGCAGCACCTTGGAGTCCACGGTCTCGATCGACAGCGGCTTGAGCGCGAGCAGCGCGCGCGCGTCGCGCAGCGCGTCCATGAAGGCCGCGTAGCGCACGTTGACCAGCACCGAATATTTGGGAATCGGCAGCACATTGAGTTTCGCCTCGACGATGCAGCCCAGCGAGCCTTCGGCGCCGCACAGCACGCTGTTGAGATTGAAGCGGCTGTCTTCCTCGCGCAGATGCGCGAGGTCATAGCCCGTGAGGCAGCGGTTGAGCGGCGGGAACTTGGCGGCAATCAGTTCGGCCTGGGTGTCGGCAATGCGCCGCGCCGTGCGGTAGACCTGGCCCGCGCGGCCGCCTTGCGCGCAGGCGGCGTCGAGTTCGTGGGCATTCAAGGGCTGGCTGTGCAGCCGCTCGCCGCCCAGCAGCACGAAGTCTATGGCCAGCACATGGTCGCGCGTCTTGCCGTAGGTGCAGCTGCCCTGGCCGCTGGCGTCGGTGTTGATCATTCCGCCTATGGTCGCGCGGTTGGAGGTCGACAGCTCGGGCGCGAAGAACAGCCCATGGGGCTTCAATGCGGCGTTGAGCTGGTCCTTGACCACGCCGGCCTGCACCCGCACCCAGCGTTCTTCGGCGTTGATCTCCAGGATGCGGTTCATGTTGCGCGACAGGTCCATGACGATGCCGTCGGTCAGCGACTGTCCGTTGGTGCCCGTGCCGCCGCCGCGCGCCGTGAGCGCAATGTCGCGGTGCGCGGGCTCGGCCAGCAGCCGCGTGACGGTCTGCACGTCTTGGGCATGCGCGGGAAAAACGGCGGCCTGGGGCTGGCGCTGGTAGATCGAGTTGTCGGTGGCCAGCACCGTGCGGCTCGCGTAGTCGCTGCGGATCTCGCCCGCGAAACCCGCGGCGCGCAAGGCGGCAAGAAACTCGGCATAGGGGGCGGCGGGCGCGCTGGCGCGCAGGGGAAGTCGTTCGATCATCGGGATACCTTGTTCCTGGGCCTTGGCAATGATGTGTTCAATGCATGTGTTTTGTGGCCGGCTGCTGAGTATCTGTCTGATAATTCGCCAATACAAACGGATATTTCAGCGGCAATTGCTGCATAAAACTCATGCATTACCGCCGCCTGACCCCTTCCATGTCGCTGCTGCTGGTGTTCGAGGCCGCGGCGCGCCATGAAAGCTATACGCGCGCCGCCGAAGAGCTGGCGCTGAGCCAGAGCGCGGTGAGCCGGCAGATACAGACACTGGAATCGCAGCTGGGCATCAGCCTGTTCCGGCGCCAGGGACGCTCGGTACAGCTGACCGAACTGGGCCGGCGCTATGCGGCCGAAGTGGTCGCGGCGCTGGGGCGCATACGCGCGGCCACGCTGCAGGCGATGTCGCAGCAGGAGGGCGGCGCGCTGCGCCTGGCGACGCTGCCCACCCATGGCTCCAAATGGCTGCTGCCGCGCCTGCACGACTTCTACCGCAGCCATGCGGGCGTGACGCTGCACATCCATTCGCGCATAGGCGCCATCGACTTCAATGCGCAGGAGCTGGACGCGGCCATCACCGTGGGCGGCGTCGGCGACTGGCCCGATCTGCGCGCCCACTGCCTGCACAACGAGTTCCTGGTGGCGATCGCCAGCCCTGAGGCCTTGAACGGCAAGCCGGCGACGCCCGAATGGATTGCCTCGCAAACGCTGCTCACGGTGGCCAGCAATCAAAAGGGCTGGGCGCAATGGTTCAGCCACAACGCCCTGGACCACCGGCAGATGAAGGTCGGGCCCAGCTTCGAGCTGACCTCGCACCTGATGCAGGCGGTGCGCGCGGGCATGGGCGTGGGCCTGGTGCCGCGTGCGCTGATCGACGACGAAGACCGCCGCCTTGGGCTGGTCGAAGTCGGCGCAGCCATGGTCAGCGAGCGCTCCTACTACCTCGTCTATCCCGAGCGCAACGAGACGCTGCCCGCGCTGGCGGCGTTTCGCGCCTGGCTGCTGGCGCAGCAGGCATAACGTATCCCCAACGAAAAACGCACTGCCGGGGCAGTGCGTTTTTCAAGAAAGCCGCCAGAGACTCACACCCTGGCGTTTCCCGGCTCAGATCTGGGCTTGCTTGCCCGCGGCGCGGGCCTGCGACAGCTTGCCCAGGCCGACGACCAGTATCGCACCGGCCGCGGCAGCCGCGTAGTGCAGCCAGGGGTGGGCCATGGTGTAGCCGTGCAGCAGGTTGTCGTTGACGACGGTTTCGCCGCCGACCCAGCCGATCAGCGCCGCGCCCAGCGTGATGATCACGGGGAAGCGTTCCATCAGCTTGATCATCAAAGTGGAGCCGAAGATCACCAGCGGAATGCTGATGGCCAGGCCCAGGATCAACAGGACCATGTTGCCCTGGGCGGTGGCCGCCACGGCAATCACGTTGTCCAGGCTCATCACCAGGTCGGCGATCAGGATGGTGCGGATCGCGGCCATCATCGAGCCATTGCCCTTGCCGTGGCCTTCTTCCTCATCGCCGCCGGACAGCAGCTGATAGCCTATCCACAGCAGCAGCACGCCGCCGATGACCTGCAGGAACGACAGCTCCAGCAGCTTGGCTGCGACCACGGTCAGCGCGATGCGCAGCACCACGGCAGCGCCGGAGCCGAACATGATGGCCTTTTTCTGCTGCTCAGGGGGCAGCGATCGCGCCGCGAGGGCAATGACCACGGCGTTGTCGCCGGACAGGATGATGTTGATCCAGATGATCTTGACGAGACCGATCCAGAAGTCGGTGGTGCTGAGAAATTCCATTTTTACTCCACTGTTATGAATATAAAAGCGCCGCGGGCGCGGCGCTCTCTTTTTATGAGTGCGGGGAGTTTAGGCCTGAAATTCGGTGCTCGCAGTTCGTAATACTGCGTAAATTCGGGCGCGAAACGCCCGATTTCGGGGCGCTCAGGCCGGATAGAGCTGTCTGCTGCGGGCAAACAGCCGGGTGATGCCCATCAGCGCCGAGATATTGGGAACGCGCATGTCCAGTCGGTGCGCGATTTCAAGCACTGCGCCGACAATGGCATCGAGCTCTATCGAGCGCTGGGCTTCGACGTCCTGCAGCATCGAGCTCTTGAACGCTCCCAGTTGGCGCGTGACCGCATGCCGGTCTTCGGGGCTTTGCGCGACGGCGCAGCCAATGCGTTCGCCGATCAGCGCGGCTTCGGCCATGGCCAGCGAGCAGAAGTCGCGCACCAGATCGTCATCGAGAATGCGGTCTATGGTCGCGCCCGTGATTGCCGAAATCGGGTTCATGGTCATGTTGCCCCAGAGCTTGTACCAGATGTCCTGGCGCACGGCAGCCGAGGCCCTGGCCTCGAAGCCCGCGGCGTTGAGCAGGGCCACCAGATCGCGCAGGCGCGCGGAATCGCCGCCGCGTGGCTCGCCCAGCACCAGGCCCAGCCCCATCTTGTGCGCCACCAGGCCCGGCTCGGGCATGGACGCGCTGGCGTAGACCACGCAGCCCAGCACCTGCTCCAGGGGAATCGCGCGCGCAATGCGTCCGCCCGGGTCCACGCTTTCCAGCGGCGCCTCGCCCAGGCAGGTGATGCCCTGGGCAAACCACCAGGGCACGCCGTTCATCGCGGGCACCACCAGGGTCTGCGGGCCTATCAGCGGGGCGATGGCATCGGCGACCGCGCCCATGGCCTGGCTTTTCACCGCGACCACGACGATGTCCTGCACGCCCAGCGTGCCAGGATCGGCCGACGCGCCCGCGCAGGGCGCCTGCAGCAGTTCCCCATCCCTGAGCACGCGCCAGCCGTGCTGCTGCAAGGCGGCCAGCGTCGCGCCGCGTGCCACGGCACTGACCGCGCAGTTGCCGGTGGCCGCGAGGCGCGCGCCTATCAAACCGCCGATCGCTCCGGCGCCGTAGATACAGACTTTGATCATGATGCTCCTGATTATTCGTTTGCGCCGCGCAGGGATGGCCCTGGGGCTGGCCGCCATTCTCGCGCAAGCCGCCTTGCGCGACTTCCTACAATCACGCCATGCGAGCCCTTACCGAATTCTGGCGCGATGCAGCCATGCCTTATGCCGAAAGCCGGCGCGCCTGCGACAGCCGGGCCTGCTACAGGCCGCACAGCCATGCGACGTTCTCCATAGGCGCGGTGGACGGCGGGGGCAGCTGTTTCACGGGCGCGCCGGGCGGGTCGGTGACGCTGCAGGTGGGCACGCTGGTGCTGGTGCCCGCGGGCCGGGTCCATGCCTGCAATCCCGAGCCGGGCGGCGCCTGGAGCTACCAGATGCTGCACCTCGACGCCGCCTGGCTGCAGGGCGTGCGCGCCGAATACGCGGGCGACGACGGCGCGGCCATTCGCATCGTTGCCGACCCCGCGTCCTATGCCCGCTTTTGCCGCCTCAACGCCTTGCTGTTTTCCGCGGCGGCTGCCCAGCACAAGGAAGCCGCGCTGATTGAGTTCATCGGCGCGATGGATGGCGCCCAGGGCCTGCGCATTGCGCCGGGCCCGACCAGCGCGCGCTGCAGCGCGCAGCTGCAGCCGGTGCTGGAATTCCTGCGCCATGCGCCGGCGGTGCACACCGAGCTGGCCGATCTCGCGCGCCTGGCCGGCATGAGCCGCTTCCAGCTGATTCGCAGTTTTCGCGCCGCGACCGGCCTCACGCCCCATGCCTGGCAGCTGAACCAGCGCATCAACCGCGCGCGCGAGCACCTGCGTGCGGGCGCGGGCCTGGCCGATGTCGCCCATGGACTGGGGTTTGCCGACCAGGCGCATTTCCAGCGAGTATTCAAGGTGCATGCGGGGGTGACGCCGGGGCGGTTCCGGGCCTAGCGCTGGCGCAATTTTCTTCAATACAGGCCGGCCCGTCCTGGCCACACTGCAAGCGAACTCCTGGTATCTCGCATGCAGCCCTTTTTGATGATTGCCGCGGCGCACTTTCTCGCGCTGCTGTCCCCTGGCCCCGACTTCTTTCTGGTCGCGCGCACCGCGCTGGCATCGAACTGGCGCATCGCCAGCGGCGCCTGCCTGGGCATTGCCCTGGCGAATGGCGTTTTCATTGTCGCGGCGTTCGCGGGCACGGCCTTGCTGGCGCCGGGCAGCGCGCTGTTTGTCGCGCTGCAGCTTGCGGGCTGCGGCTATCTGCTCTATCTCGGTGCGCTGTTCATCCGCCATGCGGGCGCGACGCCCCTGCAGCAGACGCCAGGCCGGCAGGGGGCAGGGCAGACGGCATCGGCCGCGCGCCTGTGGTGGCGCGCCGCGGTCATGGGCTTTGTCTCGGGAATCCTCAATCCCAAGAACGCGCTGTTCTATGCGAGCCTTGCGGCCATGCTCACCGGCCCGTATGCGAGCGCGGGCTGGAAGGCGTTCTATGGCGCGTGGATGTTCGCCATGGTGCTGCTGTGGGACCTGCTGGTCGCGACGCTGATCGGCAACCAGGCCGTGCTGCGGCGCTTTGCGCGCGCGCTGCCCTGGCTGGAGCGCATTTCGGGCGCGCTGCTGATTGCGCTGGCGCTGGGCGTGCTGG
>NZ_JAVWWA010000023.1:0-6502 GCF_036666375.1 Comamonas sp. | reverse complement strand
GCGCTGGCCGGCGCGCAAGGCCAGCTGGCCGATCGCAAATGGCTGGAACGCGCCAAGGGCATCGTTGCCGATGCGCGCGGCACCAGCGAAGACGAAGCCTTCACTTTCCTGCGCAATGCCGCGATGCACGCCAGCCTCAAGCTGTCCGATATCTCGCGCTCGGTGGTCGAGACCGCGTTCTGGGCCGAATCGCTGAACCAGGCAGGCCAGCTGCGCATGCTGTCGCAGCGCATCGTGCGCCTGGCCGCGCAGTCGCTGCTGGGCGTCGATCGCCACCGCGCGCGCACGCTCAAGCAGGCGTCGATCGAAAGCGTGCAGGCCAGGCTGCACTTCCTGCAGACCGTGCCGCATACCCATGCGCTGACGCCGGCGGTGCAGGCCGCGCTGACGCTGGTGGTGCAGTCCTGGCACCAGATGGAACTGGTGCTGGCCGAGAAAACCGGGCTCGAGATGCTGCGCCAGCTCGACAGGCAGGCCGAGCAGCTGCTAGGGCATGCCGAGGCGCTGGTGCAGGCGCTGGAGAACGCCTCGGGCCGGCGCGCGCTGACGGTGATCAATCTCTGCGGGCGCCAGCGCATGCTGGTGCAGCGCCTGGGCAAGACCGCGCTGCTGGGCGAATTGCTGCAGGAGCCGTCGCTGCACGCCATGCAGGCGGAAATGCGCTCGGAGCTCGAAGTCGCGCTGCTGAAGATGGAGATGACGCCGCTGTCCAGCCCGGAAATCATGATGAGCCTGCGCGAGTCGCGCCGCGCCTGGCTGCATCTGCAGGCCGGGCTCAAGGAACTGGATTCGGTGGAGAACAAGATGGCGCTGTGCCGCTGCTGCGACAGCCTGCATGACAACTTCGATCAGCTGACGCTGCTCTATGAGAAGAGCCTGCAACTGCTGATGTCGTGAAGCCTGGGCAAAGCGCGCACGATTCTTGCTCAGTGAGTGCATGCAGCCCACACCGCAATGCCGCGGGCCGGGCTGCAGGAAAACAACGACGTCTACGTCTGGCCCTGCCGCGCAAGCGGCGCGCGCCAGCGTAGGCGTTTTCTTTTGCACGGAGAATATTCGATGGCGGGATTTCGCAGCTTTTTGCAAGCCGGGCATGCACCAACCTTGGGCGCGGCCTTCTTCTACTTCGCCTGCTCTTGCGGCATCTGGGTCATCAACGGCGCGATGGCACCGTTCATCAGCGAGAGCTTCAATCTGACGCCCGCGCAAAAGGGGCTGATGCTGTCGATTCCCATCGTTGCCGGCTCGCTGATGCGCTTTCCGCTGGGACTGCTGGCCCAGTACATAGGGCGCAAGAACGCGACGCTGGTCGAGATGGTGGGCATTGCCCTGGCCATGCTCTACGGCTACTTCGCCGTCGACTCGTTCAACGACCTGCTGGCCATGGGCGTGCTGCTGGGCATCGCGGGTGCAAGCTTCGGCGTCGCGCTGTCGCTGGGCTCGGGCTCGTTCCCGCCGCGCTACAAGGGTCTGGCCATGGGCCTGGTGGGCGCGGGCAACATAGGCACGGCCGTGGCCGCGCTGCTGGCGCCGCCGCTGGCCCAGGCCTATGGCTGGCAGACGGTCTACGGCTTCGCGGCGCTGGGCATTCTGCTGCCCATGGCGGTGATGATTGTCTTTGCGCGCGAGCCCGAGGACCGCGCCGAGCACGCCACCATGCGCGAGCACGCGGCCTGCCTGTTCGAGAAGGACGGCTGGGCGTTCAGCCTGATCTACGCCGTGACTTTCGGCGGCTTCATCGGCCTGGCGACTTTCCTGCCCAGCTATTTCTACGATCAGTTCGGCGTGAGCAAGGTCGAGGCCGGGCAGCTGACGATGCTGGCGGCGTTCATGGGCGCGATGACACGCATCTTCGGCGGCTGGCTGTCGGACCATTGGGGCGGCATCAACACGCTCACCGCCGTGCTGGTGGTGATCTGCGCGAGCCTGCTGCTGTGCGGCCTGAGCAGCGCCTCGCTGCCGCTGACCATGCTGTCGTTCCTGGTGTGCTTCGCGGCGCTGGGCGCGGGCAATGGCGCGCTGTTCCAGCTGGTGCCGCTGCGCTGGCCCACGACCACGGCCGTGGCCGGCTCGATGATAGGCGAAATCGGCGCGCTCGGCGGCGGCCTGATTCCCGCCAGCATGGGCTTGTCGCAGCAGTACACCGGCAGCTACTTCTCGGGCTTTGCGCTGTTTGCGTTCTTCGCGCTGGTGATGCTGGTGATGCTGCGCTTCATGCAGATCCGCTGGACGCGCACCTGGGCGGAAAAGGGCGGGCGCGCGCGCGTTGCCGCCTGATGTTCGCCGCTCTCAGCGCGGCAGGAACAGTATCCAGTAGACCAGCGCGGCGTTGAGCACGGCGCTGAACGCCAGCGCCGCCTTCCAGGCAAAGGCCGGATCGCGCGCCGCCAACGGGCTGCCGGCTGCCGGCGGCAAGGGGCGGGCCGCGCCGCGCTCCAGCGCCAGCAGCAGTTCCTCGGCGGTCTCGAAGCGCTGGGCTGCTGTGCGCGCCACGGCCTTGAGCACGATGGCGTCCAGCCAGATCGGCACCTGCGGGTTGTGCCGGCTGGGCGCCACCGGGTCGCGCCAGTAACGCCCGCGCTGGTAGGCAATGACTTCGCCGTAGGGCAGTCGGCCACCCGTGAGCAACTGATAGAGCGTCACGCCCAGCGCGAACAGATCGGTGCCGGCATCGGCGGGCAGCGGCGGGTCGTCCCATTGCTCGGGATTGACATAGCTGGCCGTGCCCGCGTGCAGCGTGCGCACGGCTTCGGGCTCGCGCCCGGTCAGCGCCACGCCCAGGTCGAGCAGGCGCAACTGGCCGTCGCGGCCGTAATGCAGATTGGCCGGCTTCACATCGCGGTGTATCACGCCCTGGCGGTGCAGTCCGCCGAGCACGCGCGCGGCCTGCTGGGCAATCGCCAGCACCTGCGCCACATTGGGCCTATGCTTTTGCTCTATCCACTGCGCCAGCGTCTCGCCGTCCAGCCACTCATACAGCAGATAGAAGGCCGAAGGCTCGGCGACCAGCGGCGCGTGCAGCCGCACCAGATGCTGGGCCGTGGGCCCGGTCTGCAGATGGCGCGCGACCCAGGCTTCGTGCGCCAGCGCCGCCCATTCGTGGCGGTCATGCGCGCGCTGCGGGTGCAGGGTCTTGAGCGCGAACTGCTGGCCGCTGGCTGCATGCAGCACGCGGTAGACGCGGTAGATGCCGCTGTCGGCCGCCAGGCCCTCGACGCGCAGGCCGTCAACGACTGCGCCGGGTTTGAGCAGCGGCAATGCGGGCAGGGCCTGGGCGCGGCGCGTGGTGTCCTCGAGCGTGGCATCGTTGACGCCCAGCACGCGCACCACCACGGCGCTGAGGTTGTCGCGGCTGCCCTGGCGCTCGGCGGCCTCGGCCAGGCTTTCGGCCAGCGCCTGGGCCGGCTCTTCTGCCGCCCACTGCGCGATCTGCCGCGGGCGGATGTCGTTGTGGATGCCGTCGGACAGCAGCACGAAGATATCGCCGGCCAGCACCTCGCCCTGGCGGTAATCGATGGTCACGCGGTCTTCCAGGCCTATGGCGCGCGTGAGTCTGTGGGCGAAGTCGACGCCGCCCATCACATGGTCTTCGGTCAACTGCTCGATCTGCCCCTGGCGCAGCAGATAGGCTCGCGTATCGCCCACATGCGCCAGCGTATAGCTCTGGCCGCGCAGCACCAGCGCCGTCAGCGTGGTCAGTCCATAGGCGGGCTGGCGCCGCCGATTGACGCCGTAGAGCCAGGCGTTCTGCGCGCCGATGATGCGGTCCAGCGCCACCGTCGGCTCCCAGGTGGCTGGCGTGCAGAAGAAGTCATTGGCCAGACTCGTCACCGTGGTCTGCGCGGCTTCGCGCCCCCAGCCGCCGGCGCTCACGCCATCGGCCACGGCGGCCAGCATGCCGGCGCCGTCGCCCGGCATCTGCACCGCGGCAAAGTCTTCGTTCACCGCTGCGCGTCCGGGGCGCGAGACCCATCCAATGTCGAGTTCAAAAGGCATGGGAGTGATTGTGACCAGGAAAACGCGTGGCGGGGCGTGCCCGAAACGGTGCGTGGTGCGCGTGGCTTGCACTGCATTGATGCATGCGGGTGCGTGTTCTAGTGCACTTCGCCTATCTCCATGGCAGGCCGTTCATCCTTCGACAAGCTCAGGACGAACGGAATCCCGGCAGCGGCTTCCACTTCTTCTCCCCGTTCGTGGTGAGCCTGCCTCGCCGGCCGCGTCTAAGGATGAACGGCCCGCCCTATAAAAAAGACGCAAATCTCCCTGGCACAAAACCTGCTTGACCCATCCCGACGATGCGGGGTAGCGATGCCCTCGTCACCCAGGACAAAGGCGTCCGCAACTTTTCCAGTGCACTCCGTGCCTGTATCCGTTGCGGGCGCCTTTTTTTTTCGAACCGGAGCACAGCGCTCCACCACCGTCGAAGGAAGTCGCATGCCCCACGCGACCCATAAAACACCGATGAAGTTGTTGATTGCCGGCAATGGCATGGTGGGCCACCGCTATGTCGAAGCCCTGATCGAACGCTATCCCGACCTGCCCGCGGCCGGCCTCGAAGTCACCGTGCTGGGCGAGGAGCCGCGCCCGGCCTACGACCGCGTGCACCTGTCCGACTTCTTCAGCGGCCGCGGCGCCGACGATCTGTCGCTGGTGCCGGCGGGCTTCTACGACCGTCCCGGCCTCACGCTGCGACTCAACGCGCGCGTCGCCTCGATAGAGCGCCGCAACCACACGCTGCAACTCGCCGATGGCGAGGAGCTGGCCTATGACAAGCTGGTGCTGGCCACGGGCTCGTCGCCTTTCGTTCCGGGCGTTCCCGGCCGCGACCGGCCGCATTGCTTTGTCTACCGCACCATCGAAGACCTCGAAGGCATGCTGGCCTCGGGCGCCAAGTCCAAGAGCGGCGTGGTAGTGGGCGGCGGCCTGCTGGGCCTGGAATGCGCCAAGGCGCTGCGCGACATGGGCCTGCAGACCCATGTGGTGGAGTTCGCGCCGCGGCTGATGATGGTCCAGGTCGACGAAGGCGGCGGGCGCGTGCTGCGCACCAAGATCGAGGCGCTGGGCGTGCAGGTGCACACCAGCCGCAACACGGTGGAGATCACCGCCGGCGCGACGGCGCGCCACCGCATGGTGTTTGCCGACGGCAGCTACCTCGAGACCGACATGATCGTGTTCTCGGCCGGCATTCGCCCGCGCGACGAACTCGCGCGCCAGAGCCTGCTGGCGCTGGGCCCGCGCGGCGGCATCGTGGTCGACGACCACTGCCGCACCAGCGACCACGACATCTACGCGATTGGCGAATGCGCGGCCTGGCAGGAGCAGGTGTTCGGCCTGGTCGCGCCGGGCTACGACATGGCGCGCGTCGCCGCCGGCCATCTGGCCGGTGACGTGGACGCGGCGTTTCGCGGCGCCGACATGAGCACCAAGCTCAAGCTCATGGGCGTGGACGTGGCGAGCATCGGCGACGCGCTGGGCCGGGCGCCGGGCAGCCGCAACTTCAGCTACACCGACGAACTGCTGCAGGTCTACAAGAAGATCGTCGTCAGCGAGGACGGCAAGCGCCTGCTGGGCGCGGTGCTGGTGGGCGATGCGTCGGAATACGGCACGCTGCTGCAGATGGCGCTCAACGCCATGCCCCTGCCCGCATCGCCCGGCCTGCTGATACTGCCGGCCACCGATGGCGCGGCCAAGCCCGGCCTGGGCGTGGACGCGCTGCCCGACGCCGCCGTGCTGTGCTCGTGCAACAACGTCAGCAAGGGCCAGCTGTGCGCGGCCATCGCTGGCGGCGTGCAGAACATTGGCGATCTGAAAGCCTGCACCAAGGCCGGGACGTCCTGCGGCGGCTGCGTGCCCCTGGTCACCCAGGTGCTCAAGGCCGAACTCAAGCGCCAGGGCGTGGCCGTGAACAACCACCTGTGCGAGCATTTCCCGTACTCGCGCCAGGAGCTCTACCACCTGGTGCGCGTGGGCGAAATCCGCACCTTCGCGCAGCTGCTGGCCCAGCACGGCAAGGGCCATGGCTGCGACATCTGCAAGCCCACGGCCGCGAACATCCTGGCGAGCTGCTGGAACGACTTCGTTCTTGACCGCAACGGCGCGCCGCTGCAGGACAGCAACGACTACTTCCTGGGCAATATCCAGAAGGACGGCACCTATTCCATCGTGCCGCGCGTGGCCGCGGGCGAGATCACGCCCGACCAGCTGATCGTCATCGGCCAGGTCGCCAAGCACTACGGCCTCTACACCAAGATCACCGGCGGCCAGCGCATCGACATGTTCGGCGCCCAGGTGCACGAGCTGCCGCTGATCTGGCGCGAACTCGTGGACGCGGGCTTCGAGTCGGGCCATGCCTATGGCAAGTCGCTGCGCACCGTCAAGAGCTGCGTGGGCTCGACCTGGTGCCGCTACGGCGTGGACGACAGCGTGGGCCTGGCAATCGAGCTCGAGAACCGCTACAAGGGCCTGCGCTCGCCGCACAAGATCAAGTTCGGCGTCTCCGGCT
>NZ_JAVWWA010000022.1:3854-55282 GCF_036666375.1 Comamonas sp. | reverse complement strand
GCCAGCGCCAGCGCGCCTACATCGCCATGGTGCTGTGCCAGGACACGCCCTACATGCTGCTCGACGAGCCGCTCAACAACCTCGACATGGCCCATGCCGTGGCGATGATGAAGCTGCTGCGCCGCGCGGTCGACGAGCGCGGCAAGACCGTGGTCGTGGTGCTGCACGACATCAATTTCGCGGCCTGCTATGCCGACCACATCATCGCGATGAAGGACGGCGCCGTGGCGCATGAAGGCCCGCCGCAGCAGGTGGTCCAGGACGAAGTGCTGTCCGCGCTCTACGGCATCGAGGTCACGGTGCACGAGGTCAAGGGCCAGCGCCTGTGCCACTATTTCGCCTAGGATGAGCGCGCCGTGCCCGTCTCGCCCTGAAACGCCCTTCAACGGCTCAGGGCGAACGGGCGCGCCCTGCTGAAATCGCTCAGCGCTGGCGTTCCAGCAGCATCGAATCGCCGTAGCTGAAGAAGCGGTAGTGGTGGGCAATGGCCTGCTGGTACAGCGACATCACCTGCTCGTAGCCGGCCAGCGCGCTGACCAGCATCATCAGCGTGCTCTTGGGCAGGTGGAAGTTGGTGACCAGCATGTCGACCACTTCGAACTGGAAGCCGGGCGTGATGAAGATGTTGGTGTCGCCCTGGATGTTGCCGCTCTTGGCCCAGGACTCGAGCGTGCGCACCGTGGTCGTGCCCACGGCGATCACGCGGCCGCCGCGCTGGCGGCAGCGCTCGAGCGCGGCCAGCGTGGCAAACGGAATGTCATACCACTCGCTGTGCATCTGGTGCTCGGCGAGGTTCTCGGTCTTGACCGGCTGGAACGTGCCCGCGCCCACATGCAGCGTCACGCTCGCGCGTTCCACGCCGCGTTCGGCCAGGCGCGCCAGCACGGCTTCATCGAAGTGCAGCGCGGCCGTGGGCGCGGCCACGGCGCCGGGCTTGTCGGCAAACACGGTCTGGTAACGCTGGCTGTCTTCGGCGGCGTCGGGGTCGTTGCCTTCCGATTGCTGGCGCTCGATGTAGGGCGGCAGCGGCAGGTGGCCGTGGCGCTCCATCAGCTCGTAAGGCGTCTCTCCGGCCGGGCCCTGCAGCGCGAAGCGGAACAGCGGGCCGTTTTCGTCGGGCCAGCGGCCCAGCAGCAGGGCGTCGAAGCCGCCGCCCCGCAGGCCGCCGCACATGTGGATGCGCGCGCCGGGCAGGGGTTTCTTGCTCACACGCATGTGCGCCACGACCTCGCCGCCTTCGAGCACGCGCTCGATCAGCAGCTCGAGCTTGCCGCCGCTGGCTTTCTCGCCGAACAGCCGCGCCTTGAGCACGCGCGTGTCGTTGAACACCAGCAGGTCGCCGGCGTTGAGCAGCTCAGGCAACTCGCGGAAGATGCGGTGCACCGAAGGCGCGGCGCGGCCGTCGAGCAGGCGCGAGGCGCTGCGTTCGGGCGTGGGGTGCTGGGCAATGAGGGATTCGGGAAGCTCGAAGTCGAAGTCGCTGAGCGTGAAGGCGCGAGGGCTGGAAGACATGCAGTTCTTGAGGGCCGGACAGGGCCCGTTCCAAGGGTCAAAAAAGGAACGCGAATTGTCGCAAAGAAACGATATGGCCGAGGCCACTGTTGTCTTTGCGCGCGCGCCGGCGCAGGCTCAGGCCGTCGCCGGCTCCTCGCTGGCGGCGCGGCCGCGCCACAGCGATTCGAGGTCGTCGAACGGCCAGTCGTCGGGATTCTCGTGCGTGGCGATGCGCTCGTCGCAGGTGAGGGCGGCGAGGTCGACGATGTACGGCGTGAGCCGCTGCTGGGTCCTGATCGCGTAGAACACCTTGATGCGCGGAGCGAGCAGCGAAACCTCCGAAGGCTCTATCACCACGGCCAGCAGACCCGAATGCAGCCGCACCAGCGAGCCCACGGGATACATGCCCACAGTCTGCACAAAGGCTTCGAACAGCTTGTGGTCCAGATGGGTGCGGCTCCATTGCGCCATGCGGCGTATGGCTTCGGCCGGCGGCCAGCCGCGCTTGTAAGGACGGTTGGAGGTCACGGCGTCGTAGACGTCGCAGATCGCCGTCATGCGCGCCAGCAGTGGAATGCTTTCGCCCGACAGCTGGTGCGGGTAGCCCGTGCCGTCGATCTTCTCATGGTGGTAGAGGCAGGCGTCGCGCACCGCCGGGTCGATTTCCATCGACTGCAGCATCTGCCAGCCCTTGGCCGAGTGGGTGCGCATGATGGCGAATTCGTAGTCATCCAGGGGGCCGGCCTTGTTCAGGATTTCAGGGCAGATGCTGGCCTTGCCCAGGTCGTGCAGCAGCCCGGCGAGCGCGGCCTTGCGCACGCTGTGGTCGTCGAGGCCCAGGCGCCGCGCGAGCGCCGCCATCAGCGCGCAGACCGCGAGGCAGTGCAGATAGGTGTACTGGTCGGCTTCCTTGAGACGTGCCAGGCTGGTCAGCGCGCTGGGGTTGCGCTCTATCGAATCGGTGATGTCCTCGACCAGGCGGTAGACCGGGTGGATGTCTATGCCCTGGCCATCGCGCGCCTGCGTGAACAGCTGGCTGATCGCCGGGTGCGCGCGCTGGCACAGGCTCGCTGCGTGCTGCAGTTCCTCGTCGAGGCTGCTGCTGTTCGCGCCCAGCGCCGAGCGCGGGCGCTCCGGTCGTGTCGAGCGCGCGTTGGGTGGATCGACGAAGGTCGCGGTGTCGGGGTCGTAGACCAGGCATTCCACCTCGGGCGCCACGTCGGCACCCTTGCGTATGTCGATCCAGACCTCCTGGATGGTGCCGCTGCGCAGCTTGGCCAATTCTTCCGCAGACTTGATCAGAAAGCGGCTGCGCCAGAACGGGTGCGCGAGCCAGGAGCCGCAGAATTCGTGCAGATACATGCCCTGCGAGAGGTGCTGGACATTGAGGCGCTTGAGCATGGGAGCGGGGCGTGAAAGGTAACCTGACGAAATGTGGACCGGCGCATGGTAGCCTTTTTACTCAGGCGGTAGTGCCGTGCTGCGGTGCGCGGGTTGCGCGCAAGCTTTCCCCTATTGTGCCTTTTCCATTTGACCGAGATTACCAGCCGTTCATGTCAGTCCCGTCTTCCGCCCCGTCCAAAGCCCCTGTCAGCAGCGCGCAAAAAGCGCTGCTCAAGCTCGGGCTGACGCGCGACATCGATCTGGCGCTGCATCTGCCGTTGCGCTACGAGGATGAAACGCGCATCACGCCGCTGCGCAACGCCCGCGACGGCTCTACGGTCCAGATCGAGGCCACCGTGGTGTCGAGCGAAGTGCAGCTGCGCCCGCGCCGCCAGCTGCTGGTGCAGGTCGAGGACGAGACGGGCAGCTGCGAGCTGCGCTTCTTCAGCTTCTATCCCTCGCACCAGAAGACGCTTTCCGTGGGCGCGAAGCTGCGCATACGCGGCGAGATCAAGGGCGGGTTCTGGGGCCGGCAGATGATGCACCCGGCGTTTCGCCTGGCCGGCGGCGAGCTGCCGGCCGCGCTCACGCCCATCTACCCCACGGTCGCAGGCCTGCCCCAGGCCTATCTGCGCCGCGCGATTGCCAGCGCACTGCAGCGCGCCGATCTGAGCGACACCTTGCCACCGCAGGCTGCGCCGCCCGTGCACCAGACCTATGGCGCCGGTGGGCTGCAGCCGTTGTTCAGCCTGCGCGATGCGCTCAGATTCCTGCACAATCCCACGCCCGATGTGGCGCTGGCCACGCTGGAAGACCACAGCCATCCGGCCTGGCAGCGTCTCAAGGCCGAAGAGCTGCTGGCCCAGCAGCTGTCCCAATACCAGTCCAAGCGCGAACGCGCACGGCTGCGCGCACCCGCGCTGAGCATTCCCGCGGGCGCGCCGGGCGCGCTGGCGCTCGATGCCCAGTTCCTGGCCCAGCTGCCGTTCGGCCTGACGCGGGCCCAGCAGCGCGTGTGCGCCGAGATTGCCGCCGACATGGCGCGGCCCGTGCCCATGCACCGGCTGCTGCAGGGCGATGTGGGCTCGGGCAAGACCGTGGTCGCGGCGCTGTCGGCCGTGACCTGCATTGCTGCGGGCTGGCAGTGCGCGCTGATGGCGCCGACCGAAATCCTCGCCGAGCAGCACTTCGGCAAGCTGGTCGGCTGGCTCGAGAAGATCCTCGAGCCGCTGGGCAAGAAGGTCGCCTGGCTCGCGGGCGCGCAGAAGAAGAAGCAGCGCACGGCCATGCTCGAACTCGTGGCCAGCGGCGAGGCCGCGCTGGTGGTCGGCACCCATGCGGTGATCCAGGAGCAGGTGCAGTTCCACAACCTCGCGCTCGCGGTCATCGACGAGCAGCACCGCTTCGGCGTCGCCCAGCGCCTGGCCTTGCGGCAAAAGCTCGCGCACACCGGGCTGGAGCCGCACATGCTGATGATGAGCGCCACGCCGATTCCGCGCACGCTGGCCATGAGCTATTACGCCGACCTCGACGTCTCGACCATCGACGAGCTGCCGCCGGGGCGCACGCCCATCGTCACCAAGCTGATTGCCGACAGCCGGCGCGATGAAGTCATAGAGCGCATCGCCGCCCAGGTGGCCGCGGGCCGGCAGGTCTACTGGGTCTGCCCGCTGATCGAGGAAAGCGAGGCGCTCGACCTGTCGAACGCCACCGCGACCCATGTCGACCTGAGCGATGCGCTGCCCGGCGTGATGGTCGGCCTGCTGCATTCGCGCATGCCCACGGCCGAGAAGAAGGCGGTGATGGAGCTGTTCACCGCGGGCGTGATGGGCGTGCTGGTCAGCACCACGGTGATCGAGGTCGGCGTCGACGTGCCCAATGCGTCGCTGATGGTGATCGAGCATTCCGAGCGCTTCGGCCTGAGCCAGCTGCACCAGCTGCGCGGGCGCGTGGGCCGCGGCGCGGCGGCTTCGGCCTGCGTGCTGCTGTATGCCGTGGGCGACAACGGCAAGCTCGGCGAAACCGCGAAGGAGCGCTTGCGCGCCATGGCCGAAACCAATGACGGCTTTGAAATCGCGCGCCGCGACCTCGAGATCCGCGGGCCCGGTGAATTTCTCGGAGCGCGCCAATCGGGGGCGGCAATGCTGCGCTTTGCCGATCTGGCGACAGATACCGACTTGCTGGAATGGGCGCGCGAATGCGCTCCAGAGATGCTGGACCGCTTCCCGCAGCTCGCCGAACGCCATGTTGCACGCTGGTTAGGTGGTAAAGCAGAGTTTCTCAAGGCATGATATGTAACCGTTTAAATATCAGACTTGGCAACGTCGATATCGGCACTGATGCCAAAGTGCCGCGACAATAGGCGTTCCGCATGGCCCAGGACCCCACTACATGACCCTCACTGAACTAAAGTACATCGTTGCGGTGGCCCGCGAGAAGCATTTTGGACATGCTGCAGAAGCATGCTACGTGTCGCAGCCTACGCTGTCGGTCGCCATCAAGAAGCTCGAGGAAGAGCTTGACGTCAAGCTTTTCGAGCGCAGCGCAGGTGAGGTGTCGGTGACGCCGCTGGGCGAGGAAATCGTGCGCCAGGCGCAAAGCGTGCTCGAGCAGGCGGCTGCCATCAAGGAAATCGCCAAGCGCGGCAAGGACCCGCTGGCCGGAGCCCTGACGCTGGGCGTGATCTATACCATCGGCCCCTATCTGCTGCCCGAGCTGGTGCGCCACGCGATCCAGCGCACGCCGCAGATGCCGCTGATGCTGCAGGAAAACTTCACCGTCAAGCTGCTCGAAATGCTGCGCACCGGTGAAATCGACTGCGCCATCGTGGCCGAGCCCTTCCCCGATACCGGTCTCGCAACCGCGCCGCTGTACGACGAGCCCTTCATGGCCGCCGTGCCCAGCAACCATCCGCTGGCCCAGCAGGATTCGGTGTCGACCATCGAGCTGAAGAACGAAACCATGCTGCTGCTGGGGTCGGGCCATTGCTTTCGCGACCATGTGCTGGAAGTCTGCCCCGAGTTCGCGCGCTATGCGAGCAATGCCGAAGGCATTCGCCGCACGTTCGAAGGCTCGTCGCTGGAAACCATCAAGCACATGGTTGCCGCCGGCATGGGCGTGACCCTGGTGCCGCGCCTGTCGGTGCCGCGCGATGCGCTCGAAGCTCCGGTGCGCCGCCGCAAGAACGACGAACCGCATATCCGCTACCTGCCTATCCGTACCGAAGACGGCCTGGTCACGCCCAGCCGCCGCGTGGTGCTGGTCTGGCGCCGCAGCTTCACGCGCTACGAAGCGATTGCCGCGCTGCGCAACGCGGTCTACGCCTGCAACCTGCCCGGCGTCGAACGGCTCTCCTGAAGCCTGCGGCCATGGCCGCGAGGACGGGGCAGGCGCTGGCCCCGTTCATCTTCTTCGACCTACGGGGGCGCTTGCGGCATGGCTTTTCCCGCGGCCGGCTCTGCGCTACATTGTGACCGGTACCCCTGTTCTCCACCGGATCCCATGTCACACGCTGCTTCCTCCTCCTCCACGCCACCGCCAGCATCCCCGCGCTCGCGGCTGGCGCTGTATCTCGACCTGATACGCTGGAACCGCCCCGCGGGCTGGCTGGTGCTGGTCTGGCCCACGCTCGCCGCGCTGTGGGTTGCCGCCGAAGGATTTCCGGGCTGGCATCTGCTGGCAGTGTTTGTGCTGGGCACGGTGCTGATGCGCAGCGCGGGCTGCTGCATCAACGACATCGCCGACCGCGATTTCGACAGGCATGTGAAGCGCACCACGCAGCGACCCATCACGTCGGGCCAGGTCTCGGTCAAGGAGGCCGTGGTGGTGGGCGCGGTGCTGGCGCTGGTCGCGCTGGGCCTGGTGCTGACCACGCGCTGGGAAGCCGTCGCCTGGTCGGTGCCCGCGGTGCTGTTCACCATCCTCTACCCGTTCACCAAGCGTTTCTTCTCCATGCCCCAGGCTTTCCTGGGCATTGCATTCAATTTCGGCATCGTCATTGCGTTTGCCGCCGTGCTGGGCACGGTCACCGCGACCGGCTGGATGCTGTGGCTGGCCAACATGTTCCTGGTGCTGGCCTACGATACCGAATACGCCATGGTCGATCGCGACGATGACCTCAAGATCGGCATGAAGACCTCGGCGATCACGCTGGGTCGCTGGGACGTGACCGGCATCATGGTTTTCTTTGCGCTCAGCTGGCTGCTCACGCTCTGGGCGCTGCTGCCCTACGGCCTGGGCTGGCCGTTTGCGCTGGGCATGGGTGCGGCGGCCGCGCAGATCCTCTGGCATTTCACGCTGATACGCGAGCGCACGCGCGCCGGCTGTTTTGTGGCCTTCAGCAAGAGCCACTGGATCGGTGCCACGCTGTTCGCGGGCGTGGCGCTGGGGTTTGCTTTGCGTTGACCGGCCTGCCGCATGTCGGCAATTGAAAGGACTCGCCATGGGCCAGAACCTGATCGTCATGCGTTTTGCCGCCGCCGACCGCGCCAGCCGGGCGCTGGCCGAACTCCGGGCGGCTTCGGCCGCCGGACGCCTGCAACTGCTGCAGGCCGCGCTGGTGCAGCGCGATGGCCAGGGGCTGACCCTGGCGGGCCCCGATGGGCAGTGTCTGCTGGAAGCAGCGCAAGGCAATGCGCCCGATGCGCTGGCCATGGCCGATGGCGCGGCCGCGCTGCTGGCGCGCGTGCGCGAGTTCAGCGAGCGCGAAGTCGACGGCCTGGCGCGAGAAATGGGCGTGGAACTGCTGCGCCGCCCCCTGCCGCCAGCGCAGGCAGCGCCGGGCGCGGCCTGATCAGTTGCCGAATTCCCGCGCGAGTTCCTTGGCGCGCTGTTCGGCGGCACGCATCGCGGCAATGAACTGCGCGGGCACGCCGGCTTCCTGCATGTGCGTCACGGCCGCATGGGTCGTTCCGCCCTTGCTGGTCACGCGCTGGCGCAGCACTTCCACCGGCTCGCTCGAGCGCGCGGCAAGTTCCGACGCGCCCTGGAAGGTTGCCACCGCGAGCTGGTACGACTGGTGCGCGCCCAGGCCCATCTCGACGCCGGCCTGGGTCATGGCTTCGAGGAACAGAAACACATAGGCCGGGCCCGAGCCCGACAGTGCCGTGACCGCGTCGAGCTGATCTTCCTGCTCGACCCACAGGTGCTTGCCCGTGCTGGCCACGACCTGCTCGACCAGCTCCTTGCCCGCGGCGTCCACGGCCGGGCGCGCGAACAGGCCCGTGATGCCCTGGCCGATCAGCGCCGGCGTGTTGGGCATGGCGCGCACGATGCGCTCGCTGCCCAGCCACTGCGCGATGCTGGCCGTGGGAATGCCCGCGGCCACGCTCAGGTGCAGGGCCTGGGCGGTATGCGGTGCGGCGGCCGCGGCTGCGTCCTTGAAGGTCTGGGGCTTGACGGCCCAGACCACCAGCTGCGCGCGCGCCAGCGCGTCGCTGGCTTCGGCCCGGGCATTGATGCCGAACTGCTCCTTGAGCGCCGCGCGCGCGGCTTCGAACGGCTCGACGACTTCGATCTGGTTGGCGGCAAGGCCCTGGCGCAGCAGGCCGCCGATGATGGCGCTGGCCATGTTGCCGCCGCCGATGAAGGCAATGGTGGTAGACAGGGGAGAGGTGTTGCTCATGGGCTTGCAGTACAGAAAGAAGGGGTAGGGGCGTGGGGGCTCAGGCAGGCAGCGAGGCTTGGGCGACCGCATGTTCCCAGCGCGCCATCAGTTCCTGGGCGCGCGACGGGGGCAGCGTGGGCATGAAGCGGCGTTCGGCGACCCACAGTTCGGTCAGCTCCTCGGTACTCTGATAGACGCCCGCCGACAGCCCGGCTAGATAAGCGGCTCCCAAGGCCGTGGTCTCGACCACGGCCGGACGCACCACGGGAATGCCCAGCAGGTCGGCCTGGAACTGCATCAGCAGGTTGTTGACGCAGGCGCCGCCGTCGACGCGCAGCTCGCTCACGGGTGCGCCGCCGCTCTCCACCGCGTCGCGGCTCATCGCCAGCAGCAGCGCCGCGCTCTGGTAGGCAATCGATTCGAGCGCAGCGCGCGCGATATGCGCCAGCGAGCTGCCGCGCGTCAGACCGGTGATCGTGCCGCGCGCATCGGGCTTCCAATAGGGTGCGCCCAGTCCCGTGAATGCCGGCACCAGCATCACGCCGCCCGAATCGGGCACGCTTTCGGCCAGCGACTGCACCTGGCCGCTGTGCTCTATGGCCTGCAGGCCGTCGCGCAGCCACTGCACCACGGCGCCGCCGATGAACACGCTGCCTTCCAGCGCGAACGCGCGCGTGGCGCTGGTCTGCGCGGCGCTGGTGGTGAGCAGGCCATTGTGCGAAGTCTGGAAGTTGGCGCCGGTATGCATCAGCATGAAGCAGCCCGTGCCGTAGGTGTTCTTGGCCATTCCGGCCTTGAAGCAGGCCTGGCCGAACAGCGCGCTTTGCTGGTCGCCGGCGACGCCGCCGATCGCAATCGCCGCGCCCAGCACATCGGTCGCGGTCTGGCCGAAGTCGCTGGCCGAGGGCAGTACTTCAGGCATCAGCGACTTTGGAATGCGCAGCAGCGCCAGCAGCTCGTCGTCCCATTGGTTGCGGTGCACATTGAACAGCATGGTGCGCGATGCATTGCTGACGTCGGTCACATGGCGCTTGCCTTGCGTCAGCTGCCAGATCAGCCAGCTGTCTATGGTGCCGAAGGCAAGTTCGCCGCGCTCGGCTGCGGCGCGCGCGCCCGGTACTTCGTCGAGCAGCCACTGCAGCTTGGTCGCCGAGAAATAGGCGTCTATGCGCAGCCCGGTCTTTTGCTGGATGCTGTCGGCATGGCCGTTTTCGCGCAGCTGGGCGCACGCGGGCTCGGCGCGTCGGTCCTGCCAGACGATCGCATGGTGTATGGGCTGGCCGGTCTGGCGGTTCCAGACCACGGTGGTCTCGCGCTGGTTGGTGATGCCCAGCGCGCGCACCTGGCTGGCCGCAATGCCCGCCTGGGCCAGCGCGGCGCGCGCCGTGCTCAGCTGGGTGCGCCAGATTTCCAGCGGGTCATGCTCGACCCAGCCCGGACGCGGATAGATTTGCGGCAGTTCGAGCTGGGCCTGGGCGACGATGCGGCCCTGGGCGTCGAAAAGAATGCTGCGGGAACTGGAAGTGCCTTGGTCTAGGGCGAGCAGGTAGGTCATATCGGGAGAGGAGGGGGTCAGGCGGCGACGGTGCATTGCACGCCGGCTTCGGCGAGCAGCGGGACGATGGCCGGCGGCGGCGGCGCGTCGGTGAACAGGCGGTTGATCTGGGCCAGCGTGGCGAGCTGCACCATGGCCTGGCGCTCGAACTTGCTGTGGTCGGCGGCGAGCCAGACTTCGCGCGACTGGGCGATGATGGTCTGGGCGACCTTGACTTCGCGCAGATCGAAATCGCGCAGCGAGCCATCGGCCTCGATCGCCGAGATGCCTATCAGCGCGATGTCGACCTTGAACTGGCGGATGAAATCCACCGCCGCCTCGCCCACGATGCCGCGGTCGCGCGAGCGCACCACGCCACCGGCGACAATCACTTCGCAGTCGGTGTTGCTGCTCAGGATGGCGGCGACGTTGAGGTTGTTGGTGATCACGCGCAGGCCGCGGTGCTGCAGCAGCGCCTGGGCGATGGCTTCGGTGGTGGTGCCGATGTTGAGAATCAGCGAGCAGCCGTTGGGCACGGCCTGGGCGACGGCGCGCGCGATGCGCGCCTTGCCGTCGGCATGCAGTCCCTGGCGCTGGGGGTGGGCCAGGTTTTCTACCGTGGCACTGGGCACGCGTACGCCGCCGTGAAAGCGCACCAGCAGGCCCGCGTCGGCGAGCTTTTGCACGTCGCGGCGCACGGTCTGCAGCGTCACGCCGAGATTGACGGCCAGTTGCTCCACCGTGGCGGACTGCTGCTGGCGCACGGCATCGAGCAACTGGAGTTGGCGGGGGTTGGAGTGGTTCACGCTTCTTCCTGGTGCGAATTTGGCTGTAGGGTAAAAACTAATTTCGAATCAAAACGCGCTCATGTGAACATCTTTTTCACAAAAACGAAACAAAAAGAGCGAAAATTACGCCATTGATTGTGACGCACATTGTTCCCGCTGCTGCCTTATCGTGATGGAGGCTGCAGCGCCTGCGGTCTGCGTTGCCCGATTTTCACCCAATCACGCTGCTAAGCCCGCTTATGACAACTACTTCGCTTCCCCTGGACACGGACCGCGCCGCCTTGCTCGCGCGGTTGGCCGAGCCTTGCGTCTACGACCTGGCGGTCATAGGCGGCGGTGCCACCGGCCTGGGCGTGGCGCTGGACGCGGTGGCGCGGGGCTTCAAGGTGGTGCTGCTCGAGTCGCATGATTTTGCCAAAGGCACATCGTCGCGCGCCACCAAGCTGGTGCACGGCGGCGTGCGCTATCTGGCGCAGGGCAATATCGCGCTGGTGCGCGAAGCCCTGCACGAACGCACGACGCTGTTGCGCAACGCGCCCCACCTTGCGCAGCGCCTGGCCTTCGTCATGCCCTCGTACCGCCTGCTCGACACGCCATTCTATGGCGCGGGTCTGAAGATGTATGACGCGCTGGCCGGCAAGGCCGGCCTGGGCGCCACCGAATTCCTGAGCCGCGACAAGACCGTCTCGCTGCTGCCCACGGCGCGCACCCAGGGCCTCAAGGGCGGCGTCAAATACTGGGACGGCCAGTTCGATGATGCGCGTCTGGCGCTCGCATTGGCGCGTACCGCCGCGGCCAAGGGCGCGCTGCTGGTCAATTACTGCCCGGCCAAGGAGCTGCTGCACGAAGACGGCAAGGTCACGGGCGTGGTCTGCGAGGACTCCGAGACCGGCACGGTCTATCGCGTGCACGCCAAGTGCGTGGTGAATGCCACCGGTCCCTGGGTCGATCTGTTCCGCCAGCTCGACGGCAAGGCGCTGGGCCGCGAAGTCAAGCCCATGGTCGCGCCCAGCCAGGGCGTGCACGTGGTCGTGGACCGCGAGTTCCTGCCCACCGACCACGCGCTGCTGATTCCCAAGACCGCCGACGGCCGCGTGCTGTTTGCCGTGCCATGGCTGGGCAAGGTGATCCTGGGCACGACCGACACGCCGCGCAACGATCTGGCGCGCGAGCCCCTGCCTTTCCCCGAGGAAGTCGACTTCATCCTGTCGGAGGCCGGCAAGTACCTGGTGCGCCAGCCCACGCGCAACGATGTGCGCAGCGTCTGGGTCGGCCTGCGTCCGCTGGTCAAGCCCCAGGACGACGACGGCGAGAACACCAAGAAGATCAGCCGCGAGCACACGGTGATGAGCAGCCGCTCGGGCCTGGTCACCGTGACCGGCGGCAAGTGGACCACCTACCGTGCGATGGCCGAGGACGTGCTGCGCGAGTGCTTTGCGACCGGCCAGCTGCCCGAGCGCGCGGGCGGCGTGACGGTGAACCTGCCGCTGGTCGGTGCTCCGGCCGGCGGAACGCCGGCTGTAAACCCGGGGCTCAAGGGAATGAATGCGCCCCAGGGTCTGCACTCGTACGGCACCGAAGCCACAGCCGTGGCCGCCTTGCCCGGCGCCGATCTCTGGCTGACCGAAGGCCTGAGCGAAGCCATGGTGCGTTTTGCGGTGCGCCATGAATATGCGCGCAGCGTCGAGGACGTGCTCGCGCGCCGCAGCCGCCTGCTGTTCCTCGATGCCCAGCGTGCCGTGGCGATCGCGCCGCGTGTCGCGGCGCTGATCGAGGAGGAGCTGGGGCGCGACGCGGGATTGACCGCCTTCCAGTCGCTGGCGCGCCAATATTTGCCACAGGGCCAGTGATGTCAAAAATGAGAGCGTCCCGGATTCAAGGGAACAGGGGTGCTCACTTTATGGAACCGGTCTGCAAGGCTGCATAAGCCTTGCAAGCTACTGATTTCATAGCGTTTTCGCAGTCCGCAGAGGTCGCCGCCGGCCTCTGTTGCAATTGCGCCGCACAGGACCGCGCCGACCCGCAGCTTTGGGCCGGCAAAACGGGCTAAGCGGTTGACGTGCAAAGGAAATTCTGCGAGAATCGAATGCTTCACGTTTAATGCGTGAGGTTTCTGCCCAGCGGGAAGCGTTGCAAAATGGTTTGCGACGTGGACGACGGGCCCAAGACTGACTGGCTGGTCGCAGCCCTTGAGAAGTACTCTGGGGCTGTCCAAGCTGGTGCAAGTTGGGAATATTGAAATGATCCAAACAGAATCTCGGTTAGAGGTTGCCGACAACACCGGCGCTAAGTCCGTCCTGTGCATCAAGGTGCTGGGTGGTTCGAAGCGTCGCTATGCAAGTGTTGGCGACATCATCAAGGTGAGCGTTAAAGAAGCTGCTCCACGTGGCCGCGTCAAAAAAGGCGAGGTTTACAGTGCAGTGGTCGTGCGCACGGCGAAGGGTATTCGCCGCGCTGACGGTTCGCTCGTTAAATTTGACGGCAATGCAGCAGTTCTGCTCAACGCCAAGCTTGAGCCCATCGGCACTCGCATCTTCGGACCCGTGACGCGTGAATTGCGTACCGAAAAGTTCATGAAGATCGTGTCCCTGGCACCTGAAGTTCTCTAAAGGAAAGTGCAATGAACAAGATTCGCAAGGGCGACCAAGTCATCGTGCTGACTGGCCGTGACAAGGGCAAGCAAGGCGTCGTGGCGCTGCGCAAGGACGATTCTTACGTGTTGATCGATGGCATCAACCTCGTGAAGAAGCACGTCAAGCCAAACCCCATGAAGGGCACCACCGGCGGTATCGTGGAAAAGGCTATGCCTATCCACCAATCCAACGTGGCTATTTTCAATGCAGCTACTGGCAAGGCCGACCGCGTGGGCATCAAGCTCAGCGCAGACGGCAAGCGCGTTCGCGTGTACAAGTCCAGCGGCGCTGAAATCAAGGCGGCCTAAGGGGTAAAACATGGCACGACTGCAAAAACTCTATCGCGAAAAAATCGCGGCTGAACTCAAAGAAAAGTTCGGCTACACCTCCACTATGGAAGTGCCCCGTCTGACCAAGATCACCCTGAACATGGGTGTGAGCGAAGCCGTGGCCGACAAGAAGGTGATGGACAACGCCGTGGCTGACCTGACCAAGATTGCTGGTCAGAAGCCTGTGGTGACCAAGGCCAAGAAGGCTATCGCTGGTTTCAAGATCCGTGAAGGCCAAGCAATTGGCTGCATGGTGACCCTGCGTGGCGTTCAGATGTACGAATTCCTGGACCGTTTCGTCACCGTGGCTCTGCCCCGCGTGCGTGACTTCCGTGGTATCTCGGGCCGTTCGTTCGATGGTCGCGGCAACTACAACGTTGGCGTCAAAGAACAGATCATCTTCCCTGAAATTGAGTACGACAAGGTCGACGCACTGCGCGGTCTCAATATCAGCATCACCACGACTGCGAAGAACGACGAAGAGTGCAAGGCACTGCTCGCCGCTTTCCGCTTCCCGTTCAAGAACTGAGGCAAGCGTATGGCAAAAGTAGCATTGATCCAGCGCGAACTGAAGCGCGAAAAGCTGGCAGCCAAGTACGCTGTCAAGTACACCGAGCTGAAGGCCATCGCCGGCGACGCAAAGCGTAGCGACGAAGAGCGTGATGCAGCCCGCCTGGGCCTGCAAAAGCTCCCACGCAACGCCAACCCTACACGTCAACGTAACCGCTGCGCAATCACCGGTCGCCCACGTGGCACGTTCCGCCAATTTGGTCTGGCACGCGCAAAGATCCGTGAACTGGCTTTCGCAGGCGACATCCCCGGTGTCACCAAGGCCAGCTGGTAAGCAAGCAGGAGAGATTAAACATGAGCATGAGTGATCCCATCGCTGACTTGCTGACCCGCATCCGCAATGCACAAATGGTCGCCAAGACCACCGTGACGGCTCCTTCTTCCAAAGTGAAGATCGCCATCGCACAGGTGCTGAAAGATGAAGGCTATATCGACGGTTTCCAAGTGAAAACCGAAGACGGCAAGGCTGAACTCGAAATCACCCTGAAGTACTACGCGGGTCGCCCCGTGATCGAGCGCATCGAGCGCGTGAGCCGTCCCGGCCTGCGCGTGTACAAGGGCCGTGATGCAATTCCACAAGTCATGAATGGCTTGGGCGTGGCAATCGTTACCACCCCCCAAGGCGTGATGACCGATCGTAAAGCGCGTGCTACCGGTGTCGGTGGCGAAGTGCTTTGCTATGTGGCCTAACGTGACATTGAAGGAGAAATACTGAAATGTCTCGCGTAGCAAAAATGCCTGTGACCATCCCCGCTGGCGTGGATGTGTCTATCAATGATGCACAAATCAGTGTCAAGGGCACTGGCGGCACTCTGTCGCTGGCCCAGAACGCACTGGTCACTGTGACCAATGCCGACGGCAAGCTCTCTTTCGAGCCCGCCAACGACTCCCGTGAAGCCAACGCCATGAGTGGTACCCAGCGTCAGCTGGTGAACAACATGGTGACCGGCGTGACCAAGGGTTTCGAGAAGAAGCTGACGCTGGTAGGCGTGGGCTTCAAGGCCGCTGCCTCGGGTTCCAAGCTGAACCTGGCCATCGGTTTCTCGCACCCCGTGAACTTCGAAATGCCCGCTGGCATTACGGTGGCTACCCCGATCCCGACCGAAATCGTGATCAAGGGCGCTGACCGTCAGGTCGTGGGCCAACTGGCCGCTGAGATCCGTGCTGTTCGTCCTCCCGAGCCCTACAAGGGCAAGGGTATCCGCTATGCGGACGAAAAGATCACGATCAAAGAGACCAAGAAGAAATAAGGAGCTGCAATATGTTGACCAAGAAAGAGCAGCGTCTCCGTCGTGCACGTCAGACCCGCATCCGCATTGCACAGCAAGGCGTGGCGCGTTTGAGCGTGAACCGCACGAACCTCCACATCTACGCCAGCGTGATTTCCGGCGACGGCACCACGGTGCTGGCCAGTGCTTCCACTGCAGAAGCCGAAGTGCGCACGTCGCTCGGCGGCTCCGGCAAGGGTGGCAACACTGCTGCGGCAACCCTGATCGGCAAGCGTATTGCTGAAAAGGCAAAGGCTGCCGGTGTCGAGAAGGTTGCATTCGATCGCGCAGGTTTCGCTTACCACGGTCGCGTCAAGGCTTTGGCCGACGCAGCCCGTGAAGCTGGCCTGCAGTTCTAAGCGGAGCGGATAAAAATGGCTAAATTTTCCCCCAAAGTGCAAGACCAGGCTAATGACGACGGTCTGCGCGAAAAAATGATCGCGGTGAACCGCGTCACCAAGGTTGTGAAGGGCGGTCGTATCCTCGGCTTCGCTGCACTGACCGTGGTTGGCGACGGTGACGGCCGTGTTGGCATGGGCAAGGGCAAGTCGAAAGAAGTGCCTGCTTCCGTGCAAAAGGCGATGGAAGAAGCTCGCCGCAACATGATCAAGGTGTCCCTGAAGAACGGCACGATCCATCACATGGTTAACGGTCACCACGGTGCCGCTTCCGTCATGATGGCTCCCGCTCCCAAGGGTACCGGCATCATCGCCGGCGGCCCGATGCGCGCCGTGTTCGAAGTGTTGGGTATCACGGACATCGTGGCCAAGAGCCATGGTTCCTCCAACCCTTACAACATGGTTCGCGCCACGTTAGACGCCCTGACTCGTTCCACTACCCCCTCGGAAGTGGCATCGAAGCGCGGCAAGTCGGTCGAAGACATCTTCGCCTGATTGGAGTCCACATGACGACGCAACAAACTGTCAAGATTCAACTGGTGCGCAGCCCTATCGGCACCAAGGAATCGCATCGCGCCACCGTTCGCGGCCTGGGTCTGCGCAAGCTCAATAGCATCAGCGAGCTGCAAGACACTCCCGAAGTCCGTGGCATGATCAACAAGATCAGCTATCTGGTCAAGGTCCTCTGAAAGGATTGATGATGGAACTCAATAGCATCAAGCCTGCAGACGGCTCCAAGCACGCCAAGCGCCGCGTTGGTCGCGGTATCGGTTCCGGCCTGGGCAAGACTGCCGGCCGTGGCCACAAGGGTCAAAAATCGCGTTCGGGCGGCTACCACAAGGTAGGCTTCGAAGGCGGTCAAATGCCTCTGCAACGCCGTTTGCCCAAGCGCGGTTTCAAGTCGCATCTGCTGAAGTTCAATGCAGAAGTGACTCTGACTGCTCTCGAGCAACTCGGTCTGGCCGAAGTCGATCTGGCTGCCCTCAAGCAGGCTGGCCTGGTCGGCGAAATCGCCAAAGTCGTGAAGGTCATCAAGAGCGGCGCAATCACCAAGGCTGTCAAGCTGAACGGTATTGCTGCTACAGCGGGTGCCAAGGCAGCTATTGAAGCTGCCGGTGGCAACGTGGCCTGATTAAGTTCTGAAAGAAGACATCCGTGGCTACTAGCGCAGCTCAAATTGCAAAAACCGGAAAATTCGGCGATTTGCGTCGTCGGCTGGTTTTTCTGTTGCTTGCGCTGGTCGTATACCGTATCGGGGCGCATATCCCCGTGCCGGGCATCGACCCAGCGCAGCTGCAGCAGCTGTTCAATGGCCAGCAGGGCGGCATTCTCAATCTGTTCAATATGTTCTCGGGTGGAGCGCTTTCGCGCTTCACGGTGTTCGCACTGGGGATCATGCCGTACATCTCGGCATCGATCATCATGCAACTGATGACCTATGTCGTCCCGACGTTCGAACAGCTGAAAAAAGAAGGTGAATCGGGTCGTCGCAAGATCACCCAGTACACCCGCTACGGCACTTTGGCCTTGGCAATTTTTCAGTCCCTTGGGATTGCAGTGGCTCTGGAAAGCTCGGCAGGGCTGGTGCTCAGCCCAGGTATGGGCTTCCGCCTCACGGCGGTGGTCAGCCTGACCGCTGGCACCATGTTCCTGATGTGGCTCGGTGAACAGATCACTGAACGTGGTCTGGGCAACGGTATCTCGATCCTTATCTTTGCTGGTATTGCCGCAGGCTTGCCCAGCTCGATTGGTGGATTGCTGGAACTGGTGCGCACCGGCGCGATGAGCATTCTGGCTGCGATCTTCATTGTTCTCGTGGTGGCTGGCGTGACGTATTTCGTCGTGTTCGTCGAGCGGGGGCAGCGCAAGATCCTGGTGAACTACGCACGCCGTCAAGTAGGAAACAAGGTTTATGGTGGTCAGTCCTCGCACTTGCCACTGAAGCTGAACATGGCCGGGGTCATCCCTCCCATCTTCGCTTCCTCGATCATCTTGTTGCCTGCCACGGTGGTGAACTGGTTCAGCGCGGGAGAGTCGATGCGTTGGTTGCGTGACATCGCAGGTGCCCTGACCCCAGGTCAGCCGGTCTATGTGATGTTTTATGCAGCGGCCATCATCTTCTTCTGCTTCTTCTATACGGCCCTGGTCTTCAACAGCCGGGAAACAGCCGACAATCTGAAGAAGAGCGGTGCGTTCATTCCGGGCATTCGCCCAGGTGAGCACACGGCACGCTACATCGACAAGATCCTGGTTCGCCTGACCTTGGCTGGCGCGGTTTACATCACGTTTGTCTGTCTGCTGCCCGAGTTCATGATCCTGAAGTACAACGTTCCGTTCTACTTCGGTGGTACATCACTGCTGATCATTGTGGTGGTGACCATGGACTTCATGGCACAGGTGCAGAACTACATGATGTCGCAGCAGTACGAGTCGCTCCTCAAAAAAGCGAACTTCAAGGCTACGCCGGGCACTTGAGAAAAGGTTATGGATGCTCCCGGCGACGCCAGGAGCATCCAGCTCAGAGTTAGTAGATTTGTCCCACGTAGGGACGCCACGAGTTCCGCGCAGAATGGCCGGAACGGATGCAAAGTTTTAGGAGAATGAAATGAGAGTTTCGGCTTCGGTCAAGAAAATCTGCCGCAACTGCAAGATCATCCGCCGCAAGGGTGTGGTGCGTGTGATCTGCACAGACCAGCGCCATAAGCAGCGCCAGGGTTGATTGAAAGTATAGAGGACGCATATGGCACGTATAGCTGGCATTAATATTCCGCCGCATCAGCATGCTGAAATCGGCCTGACCGCTATTTATGGTATCGGTCGTACCCGCGCTCGCAAGATTTGCGAAGCATGCGAAATCGCATATTCCAAGAAGATCAAAGATCTGACGGATGGCGATCTCGAAAAAATCCGTGATGCGATTGCACAGTTCACCATCGAAGGTGACCTGCGTCGCGAAACAACGATGAACATCAAGCGTTTGATGGACATCGGTTGCTATCGCGGTTTCCGTCATCGCCGTGGCCTGCCCATGCGCGGCCAGCGCACTCGCACAAATGCGCGTACTCGCAAGGGTCCGCGTAAGGGTGCAGCGGCTTTGAAGAAATAAAGAGATTGAAAGATCACTATGGCTAAATCTCCCGCAAACAACGCATCGCAGCGCGTTCGCAAGAAGGTTCGCAAGAACATTTCTGACGGTATCGCTCACGTGCATGCGTCGTTCAACAACACGATCATCACCATCACTGACCGCCAGGGCAATGCATTGTCTTGGGCTTCGTCGGGTGGCCAAGGCTTCAAGGGCTCGCGCAAGTCGACGCCTTTCGCAGCTCAAGTGGCTTCCGAAGTTGCTGGTCGTGCAGCGATTGAACAAGGCATCAAGAACGTCGACGTCGAAATCAAGGGCCCCGGTCCTGGTCGCGAATCGTCGGTGCGCGCTCTGGGTGCCCTGGGCATCCGCATCACTTCCATCTCGGACGTGACGCCTGTGCCGCACAACGGCTGCCGCCCTCAAAAGCGTCGTCGTATCTAATTTTTTATAAGCCCACCGCCACCTGCATGGCTATGCCAGGCAGGTGGCTCCCGCAATTGTTTTGCGGCAGATGACACAAGGAAGATCACGTGGCACGTTATATCGGCCCTAAGGCCAAACTTTCCCGCCGTGAAGGCACCGACCTGTTCCTGAAGAGCGCACGTCGCTCGATCGCGGACAAGTCGAAGTTCGACACGAAGCCTGGCCAGCATGGCCGCACTTCTGGCCAACGCACTTCGGACTACGGTCTGCAGCTGCGCGAAAAGCAGAAGGTCAAGCGCATGTACGGCATTCTGGAAAAGCAATTCCGCCGCTACTTCGAAGCTGCTGATGGCAAAAAGGGCAACACGGGTGCAAACCTGCTGACGCTGCTGGAAAGCCGTCTGGACAACGTCGTGTACCGCATGGGCTTCGGCTCCACGCGTGCAGAAGCCCGCCAGCTGGTGTCGCACAAGGCGATCACGGTGAACGGTCAATCGGTGAACATCGCTTCCTACCTGGTCAAGGTCGGTGACGTGGTTGCCGTGCGCGAAAAGTCCAAGAAGCAGGCTCGCATTGTCGAAGCCCTGCAACTGGCTCAGCAAGTGGGCTTCCCCGCTTGGGTGGAAGTCAGCCTGGACAAGGCTGAAGGAACCTTCAAGAAGGCTCCTGACCGTGACGAATTCGGCGCAGACATCAACGAATCCCTGATCGTTGAATTGTATTCGCGTTGATTTTTCCGGCTAATTTTCGCTAAAACCGTCCCTAAACCGCGAGGCATCGCGGTTTAGGCGCTTCACCAGCCTTACCGGTGTAACGAGCCGGGGGTATTGAGAGGAAGTCTGCATGCAAACCAATTTGCTGAAACCCAAGGCAATCAATGTCGAACAACTTGGCCACAACCGTGCCAAGGTCGCACTTGAGCCGTTCGAGCGTGGTTACGGCCACACGCTGGGCAATGCCCTGCGCCGTGTTCTGCTCTCGTCCATGGTGGGTTACGCAGCGACGGAAGTCACGATTGCCGGCGTGCTCCATGAGTACTCCTCGATCGACGGCGTTCAGGAAGATGTGGTCAACATCCTGCTGAACCTCAAGGGCGTGGTGTTCAAGCTGCACAACCGTGACGAAGTCACGCTGAGCCTGCGCAAGGATGGCGAAGGCGTTGTCACTGCACGTGATATCCAGACCCCGCACGATGTCGAAATCGTGAACCCTGATCATGTCATCGCCAACCTGTCGCAAGGCGGCAAGCTGGACATGCAGATCAAGGTCGAAAAGGGCCGTGGCTATGTGCCGGGCAATGTGCGTCGCTATGGCGATGAGTCCACCAAGTCGATCGGCCGCATTGTGCTCGACGCTTCGTTCTCTCCCGTGAAGCGCGTCAGCTACACGGTCGAAAGCGCACGTGTCGAACAGCGTACCGACCTGGACAAGCTCGTGGTCGAAATCGAAACCAACGGTGCCATCACCGCGGAAGATGCAGTGCGCGCTTCGGCGAAGATCCTGGTCGAGCAGCTGGCTGTGTTCGCACAGCTCGAAGGCGGCGATCTGGAAGGCATCACTGGCAGCGCAGCTCCGCGCAACAACGCCAGCTTCGATCCTATCCTGCTGCGTCCTGTGGACGAGCTGGAACTGACGGTGCGTTCGGCCAACTGCTTGAAGGCCGAAAACATCTACTACATCGGCGACCTGATTCAGCGTACCGAGAACGAGCTGCTCAAGACCCCCAACCTGGGTCGCAAGTCGCTCAACGAGATCAAGGAAGTCCTGGCTTCCCGCGGTCTGACGCTGGGCATGAAGCTCGAAAACTGGCCGCCAGCCGGCCTGGACAAGCGTTAAGCTATAATCTGCATCCCGCCTTTTTGGGGTGGGAAGTGCCTCGGGCAGTACCTGATACGGCTGCCCGATTTAATTAAATATCAAGGAAAAAGCACCATGCGCCACGGTCACGGCCTCCGCAAACTCAACCGCACTTCTTCGCACCGCCTGGCGATGCTGCAGAACATGATGAATTCGCTCATCGAGCACGAAGCCATCAAGACCACCGTCCCCAAGGCCAAGGAACTGCGCCGCGTGATCGAGCCCATGATCACCCTGGCCAAGGTCGACACCGTCGCCAACCGCCGCCTGGCTTTCGACCGCCTGCGCGACCGCGACAGCGTCACCAAGCTGTTCAACGTGCTGGGTCCCCTGTTCAACGCCCGTCCCGGTGGCTACACGCGTATCCTGAAGATGGGCTTCCGCGTGGGCGACAACGCCCCCATGGCCTACGTTGAGCTGGTTGAACGCAGCCAAGAAGTGCAAACTTCTGACGCAGCAGCCTAAATCTGCTGTACAATAACTACATACCGCGCGATGGAGCAGTCTGGTAGCTCGTTGGGCTCATAACCCAAAGGTCGGAGGTTCAAATCCTTCTCGCGCAACCAAACATTCAACGCCCACTTTTCAGTGGGCGTTTTTGTTTTTGCGGTCCGCCTGCCGGGCCGCAACCGGTGTTCACCTTCTCTGCGCGCACTTCGCTGCGGCCCTCTGATTGATGACTTCTTCGTTTCCCAGCACCCTCGGCATTGATTTCGGCACCTCCAACTCGGCGATGGCGCTGCGTGTCGGCGCCAACCCGGCCCGCCTGATTCCTCTGGAAGGCGAGATGCTGGCCATGCCCACGGCCCTGTTTTTTCACGCCGAGGAACTGAGCACCCATTACGGCCGCGACGCCATGTCCCAGTACCTCGAAGGCGAGGAGGGGCGGCTGATGCGCTCGCTCAAGAGCCTGCTGGGCAGCGCGCTGCTGCAGGACAAGACCGTGGTGCACGGCAATCTGGTGAGCTACCAGGACATCATTGCGCTGTTTCTGCGCCATCTGGCCAACCGCGCCCAGAAGGAGCTGGGCCAGATGCCCGAGCGCGTGGTGCTGGGCCGGCCGGTGCATTTCGTCGATGATGACCCCGAGCGCGACGCGCTGGCCGAAGGCGCGCTGCGCGAAGCCGCGCACCGCGCGGGCTTTGCCGAAGTGCAGTTCCAGCTCGAACCGATTGCCGCGGCGCTCGACTATGAGCAGCGCCTGGACCGTGAATCGGTGGTGCTGGTGGTCGACATAGGCGGTGGTACTTCCGACTTCACCGTCGTGCGCCTGGGGCCGGAGCGCATCGCGCACCCGGACCGCAGCGTAGACGTGCTGGCGACCACGGGCGTGCACATCGGCGGTACCGACTTCGACCAGCGGCTCAATCTCGAGCTGCTGCAGCCGCTGCTGGGCCTGCGCCACCATGGCAAGAGCGGGCGCGAAGTGCCCAGCCGCGTGTTCTTCGATCTGTCGACCTGGCATCTGATCCAGTGGCTCTATACCGCCAAGGCGGTGCGCGAGGCGCAGAACCTGCGCACCGACTACCAGGACGAGCGCCTGCATGCGCGGCTGATGACGGTGCTCGAAGAGCGCCTGGGCCACCGCCTGGCCAACACCATGGAGCAGGGCAAGATCGCGGTGTCGCAAAGCGGCGCGGCCCAGACCCTGGACCTGGGCTGGCTCGAGAACCAGCTGCAGGCTCAGGCCACGCCCGAGCTGCTGGACCTGCATCTGCAGCCCGCGCTGACGCGCGTGGTCGCCTGCGCCCAGGAATGCCTGCGTCGCGCGGGCGTGCAAGCCCGGGAGCTCGATGCGATTTATCTCACGGGCGGCTCCTCTGCGCTGCGTCCTCTGCGCAGCGCGCTGCGCGCGGCATTTCCGCAGACGGAGCAGGTCGAAGGCGATCTGTTTGGCGGCGTGGCCTCGGGCCTGGCCTATACGCAGGGCTGACAGCGCCGGCGCGTCCTGTCATGGCCTGATGTCGCGCACCAGGCGTATGCCGACCAGCGTATAGCGGGTCTGCGGCGTGTTCCAGTTGCGGTAGGCGCAGCGCGCATACAGCGGCCATGTATGCCATGAGCCGCCTCGGCGCACGCGCACGCTGCCTTCGGCCGGGCCTTGCGGATCGCTGGCCGGGGCCTCGGCGTAGTAGGTCGATGCATGCCAGTCCGCGACCCATTCCCAGGCGTTGCCCAGCATGTCGTGCAGGCCGAAGGCATTGGGCGCATGGCTGCCTACAGGCGCGGTGAACGCATGGCCGTCGTTGCCGGCGAGCGCATGCTGGCGCCAGCGCGGCCAGAATGCGGCCGCGCTCTGGTCGAAGGTGTTGGCCGTGCGCACCAGCCCCTGCGGGTCGTCGCCGTGCGGATAGCGGGTACGGGTGCCCGCGCGGCAGGCGTATTCCCATTGCGCTTCGGTCGGCAGACGGTATTGATGGCCTTCGCTGCGACTGAGCCATGCGGCCAGCGCCTGGGCGTCGTTCCAGGTGACGTTGACGACCGGGTGGTCATCACCTTGGGCAAAGCCGGGATTGCGCCAGGAATAGCGCGGATCGCGGCCTTCGAAGGCGTCGCCGCGCGCGCTGCTCGCGGGGTCGTAGGCCGGGTTGTAGCCATAGCCGCCTGTGCCGTCGGCTTCGGATTCGGGGCGGTAGCCCGAGGCCTCGATGAAGCGGCGGAACTGCCCCACGGTGACTTCGTGCTGGCCCAGGTAGAAGTCGTGGCTGATGCGCACCGCGTGCACCGGCGCTTCGTCGGCGAGCGCCTCGAAGCGCTGGCGTTCAAGCAGGGGAAAGTCGCGCGCCAGCGCTTCGGGGTCTTCGGCGCTGCCCATGGCAAAGCTGCCGGCGGGAATGCGCACGAACGCCATGCCCAGCGAGTTGCGCCATACGGCGATGTCCCCGGGAACAGGCTGCTGTGCCGTGGCGGAGCTGGCCAGCAGCGCAAGAACGCAGGCGAAGGCGGGCGCGAAATCGGTCATGCTGCATCTCCCGAAGAGGCCATGGCGGCCTGGACAGCAGTGTAGATGGGCCGGGCGCGCGCTGCCGTTCAGTCTTCGTCGGCGTCTGCGCGCTTGATCTGCAGCGCCGCGTCATAGAGGGCGTTGCGCGCCGCGCCGGTGATGTCGGCGGCCAGCCGTACCGCGACCTTGGTCGGCAGTTCGGCCAGCAGCAGGCGCAGCACGCGCAGGCCTTCGCCGCTGTCTTCCTGCAGCGCGACGGGATGCAGCACGACCACGAATTCACCGCGCGAGCGCTGCGGCGAGCCTTCGAGCCAGGCGGGCAGCTGGTCCGCGGGCTGGGTCACGATTTCCTCGAACTGCTTGGTGATTTCGCGCGCCAGCGTGACGTTGCGTGCACCCAGCACCGCCAGCGCCTGGGCCAGCTCGCCTATGCGGTGCGGCGCTTCGAGCAGCACGCAGCAGCGCGCTTCGAGGCCCAGTTGCTGCACCTGCGTTGCACGCTCGGCCTGCTTGCTGGCAAGAAAGCCCGCAAACAGAAAACCGCTGCTGGCCTGCGACGGCGCGACCGCGCCGGCGACGCTCAGCGCGGCCGTGATGCTGCTCGCGCCGGGCAGCGGAATGGTGCGCAGGCCTGCGGCCTGGACGGCTGCGGCCAGGCGCGCGCCGGGATCGCTGACGCCGGGCGTGCCCGCGTCGCTCACGTAAGCGATGCGCTGACCCTGCTGCAGGCGTGCGATCACCTGTTGCGCGGCTTCGGCTTCGTTATGCTGGTGCAGGGCCAGCAGCTGGCTGCCGGGGCGCTCCAGGCCGTAGGAGCGCAGCAGGCCCTGGGTATGGCGCGTGTCCTCGCAGGCAACGGTGTCGACGATCTGCAGCACATGCAGCGCGCGCAGGCTGATGTCGGCCAGATTGCCGATCGGGGTGGCGACCACATACAGGGCGCCTTGCGGATAGTGTTGCGCCGAGGCTGCGTCGTGGGCAGCGCTCAGCGCAGAGGCGAAAGAGGCACTCAATGGGTTTCCTTAAAAATCCGGGCGCAGCGGGCGCGGCGCCGTCAACCACGCGGCAACTGGGCCAGGCCGCGGAAGACCAGGCACTGCATTGTCTGCAGGCCGCGGGACTGCGGCTGGTGGAGCGCAATTATCGGACGCCCGGGCGTGGCGGTGGCGAGATTGACCTCATCATGCGCGATGCCGCAGGCACGCTGGTGTTTGTCGAGGTGCGCCGGCGTCGCCACGCGGACTACGGCGGCGCCGGCGCCAGCATAGGCAGGACCAAGCAGGCCCGTATTGTGTGCGCGGCCCGGCATTATCTGCAACGCTGGTCGTCGCCACCGCCTTGCCGCTTCGATGTGGTGCTGCTCGACGCCGGCGGCCTGCAATGGCTGCGCGCAGCCTTTGACGGAAACGAGCGGTAACCGTGGGATGGCGAAAGGTTTGCAGCCTCGCAGGTATCATCGGGCCTCCATGCTAGAGCAACGTATCCAACAGCATTTCATCGACAGCGCCGATCTGAAGTATCAGGCGGCGCAGGCGTTGAGTCTTCCCATCGCTTCCGCCGTGCAGGCCATGCTGGCCTGCGTCACCAGTGGCGGCAAGGTCCTGGCCTGCGGCTCGGGCCCTTCCGTCACTGACGCGCAGATGTTCGCATCGCTGTGCGTGACGGGGTTCGAGCGCGACCGTCCCGAACTCGCGGCACTCGCGCTGAGCGCGCAAGGAGGGCTGCTTGGCAGCCTGCCGGTGTCGGGCGGCGGCGGCAATGCCCAGCACTATCTGGCCCGCCAGGTGCGTGCGCTGGGCCAGGCGGGCGATCTGCTGCTGGTGCTGTCGGTGACCGGCAACGACCCCTGCGCACTCGAAGCCGTCGAGGCCGCGCACGAGCGCGACATGATGGCCGTGGTGCTCAGCGGCCGTACCGGCGGCACCTTGGCGGCGCGCATGCGCGAGACCGATGTGCTGATCTGCGTGCCGCATGACCGCGCGGCGCGCGTGCGCGAAGTGCATGCCCTGGTGCTGCACTGCCTGTGCGACGGCGTGGATGCCCAGTTGTTAGGTGAACAGGAGATGCCTTTATGAAGTTCAAGATCCGTCGTGCCGTTTGTTCCTCGCTGGCCGTGGTGCTGCTCGGTGGCGCATTGTCGGCTTGCGTTCCGCTGGTGGTCGGTGGCGGCATGGTCGCGGGCACGCTGGTGGCCGTGGACCGGCGCACGGCCGGCACCCAGGTCGAAGACGAAAGCATAGAGGTCAAGGCCGCGAACCGTATCCGCGACACGCTGGGCGACAAGGCGCGCATCAATGTGACCAGCTACAACCGCCAGGTGCTGCTGACCGGCGAAGTGGGCAACGAGACCGACAAGCAGGCGATGACACGCCTGGTCGAATCGGTCGACAACGTGCGCGGCGTGGTCAACGAGGTCGTGGTCGCGCCGTTCACCGCGACGCTGAGCCAGCGTTCGGCCGACACCTTCATCACCGGCAAGGTGCGCGCGAGCCTGCTCGATGCCAAGGATATCCAGGCCTCGGCGATCAAGGTGACGACCGAGAACAAGGTGGTCTATCTGATGGGCATAGTCACGCCGCGCGAAGCCAAGCGCGCGGCCGAAATCGCGCGCGGCGTCAATGACGTGACCAAGGTGGTGCGCGTGTTCGAAGTGGTCTCGGAAGAGGATCTGGCGCGCTACCAGCCCAAGCAGGCACCGGTCACGACCGACAGTTCGCCCACGGTCGCGCCCTGATACTGCGCACTCCATGAAACAGCCGGCCATGCCGGCTGTTTTTGTTTCAGCAGGCGCGGGACACCGACTTGGGCCTGCGGCCATAGTGGCGCTCGAACGCCGCGCTGAAGCTCGACAGGTGGCGGTAGCCGACGCGGTCGGCGACCGTGGACACGCGCAGGCCGGATTCGAGCAGCTGCCAGGCCTTCTTCATGCGGATGTCGGTGAGCATGCGGTGGGGGCTGGTGCCGAACAGTTCGCGAAAGCCCTGCTTGAGCTTGAATTCATTGATGCCGGTCGCGGTGCACAGGTAGGCGATGGTCAGCGCCTGGTCGTATTGCTGCAGCAGGATGTCGCGCGCCTGCAGCAAGCGCTGCTGATCGTCCGCGCGCAGCCGGCCCGGGGTGACCTGCGGTAGCGGCTGCAGCGTTCGGGCCTGCGCCGCCAGCAGGCTCAGCGCGGCGATCTGCAGGTCGAGCACGCTGGCGTCGCGGCCGTGCAGATGCACCAGCGCCTGGGCCAGCTGCCGGGTCGCGGCGTCCTGCTGGCCGAAGAACAGGTGGCGGGCGCGGTCGTCGTGCGCAACGCCATCGAGCAGCGGCTCCAGCCGGTAGCGCTGCAGCAGCGATTCATCGGCAATCAGCCGCAGCTGGCGCGTGCGGCGCCGGGCTGGAAAGCGGCGCACGGCGCGCGCGCTGGCAAACGCCGCGACCGTGCTGTGGCCGGCGATGAACTCGAAGCACTGGCCGTCGCTGGCTACGGTGCTCGACGCGCCTTCGAGCGCCACCGTGATGGTCAGGGCGCGGCAGCCGCGGTCTATGGTGCTGGCCTCGAGCAGGTCTTGCTGCGGCAGGTAGTCGGCGTAGGCGAGTGCCAGGCCGTCGTCGAGCCGGCAGATGTCGTTGGTGCAGGGCCCCAGGGTCTGGGGCAGCTGCGAGCGCCACCAGGTGCCCTGTCCCCGGCGCGCCGGGGCTGCGATGTCTGCCGCATCGATGCGGTAAGTCATGGGCGCTTCTCCTGGTCGCTGGGCGTGCTCCGGAATGCCAAACAAAGAATCCGGATCGCCTAAAAAATGAATGATAGCCATTCGCGTCTGAATCTACAGTGAATCCAGGGCGAACAAGCGCCTGTCTTCCTGGAGCCATTGCATGAAATACGAACCCGAGGCGCTGTGTTGCGCCGGCCTGAAGCCCTCTGCACCGGGAGGTGGACAATGAATTTCCATGCCGCGCATGATCTGCAGCCGTTCTGGACCCTGGCCGCGGCACCAATACAGACCCGGGCCCTGGAGCAGGCCCTCACGCTGGGCCTGTTCGAGCGGCTGCGCCAGCCGGCCAGCGCCGCGGCGCTGGCCGCGCAGCTGGAACTCGATCCGGTGGCGACCAGCGTCTGGCTGGACCTGCTGTGGAGCATGGAGCTGCTGTCGCGGCACAGCGCGCTGGACGCGCCCGCCACGCCGCGCTACACGGCTTCGCCGCTGGCGCTGCGGCATTTCACCTCGGCCTCGGCGCAGAACTGTGCCCAGGCCTGGCTCTACCGCGCGCAATTCATGGAGCGCTTTGCGAACCAGTGGGAGACGCTGCTGCATCAGGGCTTCGATCCGCGGGGCGCGGCCGCGCCGCAGGGCAGCTGGGCTCAGGCGGCGCGCGTGCAGATAGGGCAGGAGCAGCGCGTCGTGACCGTGCCCGCGGTGCTGGGCCTGATCGACACATTGGCACTGCCAGCGACGGGGCGCCTGCTCGATCTGGGCGGCGGGCCAGGCCATGTAGGCATTGCGCTGGCGCAGCGCCTGCCGCGCTGGCAGGGCGTGCTTTGCGACCAGCCCGAGACTGCCGAGGTGGCGCAGGAGAACATTCTCGCGGCGGGGCTGTCCGGCCGCTTGCAGGCCCTGGGCTGCGACCTGGAGACCGATTCGATAGGCAGCGGCTACGACCTCATCTGGTGCTCGGCGGTGCTGCATTTCATGCGCGATCCGCAGGCACTGGTGCACCAGGCCTGCGCCGCGCTCAGTCCGGGTGGTCGGCTGCTGCTGGCCCATGCCGAGCAGGTCGATGACCCGGAACTGGCGGCCAGGGTGCTGCCGTTCTACGGCACGCTGGCGGTGCGCGGCAACCATCTGCCGCGCCCTGGCGGCATAGGCCGGATGATGGCCCAAGCCGGCCTGGTCGACATCCAGTCGCTGGGTCGCATCGATTTCCCCATGGCGCCCGTCTGGGTGCATGCGGGAAGGCGGCCTTGAACGCGGCGCTTATTTCAAGCGTTTGATGAGACTGGAGGTGTCCCAGCGGTTGCCGCCCATCTGCTGCACATCGGCGTAGAACTGGTCGACCAGCGCCGTGACCGGAACGCGCGCGCCGTTGCGCCGCGCTTCGTCGAGCACCAGGCCCAGGTCCTTGCGCATCCAGTCGACCGCAAAGCCGAAGTCGAACTTGTCGGCGACCATGGTCTTGCCGCGCTGGTCCATCTGCCAGCTTTGCGCCGCGCCCTTGCCTATGACTTCAAGCACCTGGTTCATGTCCAGGCCGGCCTTGCCGCCGAATGCAATCGCTTCGGACAGGCCCTGGATCAGGCCGGCGAGGCAGATCTGATTGACCATCTTCGCGAGCTGGCCCGAGCCGCTTTCGCCCAGCAGCGTGCAGGCGCGCGAGAACGCCATGGCCACGGGCTGCACGGTGGCAAAGGCCGCGGCATCGCCGCCGCACATCACGGTGAGCTGGCCGTTCTGGGCGCCGGCCTGGCCGCCCGAGACCGGCGCGTCGATGAACTGCAGGCCCAGCGCCTGGGCCGCGGCGTTGAGTTCGCGCGCGACTTCGGCCGAGGCTGTCGTGTGGTCGACAAAGATCGCGCCAGGCTGCATGCCCGCGAGTGCGCCCTGCGCGCCCAGCACCACCGAGCGCAGGTCGTCGTCATTGCCCACGCAGCAGAACACGATGTCGGCGCCTTGCGCGGCTTCGCGCGGCGTCGCGGCCTGGCGCGGCGCGGCCGTGTCGGCGAACTCGGCGCACCACTGCGCGGCCTTTGCCGGGCTGCGGTTGTAGACCGTGACACTGTGGCCGGCACGAGCGAGGTGGCCGGCCATGGGGTAGCCCATCACACCCAGGCCCAGGAAGGCCACGGAGCGTGGCGAGACGGCAAGGCTAGACATAGAAAACACTCTCCAAACGAAAAACAGCCCGGGGATCGGGCAAAAAATGCAGGGCAGCAGGATCAGACAATCGCGAAATGCTCGGTGCCCGAGGACAGGTCAAGATTGCGCGCGCGCTGGCTGTTGAGCTTGATGTTCAGCCGCAGGTCATTGACCGAGTCGGCATTGCGCAGCGCATCTTCATAGGTGATCTGCTGGGCTTCGAACAGATCGTACAGCGCCTGGTCGAAGGTCTGCATGCCCAGGTCGCGCCCTTTCTTCATGATTTCCTTGATCTCGGCGACTTCGCCCTTGAAGATCAGATCGGAAATCAGCGGCGTGTTGAGCATGACTTCCATGGCCGCGACCCGGCCCTTGCTGTCCTGCTTGGCGATCAGGCGCTGCGACACCATGGCGCGCAGGTTGAGCGACAGGTCCATCAGCAGCTGCTGGCGGCGCTCCTCGGGGAAGAAGTTGACGATGCGGTCCAGCGCCTGGTTGGCGCTGTTGGCGTGCAGCGTGGCCAGGCACAGGTGGCCGGTTTCGGAGAACGCGATCGCATGCTCCATGGTCTCGCGGTCGCGGATTTCCCCCATCAGTATCACGTCGGGTGCCTGGCGCAGCGTGTTCTTCAGCGCGGCTTCCCAGCTTTCGGTGTCCAGGCCCACTTCGCGCTGGGTGACGACGCAGTTCTTGTGCGGGTGCACGAATTCGATCGGGTCCTCGACGGTGATGATGTGGCCGTACGAGTTTTCGTTGCGCCAGTCGACCATGGCCGCCAGCGTCGTCGACTTGCCCGAGCCCGTGGCGCCGACGAGTATGCACAGGCCGCGCTTGCACATCGCGATGTCCTTGAGCACCTGCGGCACGCCCAGCTTGTCTATGGTCGGCACGGTCATCGGAATGGTCCGCATGACCATGCCGATGCGGCCCTGCTGCACGAAAGTGTTGACGCGAAAGCGGCCTATGCCCGCGGGCGAGATCGCGAAGTTGCTTTCCTTGGTGCGCTCGAAGTCGGCGATCTGCTTGTCGCTCATGATGGAGCGCGCGAGCGTGAGCGTGTGCAGCGGCGTCAGCGGCTGGGGCGAGACCTTGGTGATCTTGCCGTCGACCTTGATCGCGGGTGGAAACTCGGCGGTGATGAACAGGTCGCTGCCGTTGCGGCTGACCATGAGTTGCAGCAGATCATTGATGAATTTACTCGCCTGGTCTCGTTCCATGGAATTCTCCGGTGACTGGGGCAGGTCCTGCGCCAGGTAGTGTGTGGCTAGGGCGTCTGCTGGCCCAGGCGGCTGCTGACGGCGCGCAGGCGCACCGAAAGCTTGCGTGCCAGGATGGCGATCAACTGGGCGGCGAGCGCGGGGTCGTGCGCCAGCATGTCGTCCAGGGCTTCGGCGCTGAGCACCGCGAGTTCGCTGTCGACCAGCGTGGTGCAGCTCGAAAAGCGCTGTCCGCTGTCGAGCAGCGACATTTCGCCCAGCAGATCGCCGGGCCCGGTCTGTGCCAGGCGCAGCGTTTCGCCCCAGGGCTGGCGGCGGTTGACGACCAGCTCGCCGCTGAGCACCACCACCATGAAGTTGCCGTATTCGTCCTGCAGGATCACGTCGCGCTGGGCCTTGACGGCGGCGAAGTGCAGATAGCGCTCCATGCGCGCCAGCGCATCGGCGCCCAGCGTCGACAGATGGCGGTCATGCGCCCACAGCGCCTGCAGCTGGCGCAGCGCGGGGCGCGCCGGCAGCGGCCGCGCGCCCAGCTCGACCGCGCGCGCCTCCCAGGGAACCAGCGGCTCCTGGTTGCCCTGGTGCCAGACGGTGGTGAAGAATGCCGACTCCGCGTCCTGGCGCGAGATCTCGGGCTCCGGCGCCTGGCGCAGCCGCTGCAGGATGCGTATCACCGCAGGCTCCGGGCGCTATCGCCTGGGTGGCTGGCGCGGTACGGGCGCAGGAGCAGAGTCATGGCAGCGTGCTCACCCGGGGAAGTTGTCCGGAATCTTGGCTTTGCCGCGCGCTTCCGCCGCAGTGATGATGTTGCGGCGCACCAGGTCGGTGAGGTTCTGGTCCAGCGTCTGCATGCCCACGTTCTGGCTGGTCTGGATGGTGGAGTACATCTGCGCCACCTTGGCCTCGCGGATCAGGTTGCGGATGGCGCTGGTGCCCAGCATGATTTCATGCGCGGCAACGCGGCCCTGGCCGTCCTTGGTCTTGCACAGCGTCTGCGAGATGACGGCCTGCAGCGACTCGGACAGCATGGCGCGCACCATTTCCTTTTCCTCGGCGGGGAAGACGTCGATGATACGGTCAATGGTCTTGGCGGCGCTCGAGGTGTGCAGCGTGCCGAACACCAGATGACCGGTTTCGGCGGCCGTCATCGCCAGGCGAATGGTTTCGAGGTCGCGCATTTCGCCGACCAGGATGGCGTCCGGATCCTCGCGCAGCGCCGAGCGCAGCGCGGCCGAGAACGAATGCGTCATCGGCCCGACTTCACGCTGGTTGATCAGGCATTTCTTCGAGTCGTGGACGAATTCGATCGGGTCCTCGACGGTCAGGATATGGCCGTATTCGGTCTCGTTGAGGTAGTTGACCATGGCCGCCAGCGTGGTCGACTTGCCCGAGCCCGTGGGGCCGGTCACGAGCACCAGGCCGCGCGGCTTGAGCGCGAGCTCGGCGAAGATCTTGGGCGCGTTGAGCTGCTCGAGCGTCAGGATCTTGCTCGGAATGGTACGGAACACCGCGGCCGCGCCGCGCTGCTGGTTGAAGGCGTTGACGCGAAACCGCGCCAGGCCTTCGATCTCGAACGAGAAGTCGATCTCCAGCATCTCGTCGTAGACCTTGCGCTGGGCGTCGCTCATGATGTCGTAGATCATCGCGTGCACGGTCTTGTGGTCCAGTGCGTCGACATTGATGCGCCGCACGTCGCCGTGCACCCGGATCATCGGCGGCAGGCCAGCGGAAAGATGCAGGTCGGATGCCTTGTTCTTGACGCTGAACGCCAGCAATTGGGTGATGTCCACGAAAGGCCCTTTGTCGTTTGGTACGCTTGTCGGTGATTATGACAATGATTGGTAACAACCTCCACCAGATCCACGCGCGCCTTGACCAGGCCTGCGTGGACGCCGAACGCGCGCCGGGCAGCGTTGCGCTGCTTGCCGTCTCCAAGACGTTCGGCCCCGACGCGGTGTACGAAGCCGCGCTTGCGGGCCAGCGCGATTTCGGCGAGAACTACATCCAGGAGGCGGTTGAAAAGATCGCCATCCTGCGTGAAATGGCCTGGCCGCCGGGCCATGCGCCGCTGCGCTGGCACTGCATTGGCCCGATCCAGAGCAACAAGACGCGGCTGGTTGCCGAGCATTTCGACTGGGCGCAGAGCGTGGACCGGCTGAAGATCGCGCAGCGGCTGTCCGACCAGCGGCCCGAAGGCCTGGCGCCGCTGCAGGTCTGCCTGCAGGTCAACCCCGACGGCGGGGCGGCCAAGTCGGGCGTGCCGCCCGAGGAGGCGCTGGCGCTGGCCCAGGAAATCGCGCTGCTGCCCAACCTGCAGCTGCGCGGGCTGATGGCGATTCCCGAGGAGGGCGCGGACTTCGCCGCGCAGTACGCGGTGCACCGCCGCGTGCGCCTGCTGTTCGACAGCATTGCCGCCAGCGGCGCGCCGGGCCTGGCGGCGTTCGACACGCTGTCGCTGGGCATGACCGCCGACCTCGAGGCCGCGGTGCATGCGGGCAGCACCATGGTGCGCGTGGGCCGCGGCATCTTTGGCAAACGCTGAGATCGGCTTGCCGCGGCGACGCGTGCGCGTCGAATGGACGCGGCGACGTTTGAGCGTCGAATTTTCCCGGCGACGTCTTTAACGTCGCATGGGCCGCTGCATCTGGCAGGCGCTGGGCAGCGTCAGCTGCTCGGCGGGAATCACGGCATCGGTGCGAAAGCCCCACTGCGTGCCTTCCCAGCCCTGGGTCACGCGCTTGCCGTCTACCGGCGCAATGGTGTTGACCACCTGCGCCAGCAGCAGCTGGTGGTCCTGGCCGCGCATGCGCACCTTGCCCACGCTGGTGTCCAGGGCCATGTCTTCCATGGCCAGCGCGAGTTTGAGCGGGTCGGTCGACTGCGACTTCTGCATTGCCGCGGCCAGGAAGCGCACGGTCATGTCGATGCGCGGGGCGAGAAAATCCTTGCCGGTTTTCGCCTTGTAGGCCTTGGCCTGGGCATCGACGGCAGGCCGATCGGCCTGGCCCGGGTGCCATTCGGCGACCCAGGTCAGCTGGCCCTTGCCGGCCTGGGAGACGGCCAGCACGGTGCCGGGAACGCCGCCCGCGCTGTGGTTGAAGTAGCGGTAGTCAAGGCCGGCGTCGCCCGCGGACTTGAGCAGCAAGGCCATGTCCTGGCCCCAGTTGCCGGTGATGAGGGTGTCGGCGCCGGATGCCTTGATCTTGGCGACATAGGGCGCGAAATCCTTGACGCGGCCTATGGGGTGCAGCGTCTCGCCGACAAACTGGATGTCGGGGCGGGCCGCGCCCACCATGCTGCGGCCATAGGCCGCCCACTGCTTGCCATGCGCGTAGTCCTGGTTGAGCAGGTAGACGTTCTTGATGGCGGGCTGGGTCTTGATGTAGTCGCTGATCGCCTTCATGCGCATCGCGGTGTTGGCATCGAACATGAAGTGCCAGAAATTGCAGGCCTTGCCCGTGAGCTCGGGGTCTATCGACGAATGGTTGAGCACCAGCACTTCCTTGCCCGGATTGCGCTGGTTGTGGCGCGCGGCCGACTGCACCAGCGCCGTCACCACCGAAGAGCCCGAGCCGCCGGTGATGATGGCGCGCGCCCCTTGGTCTATGGCCGCCTGCAGCGCGCTCTGGCTTTCCTGCGCCGACAGCTTGCTGTCGAACTGCAGCAGCTGCAGCTGTGCCTTGCCCGGCAGCCCGCCCTGGGCGTTGATCTCCTCGACCGCAAACTGCACATGGTTGAGCATCAGCTCGCCGACGTTGACGAAAGGCCCGGACAGCGGATCGATGTAGGCGATCTTGAACGTTTCCTGGGCCTGGGCGCCGGCGGCGCACAGCAGGGCGGCCGCGGCCAGGGGGCGCAGCGAACGGGTGGACATGGCAGGCATGGAAGCAGGTCTCCTGGAAGGTGAAAGCAGATGCCTGGGCGGCCACGCTACTCGAGCGCAATGCCCTGGCTGCGGATCAGCGGGTGCCAGCGCGCGGTTTCCATGCGCACCAGTTCTTCAAAGGCCTGGGGCGTGCTGGCCACGGGCTCCAGGCCCAGATCGGTGTAGCGGGCGCGTATCTCGGGGCGCTGCAGCGCGGCGGCAATGGCCTGCTGCAGCGCGGCCACGGTGTCGGCGGGCGTGGATGCGCGCACGGCGACGCCGATCAGTGCCGAGGCCTGCATTCCCGCCAGTCCCAGCTCCTCGAACGTGGGAACGTCGGGCAGCAGCGGATGGCGCCGGGTGTCGGCCACGGCCAGCGCGCGCAGCTTGCCCGACTTGAGAAAGCCGCTGGCCGGCGCGTAGTCGCTCATCACGGCCGGAATCTGCCCGGCCACCAGATCGCTGAGCGCGGGCGCGGAGCCGCGGTAAGGCACATGCGTCATGGGCAGGCTGGCCTGCTTCTTGAGCAGTTCCATGGCCAGGTGATGCGGGCTGCCGGCGCCGGCCGAGCCGTAGCTCAGGCGCCCCGGGCCGCGGCGGGCTTCGGCGAGAAACGCCGGGAGATTGCGCGCCTGGCTGCCCGGGCCTACCAGCAGGATCATCGGTGTGCGCGCCAGCAGCGTGACCAGCGTCAGATCGCGCGTCGGCGAATAGCTCAGGTGCTTGTAGAGCGCGGCGTTGAATACCAGCGTGCCGCTGTCGACATTGAGCAGCGTGTGGCCGTCGGCGGGAGCGCGCAGCAGGTCGGCAACCGCGACCGCACCGTTGCTGCCGGGTTTGTTCTCCACGGCCACGGATTGCTGCAGATCTGCGGCCAGTGGCTGGGCGAGGGCGCGCGCCATGAAGTCCGATCCGCCACCTGCAGGGTAGGGCACGACCCAGCGCAGCGGCTTGGCCGGAAAGTCCGCGGCACGGGCCGCGGGCAGAGCGGCCAGCAGACCGGAACAGAACATCAGCGCAAGCGCCATTCGCTTCTTCATGGATTCTCCTTGGAGGGTGGGCCAGCGCGCAGACCGATGACGCGCAGGGCCAGCAGCAGCAGTTCCTGCTCCATGGCTTGGGCGTCGAGGCGGCCGTCGGGGCGGTACCAATGGTAGAGAAAACCAGGAAGGCTGCACGCGGCCTGGGCCGTGATGCGCGTTTCGCGGAAGTCGAAATGGCCGCTGGCGCGGCCTTGCTCGAGCAGCGCGCACAGCTGCCGGTAGAAGTGGTTGGCGATGCGGCGCGACTGCGCGAGGTACTCGGGCCGGTAGCACTGCGGCTCGCGATAGGGGAAGAAGGCCGCGGGATAGTGCGCGATGGTCGCGCGTATCAACTGCCGCAGGCCGTCCTCGACTTTCTCGTGCGCCGGGCGCAGGTCGCTGGCGGGAAAGTCGAGCACCGTGAAGCAGGCCACCGTGGGGCGCCACGACAGCGCCTCGAAGATTTCCTGCTTGTTGCGAAAGTAGTAGTAGACGAAAGGCTTGGTCACGCCGAGCGCATCGACGATCTGCGCCATGGTGGTGTTGGCGTAGCCCTGGGCATGGAACAGCGCCTGCGCGGCCTGCAGGATGCGCTCGCGCTTGGCGTCGGATTCGGCCGTGGGCCGGCGCTGGCGCCCGCCCGCGGGCAGCAGCGGATCGCGCGCCAGGGAGTTGTCCGGGGCGGCGGCTGGAGGCGGGGCGGTGAGGGGGTGTCGCATGGGTGAAAGCTGGATTGGCTTTGTCATACCCAGCGGTATATATTGAAAAGACACCTGCCGGTATCGCGTCCTATGGCAAACCCTGATGCGGTACTGAGAACCGGTGAATCCAGACACCAAGGAGACAACGCCATGGCCGATTCCGCCGAGCAGCAGCCGCTGCATGAATGCCTGCGCGCCAACGCGCGCCACCACCCCGATGCAACGGCCTACCAGTGGTACGGCCGCTGCGTCACCTGGGCCGAAATCGACGCCGGCAGCGAGGCCTTTGCGGCGCGGCTGCAGGCGCTGGGCGTGGCCAAGGGCGAGCCCGTGGCGCTGTTCATGAACAACTGCCCGCAGTACGTGATGGCGCATTACGGCATTCAGAAAATCGGCGCCATCGTCTGCCCCTGCGGACCGCTCAACAAGGAGCATGAGCTCGAATATCAGCTGGGCGACCTGCAGGCGCGGGTGATCGTCAGCGCGGCCGGGCTGCTGCCCGTGGTCGACAAGGTGCGCGCCACGACGGCGCTGGCCCATGTATTCGTCGTGCATTACGCCGACCTGTTGCCTGAGGTCGCGACGCTGGCATTGCCGGCCGAGCTGGCCCAGCTGCAGGCTGCGCCGCGCGCCGTGCCCGAAGGCTGCGAGGACTTTCTGCAGGTCGCGCTTTCGGGCGCGCAGGCCGCGCCCGTGGACATCGCCATGGACGATGTCGCGCTGATGACCTATACCTCGGGCACTACCGGCCTGCCCAAGGGGGCGATGCTCAGCTACCGCAACGCCTGGTTCAAGACCCAGGCCTCGGCGCTGACCAATGGCATCGATCGCAGCGCCGTGCTGCTGGCGATCGCGCCGCTGTACCACATCGCGGGCATGCTGATGGGCGTGAACCTGCCGGTGCTCACGGGCGCGCCCACGGTGCTGCTGTTTCGCTTCGACGCGCTGGCCACGGCCCAGGCGATAGAGCGCTACCGCGTGAGCTGGTGGTACAGCATCGCGCCCATGAACGTCGCGCTGCTGCAGCTGCCGGGCGTGCGCGAGATGGATCTGTCATCGCTCAAGCGCAATGCCGTCACCAGTTTCGGCATCACCTTCACCGAGGCACTGGCCGCGCAGTGGCGCACGCTTGCACCCGACTGCATTGCCTGCGAGGCCGCCTACGGCCTGAGCGAAACGCATACCGTCGACAGCACCATGCCCGCGGACGCAATCCGCTGGGGCACGCATGGCAAGCCCGTGCCGGGCAACGAGATCCGCATCATCGACAGCCTCACGGGCCAGGCCTTGCCGGCCGGCGAAGTCGGCGAGATCACCATCCGCGGACCGGGCAATTTCCTCGGTTACTGGAACAAGCCCGAAGCCACGGCGCAGACATTGCGCGGCGGCTGGGTGCACACCGGCGACATGGGCCGCATAGATGCCGACGGCTATCTGACGTTCATGGGCCGCTTCAAGGAAATGATCAAGGTCTCGGGCTACAGCGTGTTTCCCGAGGAAGTCGAAACCATTCTGATACGCCACCCGGCGATTGCCCAGGCGGCGGTGATAGGCGTGCCCGATGCCGAGAAGGGCGAAGTGGTGCGCGCCTTCGTCGTCGCCAAGCCGGGCCAGGCGCTGGACGCGGCCGAACTGGTGCAATGGGCGCGCGACAACATGGCGCCCTACAAGGCGCCGCGCGAAGTGCGCATCATCGCCGCGCTGCCGGCCACGGGCGCGGGCAAGGTGCTGCGCCGGCTGCTCAAGGACCTTGCCTGAACGGATGCCCGCCATGTTCCACAAAGTACTGATCGCCAACCGCGGCGAAATTGCGCTGCGCATCGTGCGCGCGCTGCGCGACCTGGGCATTGCCAGCGTCGCCGTGCATGCCGCCGACGACACCGACGCGCCCCATGTGCACGCCGCCGACCAGGCCAGGGCGCTGCCGGCCACGGGGCCTGCGGCCTACCTCGACGGCGCGCGGCTGCTGGCGATCGCGCGCGAACTGGGCTGCGACGCCGTCCACCCCGGCTATGGCTTTCTGAGCGAGCGCGCCGATTTCGCCCAGGCCTGCGCCGCTGCCGGACTGCGCTTCATCGGCCCCACGCCCGCGCAGCTGGCGCTGTTCGGCGACAAGGCCCAGGCGCGCGCGCTGGCCCGGCACTGCGGCGTGCCGTTGATGCCCGGCAGCCAGGGCGCGGTGACGCTGGAGCAGGCCCAGGCGTTTTTCGCGGCGCAAAGCGGCGCCGGCGTGATGATCAAGGCGCTGGGCGGCGGCGGCGGGCGCGGCATGCGCGCCGTGCGCAGCGCCGAGGAATTGCCCGCGGCCTATGCGCGCTGCCGCAGCGAAGCGCTGGCCGCGTTTGGCGTCGACGGCGTCTATGTCGAGCGGCTGATGCGCAACGCGCGCCACATCGAGCTGCAGTTGCTGGGCGACGGCCGCCAGGTGATGAGCCTGGGCGAGCGCGAGTGCACGCTGCAGCGGCGCTTCCAGAAACTCGTCGAGATCGCGCCCAGCCCCTCGCTCACGCCCGCCTTGCGCGCCGCGCTCACGCAGGCCGCGCTGCGCATGGCCGGCGAAGTGGCTTACGAGGGTCTGGGAACGTTTGAGTTTCTCGTCGACATGGCGTCCAGCGAGCTGCCGTTCGTGTTCATTGAAACCAATCCGCGGCTGCAGGTCGAGCACACGGTGACCGAGGAAGTCACGGGCCTGGACCTGGTGCAGACGCAGATCCTGCTGGCCGCGGGCCAGAGCCTGGCGCAGCTGGGGCTGGATCCCGCGGCGCCGCCGGCGGTCCTGGGCCATGCGGTGCAATGGCGCATCAACGCCGAAACGCTCACCGCCTCGGGCGAGGCCCGGCCCGGCCATGGCCGGCTCGCGCGCTTCGAACTGCCCGCGGGTCCGGGCGTGCGCGTCGACACGCATGGCGTGGCCGGCACAGCGCCTTCGCCGCATTACGACACGCTGCTCGCCAAGCTGATCGTCAGCAGCCGCGGCGGTGGCTGGGAGCAGGTGCTGCGGCGCTCGCAGCGCGCGCTGGCCGAATGCCGTATCGAAGGCCTGGCCAGCAATCTCGATCTGCTGGCCGCGCTTGCCGCCAGGCCCGAAATGGCGAGCCAGGCCGTGCACACGCGCTGGCTCGAAGAAGTGTTGCCCGAGCTGCTGGTCCAGGCCGATGCGCAGGGCTCGGCGCGCGCCGCGGCGCGGCCCGCCCAGCCGCCAGGCCTGCCGGCCGCGCCGGCGCTGGCGCCCGCGGCCCTGGGCACGGTCTGCGCGCCCATGCCTTCGCGGCTGGTGCAGTTCAGCGTGGCGGTGGGCGACGAAGTGGCCGCGGGCGCCGAGCTGGCGGTGCTCGAGGCCATGAAGATGGAGCATGTGCTGCAGGCACCGCATGCGGGCCGCGTGACGGCCCTGCCGTTGCAGGTCGGTGACTACCTGGCCGAAGGTGAATGCGTGCTGGTGCTCGAGCCGCTGTCGGCCGCCGCCGAGCTGCAGGCCGAGGTCGGCGCGATGGCCGACCCCGATGCCATACGCGCCGATCTGCAGCGCCTGCGCGAGCGCCAGGCGCTGACGCTGGACGCGGCCCGGCCGCTGGCCATGGACAAGCGCCACGCGCAGGGCGGGCGCTCGGCGCGCGAGAACATTGCCGATCTCTGCGACGAAGACAGCTTTCTCGAATATGGCGCGCTGGCGATCGCGGCGCAGACGCGCCGGCGCAGCCTGGACGACCTGATCGCCAACACGCCGGCCGACGGCATGGTCACGGGCGTGGGCAGCATCAACGCCGCGCTGTTCGGCGCCGAGCGCGCGCGCGCCGTGGTCATGGCCTATGACGCGACGGTTCTCGCCGGCACCCAGGGCGCGCGCAACCATGCGAAGACCGACCGCATGCTGGGCGTGGCGCTGGCGCAGAAGCTGCCCGTGGTGCTGTTTGCCGAAGGCGGCGGCGGGCGCCCGGGCGACACCGACATGCCCGTGGTCGCGGGCCTGCATGTGCACACCTTTGCGGCCTATGCGGCGCTGTCGGGCCAGGTGCCGGTGGTGGGCATCACGGCCGGGCGCTGCTTTGCCGGCAATGCGGCGCTGCTGGGCTGCAGCGACGTGATCATTGCCACGCGCGCCAGCAACATCGGCATGGGCGGGCCGGCGATGATAGAAGGCGGCGGCCTGGGCGTGTTCCGCCCCGAGCAGATCGGGCCCAGCAGCGTGCAGCATGCGAACGGCGTGATCGACATATTGGTCGAGGATGAAGCCCAAGCCGTCGCCGCCGCGCGCCACTACCTGTCGTTCTTCCAGGGCCGGCTCGCGCAGTGGGCCGCGCCCGACAGCCGCGCGCTGCGCCAGGTGGTGCCCGAGAACCGGCTGCGCGTCTACGACACGCGCGCGGCGCTGCGCGGTCTGGTCGATGAAGGCAGCCTGCTGCTGCTGCGCACCGGCTTTGGCGTCGGAATCCATACCGCGCTGGCGCGCATCGAAGGCCGGCCCGTGGGCCTGCTGGCCAGCAATCCGCTGCATCTGGGCGGGGCCATCGACGCCGACGCCGCCGACAAGGCCGCGCGCTTCATGCAGCTGTGCAATGCGCATGGCATTGCACTGGTGAGCCTGGTCGATACGCCGGGCTTCATGGTCGGGCCCGAAGTCGAGCAGACGTCGCAGGTGCGCCATGTGAGCCGGCTGTTCGTCGCCGCGGCGAATCTGCGCGTGCCGTTCTTCAGCGTGGTGCTGCGCAAGGGCTACGGCCTGGGCGCGATGGGCATGACGGCCGGCAGCTTTCACGCGCCGCTGTTCAACGTCGCCTGGCCCACGGGCGAGTTCGGCGCCATGGGCCTTGAAGGCGCGGTGCGGCTGGGCTATCGCAAGGAGCTCGAGGCGCTGGCCGAAGGCGCCGAGCGCGATGCCTTGTTCGCGCAGCTGCTGGCCCAGCAATACGCGCATGGCGAAGCCATGCACATGGCCAGCACGCTGGAAATCGATGCCGTGATCGACCCCGCCGACACGCGCGCCTGGCTGGTGCGCGGGTTGGCTGGTGCGCGCGTGGCGCCGGCGCGCGGGCCCTTTGTCGATACCTGGTGACTACTGCGGCGTGAGCGTCAGCAGCGCCGCGCTGTGCGCACCCATGGCCAGCAGCAGCTGGCCGTCGGCGTCGGCTTCAAGGATTTCGCCATAGGCCGTGCCCACGGGCCGGCCGTCGCGGCTGCCGTCGAAGGTCTGGCCCGCAAGGCGCAGCGGATCGGCGCTGTCCAGGCGCGTGACCACGGCCTCGCGCAGGCCCGGCGGCAGCTGCACGGCGACCGTGCCCGACGTGCTGGCCTCGTGGTTGATCAGCGCGACGCGCAGCGTCTGGCTGCGCGCGTCGCGCACCGCCCAGGCCTTGATCTGCGCGCTGTTGTCGAGCTGCACCGGCAGCCACTGGCCTTGCGCGCCCGCGAAATGCGCGAAGAACAGCATGCCGTAATAGCGCGCTGCCACCGTTTGCGGCGTGGCCGCGGCGTCGGTGATGCCGCCCTGCAGAGTCACGCCGGCAGCGCCCCACTGTGCGTACTGCAGCAAGGTGTCGACGGTGGCGAGCGCGGTGTCCGTACCCAGGGCCAGCGTGCAGCGCAGGCCGGGTGCGGGCGCAGGCACACGTGCCAGCTGGTCAGCGCCGGGGCAGTCGGCCGCGGCGCGCGCGGTCTCCAGCGTCACCGTGCCTGGCGGCAGGCCTGCGAGCAGCTTGCGCGCCGGCGCGATGCGGCCGTCGGCCGGACGTATCGACAGCGGCCCGCCGCCATAGTTCTGCAGATTGCGCAGCAGTTGGCCCTCGCGCGCGGCCAGCGGGCCTGCGGTCGGCAGCACCACGCCCAGAAAGCCCGGGGCAATGCGGGCGCCCGCGGGCTGGACGGCGACGCGCAACCGGGCCAGCGGGGGCTCGGCCGGCGTCACTTCGACGGTCACGCTGGCGCTGATCGGCGCGCCGCTGGGCGCGGGACCGCTGAGCGTATAGGTGGTGGTCCGGGCCGGGCGCACCAGCACGGCGCCGGGCGGCGTGGCCGTGAGGCCGCTCATGCGCAGGCTGTTGCCCAGCGGCGCATCCCACGACAGGCGCGCGCTCTGGCCGGCTTCGATGCGCGGCGGCTGGGCCGTGAGCGCGGGTGTGGTGTAGACGGGCGGCTGGGGCAGTTGCTGGCAGCCGCCCAGCAACGCCGCGGCGGCCAGCGTCCAGACCAGGCCTTGGCGGGTGATGGAGGGCAGCGGCGCAGGGGCCGCGGTCTGGAAGAGGGTGTTCGACATGGTCTATCCGTTGGTCCGGTCGCCGTGGGCCGGGTGGGCCGCACGGGGCGGGGCAATGGTCACAGCGCGCAAAGCCGCAGGCGGGTTTTGCGCAGGGCTGCCTGGCATTGTGGGCAGGGTCTGTGACGCGGGTTGTACGACAGCGCCGCATCTGCAGGCGGATCGGCTTGGACCGAGCCTGGCGGGCACAAAGGCCCATGCTAAGCTGTGATTCCACTTCGTGTCGCTTTGCGCCTGCATGGCCGGACCGCTTGCAGGGAGACGCGCAGCGCCCACCGAACTACTTCAGGAAAATTTCATGCCAGGACTTTTGCCCGAGATCGATCCCGACGGACTGCTCGAATTTTCGGTCGTCTATACCGACCGCGCGCTCAACCATATGTCCCAGCGTTTCGTCGGCGTGATGCAGGACATTCTTGGAACGCTCAAGGAAGTCTATGCGGCCCAGACCGCGGTGCTGGTGCCGGGCAGCGGCACGTTTGGCATGGAAGCCGTGGCGCGCCAGTTCGCCAACGGCGAGAAGGTGCTGATCGTGCGCAACGGCTGGTTCAGCTACCGCTGGACGCAGATCTTCGAGGCCGGCGGCTTCGGCCTGGGTGGCGGCGCCGTGGTCTGCAAGGCGCGCAAGCAGGGCGAAGGCGCACAGGACCCCTGGGCGCCGTGCGCGGCCGCCGATGTCGCCGAAGCCATCCTGCATGAGAAGCCCAAGGTGGTGTTTGCGCCCCATGTAGAAACGGCCAGCGGCATCCTGCTGCCCGACGACTATCTGCGCACCATCGCCGATGCTGCCCATGCCGTGGGCGCGCTGTTCGTGCTCGACTGCGTGGCTTCGGGCGCGATGTGGGTCGACATGCAAAAGACCGGGGTCGACGTGCTGATCTCGGCGCCGCAAAAAGGCTGGAGCAGCTCGCCCTGCTGCGCCATGGTGATGCTCAGCGCCCGCGCCCGCGAAGCCATCGAGAACACGCAGAGCTCGAGCTTTGCCTGCGACCTGAAGAAGTGGATGCAGATCGCCGAAGGCTACGAAAAAGGCCAACATGCCTACCATGCGACGCTGCCCACCGATGCCCTGGTGCGCCTGCGCGACGTGATGCTCGAGACCCGCGCCTATGGCTTCGAGGCCGTCAAGCAGGAGCAGATCGCGCTGGGCGCCAAAGTGCGCGCACTGCTGGCGGCGCGCGGCTTTCCCAGCGTTGCGGCGCCGGGCTTCGAGGCGCCGGGCGTGGTCGTGAGCTACACCACCGATCCGCTCATCCAGAACGGCAAGAAGTTTCTCGAAGTCGGCCTGCAGACCGCGTCGGGCGTGCCGCTGATGTGCGATGAAGGCCCGGACTTCAAGACCTTCCGCATCGGCCTGTTCGGCCTCGAGAAGTGGCACCATGTGGACCGCACGGTGGGACACCTGAGTGCCGCGCTCGACAAGCTGGGCATTCCTGCCGCCTGATACGTCTCCAAGGAATATTGATGCAACGACTGATTCCCGCCGCGCTGATCGCGGCCGCACTGTTCGCCACGGCCGCCCAGGCCGCCGAGCCCGTGACCACGGCCAGCGGCCTGGTCTATCAAAGCCTGACCGAAGGCACGGGCGCGAGCCCTGCGGCGCGCGATACCGTGCGCGTGCACTACCGCGGCTACTTTCCCGACTCCGGCAAGGAGTTCGACAGCTCGATCGCGCGCGGCCAGCCCATAGACTTCCCGCTCAATGGCGTGATTCCCTGCTGGACCGAAGCGCTGCAGAAGATGAAGGCCGGCGGCAAGGCCAAGCTGACCTGCCCGGCGTCCATCGCCTACGGCAGCCGCGGCGCGGGCGGCGTGATTCCGCCGAACGCGACCTTGAACTTCGACGTCGAACTGATCTCGGTCAAGGGCAAATAAGCCGTCAGGGCAGCATGCAGCCCAGGCGTTTGGCCAGTCGCTGCAGGTTGGCGCGGTCCATCTGCAGCGCGCGCGCCGCGGCCGCCCAGTTGCCCTGGTGGCGCGCCAGGCTCTGCTCTATGCTGCGGCGCTCGAAAGCTTCGACCGCGGCGCGCAGGCCGGTGTCTTGCGCCGTGCTCGGCGCCGACGCAGCGGGCGCGTAGACCGGCGCTGGCGGCAAGGCCTCGCGCCCCTGGGGCCAGAGATCCTGCAGCGTCACCGTCAGCACGCGCGGGCGCCGGCCGTGGCGGCTCAAGGCCTTGAGCACGCCGCGGCTGATCAGGTGCTCGAGTTCGCGCACATTGCCGGGCCAGGAATGCGACAGCAGCGCCGATTGCGCGAGCGCATCGAGCCGCACCGTGCCCAGCTCCGCGCCCGAGGCCACGGCGGCCAGCCGAGAGCGGTTCTCCTCCAGGAAATAGCCGCACAGCAGCAGGATGTCGCTGCCGCGCTCGCGCAGCGGCGGCACCTGCAGCGGGTAGACGCTGAGCCGGTGAAAGAAGTCGGCGCGCATGCGGCCCGAGCGCACGGCCTCCTCGAGCGGGCGGTTGGTCGCGGCAATCACGCGCACGTCGACGCGGTGCTCGCGGTCCGAGCCCAGGCGCTGCAGCTGGCCGCTTTGCAGCACGCGCAGCAGCTTGGCCTGCACGGTCAGCGACAGCTCGCCGATTTCATCGAGAAACAGCGTGCCGCCATCGGCGCGCTCGAACTGGCCCTGGCGCTCGCCCACGGCGCCTGTGAAAGCGCCGCGCACATGGCCGAACAGTTCGCTTTCGGCCAGCGTGTCGGGCAGGGCCGCGCAATTGACGCTGACCAGCGGCCGGCCCGCGCGCTGCGATTGCGCGTGCACGGCCTGGGCCACGAGCTCCTTGCCGACGCCGGTCTCGCCGGTGATCAATACGTTGAGTTCGCTGGGAGCGACCAGCGCTATGTCCTTTTGCAATTGCCGCAGCGCCGGGCTTTGGCCCAGCAGCGGGCGGCGCGCCTGCGCGGGCAGCGCGGCTTGGCGCCAGCTCTCGGCGCGCGAGCGTTCGTCCTGCACGCTTTGCGCGAGCTGGCGCAGACGCTCGGCGGCAGCGACGGTGGCCGCGGCGAGATTGCTGAATGCCTGCAGGGCTTCGAGATGGCCGGCTGCAGCAAAGCGCCCGGGAGCGAGCGCGTCCAGCGTCAGCAGTCCCCAGGTGCTGCCGCCGACGACCAGGGCGCAGCCCATGCAGTCGTGCACTTCGAGCGGGCCCGCGTGTTCGACCAGACCGTCGTAGGGGTCGGGCAGCGGGCTGTCGGGTGCGAAGCGCAATGCCTGGCCATGGGCCAGCAGCTGCGCCAGCCGCGGGTGTTCGGCGATGCGAAAGCGCCGGCCCAGCGTGTCGCTGCTCAGGCCGTCGATGGCCACGGGCGCAAGCACCTCTCCTTGCAGCCGCAGCAGCGCGACCGCATCGCAGGGCAGCAGGGTCCGCAGCGCCTCGAGCAGGCGGCGATAGCGCTCGCGCTCGGGCAGGTCGTCGGCCAGGTCGGCGACCAGCGGAACGAGGCTGCGCAGCAATTTGTGGGTGGCAGTCATTTTGACTCGGTTCTGTGTCCAATTGACATGTTTTGACGCGGGTCATATTGACGCATGAAATTCCAAGTCATTGATCCTAAAGGGAGATTGCGCTGGCATGCGGATTGCGACTGTCTGGTCAGCCGGGGCGTCATCTGCCCCTTGTCGTTCATTTCCAGGAGTTTCCATGCTGACTGCCGAGCAACGCGCCATCGTCCAATCCACCGTTCCGCTGCTTGAAAGCGGCGGCGAGGCGCTGATCACCCACTTCTACCAACGCCTGCTGGGCGGCCACCCCGAAGTGCGCGCGCTGTTCAACAGCACGCACCAGCAAAGCGGTGCCCAGCCGCGCGCGCTGGCGTTCAGCGTGCTGATGTATGCCAAGCACATCGACCGGCTCGAGAACCTGGGCAACCTGCCCGCGCAGATCATCAACAAGCATGTGGCGCTGCAGGTGCAGCCCGAGCACTACCCCATAGTCGGCCAGTGCCTGCTGGCGTCGATACGCGAAGTGCTGGGCGCCGAGATCGCCACCGATGCGGTGATCGACGCCTGGGCCGCGGCCTACCAGCAACTGGCCGACATCCTGATCGGTGCCGAAAGCCAGGCCTATGAGCGCAACGCCAGCGCGCCCGGCGGCTGGCGCGGCGCGCGCGCCTTCCGCGTCGCGCGCAAGCAGATCGAAAGCACGGAAATCACGTCGTTCTATCTCGCGCCTGTCGATGGCGGCGCGGTGATGGCGCATCTGCCGGGCCAGTTCATAGGCCTGCGCATCGTGGTCGACGGCAAGGAGCAGCGGCGCAACTACTCGCTGTCGGCGCTGGCCAACGGCCGCGAGCTGCGCATCAGCGTCAAGCGCGAAGCCGCGGGCGTGGTCTCGCGCCATCTGCACGACGCGGTGCGCGAAGGCGATGTGCTGGAGATCTTCCCGCCGGCCGGCCATTTCACGCTGGCCGAAAGCGACAAGCCGCTGGTGCTGGTCAGCGGCGGCGTAGGCATCACGCCCACGCTGCCCATGCTCGCCGCGGCGCTGGGCAGCGCCCGCCCCGTGGTGTTCATCCACTGCGCGCGCACGCCCGAAGTGCAGGGCTTTCGCGCACGCCTCGATGCGCTGGCGCTCGAGCACCCGCAGCTGCAATGCCATTACCTCTACGAGAACGCCGCGCCGGCGCGCATCGACGCCGAGCAGCTGGGCCGCTGGCTGCCCGCGTCGCGCGATGTCGAGGCCTACTTCTGCGGCCCCCAGCCGTTCATGGCGGCCGTGCTGCAAGGCCTGCGCGCGCTGGGCGTGCCGCCCGCGCAGACGCATTACGAGTTCTTCGGCCCCGCGCAGGCGCTGGCGTAGGCCGCACGCGGGGCAAGAGATTGCCGCGCTGCCCATGGCCATGACGGCGTCTTGCCCGGCTTGAGGGCGCGGGGTCGGCGAACGGCGCGCGCCGCGTCGCAGAGCGAGCATTCAGGCTAGCCATGAATGATCTTGCCGAACTTGCCCCAGCGCTGTGCCGCCTGCTGCAGAACCAGGGCGCAGCCGTCGCACCCGACCCGGACACGGGCGCAGCGCTGCGCTGCGCGCTCGGCCGCGGACGCTGGGTGGACCTGCACTTCCAGGCGCAGCAGCAGCGCTGGCTGCTGGGCGTGGGCTGTGCGAGCGGCATGTGGGACGCAGCGCGGCGGGCGCGGAGCGAGGAAGCGCTGCTGCGCGTGGGCCACGCAAGCCGCTGGGGACTGCAGCAGACCGCGCTGGGCGATGGCCAGGGCCTGCAACTGGTCGACTGCGACTTTTGTGCCGCGCCCGCGCAGCTGACGGCGGCGGCCGTGGAGCAGCAGCTGCAGGCGCTGCTGGGCCAGCTCGATGCGCTGGCCGAAGGCGATGACATGGCCCCTGGCGCGCCCCTGGAGCGCTGCGCAGCGCCCCGGCCCGACTGCGGCTGCGCGCAGGCGTTCCGTGCGCGCATGCAGGCGCTGGACGCGTCGCGCGCGCCGCGCAGCGTTGCGGCGCAGGAGCTGCTGCTGGAGCCGCAACTGCCGGTGCGCATTTCCTTGCACCCCTGCAGCCACCACTGGGTGTTCGAAGCTTTTGTCGGCGATGCGTCGGTGCTGGCCGGGCCGCTGCGGCGCAGCCTGGTGGCCGCGCTGCTGCTGGTCAACGGCGCGGTGCTGACCGGCAGGCTGCTGGTCTGCAGCCTCGACGGCTGCGATCGCGTGGTGGTGATCAGCCGCTGGCACCTGGACTGGGCGGCACAGATGCCGTTGCTCGATTGGCTCGACTACAGCACGCGCCAGGCGCAGCGCATTCGCGCCGCGGTCGCGGCCATTGCGATGCACGACGATGGGGGAAGGCTGCCATGAATCCGGTCGTGCCTGCGGGCGCGTCGGCCGCGGCGCTGCGGCCCGTGCCGCGCACCGGCGGCGCGGCCGGCCCATGGCGCGGGCTGCGCGCGCTGTTCTCACCTTCGCCCGCGCCGCGCCTGCTGACCACGGCGCAGCTCATCAACCAGCAGGAGGCGCTGCAGGCGTCGCTGGTCGCAGCAATGAACGTGGCCAGCCAGCAGGTCGCGCCGCAGTGGCGCCAGGCGTTCGCGGCGCGCGCCGCGGCCATGGTGAACGACGTGATCGCCGACAGCATGTATCCGGTGCACAGCGCGATGATACGCAGCCGCGCGCACACCGTGGACTGGGAGCTGTTTCGCGCCGCGGCGGACCGCGCCAGGCAATGGGTGGAGCGACACCGGCAGGTGGAGCTGTCGATGCAACCCATGCGGGACCCCGCACCCCATGCGCAGCTGCTGGCATCGGGCCAGATCCTGCTGCTGCGCGCGGCGCCGGCGATCGAGAGCCTCGTGCTGGGCGGCGGCGGCGTGCGCGGCATGGCGAATGCGCCCGCGCTGCGCGCACTGCAGAACCTGGGCCTGCTGTCGCAACTCAGGCAGGTGGCCGGCAGCTCGGCCGGGGCGCTGACCGCGATCTTGCTCGCCGCCGGCGTGTCGCCCAAGGGGCTCCAGCAGCAGCTCAACGGCACCGACCCGCTTTCGCTGCTGACCACGCCGCCGGACTTCGCGCGCAATTACCCTGGCGTGAAGCTCGGTGCCCTGGGCTTCGATGCGGGCGCGGCCGTGCAGACGCTGGACAGGATGACGGCCCTATCCGCGGCGCGCTACCTCGACGGCCATTGGGCGCAGGTCACGCGCCTGCCGCAATGGACGCACTTCACCGCTGCGCAGCAGCAGCGCCTGGAACTGCTTCGCCGGCCCGACTTCACGGCGCCGCGCACCGATCAGATGCTGACCTTTGGCGATCTGCAGCTGCTGCACCAGCTGGCTCCGGCCAGGTTCAAGGCGTTGACGGTGACCGGTTGGAACCAGTCCGAGAAGCGCCTGGCCTACTTCTGCGCGCAGACCCATCCCGACATGCCGCTGGCACTGGCCGGGCGCATTTCGATAGGCCTTCCCGTGCTGTTCGCCGATGTGAAAGTGGTACAGCAGGACCGGATCCAGCGCTGGGCGGACGGCGGCGTGGGCAGCAACCTGCCCACGGAGGCGGTTCTTGGCGGGATCGAGGGCCAGGCGCTGCAGGAAGCGCAGTCGCGAACGCTGGTGATGGCGTTTGTCGACCAGGGCCGCACCCAGGCCGTGATGCACGGCCCGCCGGACCGGTACCTGCCGGCGGTGAGTCCGGTCGTGACCTGGCTGTCGGGCAATCCGCACTTCCCCGAGGCCGTGCATGCCGACCGGGGCAAGCTGTACGCGGCGGGCCTGCATGTGATGCCCGTCGCGCATGGCGATCTGGGCATTGCCTCCTTTGAGGCGGGCGCCGAGCGCGTGGCGCGCGCCAAGACCGAGTCACTGGAGCAGGCGCTGGTGTTCATTGCGCAGAACCGGCACAACTTCCGCCATGACCTCGTGAACGATGTGCAGGCCGCTGCGGCGCTGCTGTCGCCGCAGGAGCAGGATCTTTTTCTGCTGCGCCACGCGGGCGACGCCACACCGCTGAACGCGCAGCTGAGCGCAGCCATCCTCCAGCAGCGCGCCTGTCTCGCGCCGGCGGCCGGCGCATCGGAGCGTGCCGCGGCGCTGGCCTGGGGGCGCAGGGATGCGGCCATCTGAAGTGCGCTCGCGGGCGCGCGCCCTGGCCGCGGCGGGTGAAGATGGAACTTCGGCACGCAGCGTGTGACGTATGGGGTAGCCGCGTGCGTTCGCGCGCGACGAAACGGCCGCCGGCCGACAAGGGCTCCATGAACGATCTGACTCATATTTCGGCGCAGCTATGGGAGTTGTTCCGTTGCGGCGAGGTGCCTGACGCACTCGCCGCCGGAGGCATGCTGCGCTGCGTGGTGGACGATGTCCGTTGTGTACAGCTGCGTTTCGCGCCGCTGCAGCAGCGCTGGCAGCTGGGCGTCGATCAGACCATAGACAGGCTCAGCGAGGACCGCCAGGCCCAGTGCCAGGAAGCGCTGCTGCGCGCGGCGCACGCGACTCGCTGGACGGGCCAGCAAGTGGGGGCGCTGGAGACCGAAGGCTGCATCACTCTTGTGGACTGCGATTTTCCCGGGACGCCGCAGCAGGCCGCGGCGCTCGCCGGTGCGGATGCGATCGAGGGCCGGCTGGCCGCGCTGATGGAACAGCTCGAACGGTTTGCGTCGCGCGCGGCCGTCTCCACGGCGGCATCGCCGGCCACCGAACCTCCATCCTGGATCAAGGCATGAACGATTCCTCCACCGCCCTGGCGTCGGCATTCAGCGCGCAGATGCATTTGCTCGATCCCCAGC
>NZ_JAVWWA010000022.1:0-3754 GCF_036666375.1 Comamonas sp. | reverse complement strand
TCCACCGCCCTGGCGTCGGCATTCAGCGCGCAGATGCATTTGCTCGATCCCCAGCGCGCGCGCACCAGCGTGCAGCCGCTGGAGCTGCTGCTCGACGACGGCCTGCCGCTGCGCGTGACGCTGCATCCCGACAACCGGCATTGGGTCATCGAGGCCAGCGCCTACGACGCCGTCGCCATCCATGGGCCGCTGCGCCGCAGCCTGATCAGCACGCTGCTGCAGATCAATGGCGCAGCGCTTGGCGGGCGGCAGTTCCTTTGCACGCTCGATTACGGCGATCTGATCGTGGTGATGGCGCGCTGGCCGGCCGATGAGGCCGCCGATTCCGCCGGATTTCTCTCCTGCCTCGACTACACCGCGGCCCAGGCGCGCAGGATTCGCGCCGCCGTGCGCGCCATCGCCATGCATGACGATGAGCTCGAATGGGAATGGGCCGCGGCATGAGCATTCCAAGCCATCTCCCGGCGGGCGGCGGCATGCCCGATCTTTCGCGCCACACGCCGGCGCCGCCGCGCAATGCACTGCAGTCCGCCTGGAATGCCGTCATCGCCTTGTTCGCGGGCCGGTGGCTGACGGCGTCGTCCACCGCGCCCGCGCTGACGCCGTCGCGGCTCACGTCCCAGGCGATCTACGCGCACGTTCAAGGGCTGCGCGCCGAACTCCAGACCGCCATGGAGGCGGCATCGGCGACGCTGCCCGCAGCGAGCCGGCAGGCGTTTGCCGCGCGCGCCGCGGCCATGGTCAATGACGTGCTGGTCGAATGCATGAACCCGGTGGTCGATGAAAGCGAGCGGCGGTCCGACCGGGATGTGAAGCTGCATACGTTCCAGAAAGCGTCGCGCAAGGCGCGACTGTTGGTGGACCGGCATCTGCAGGTCGCGCGCGGCCTGGAGCGCGGGAAAATGACAGCACCCGAAGTGCGCGCGGTCTGGGTGCAAAACCCTGCCGGGCCCCATTTGCCCAAGGTGGAACGCCTTGTCGTGATGCGGGCGGCACCGCCGCTAGAGCATCTTGTGCTGCGCGGCGGCGGCGCCAAGGGCATTGGCAATCCGCCCGCGCTGCGCGCGCTGGAGAACCTGGGCAAGCTGTCGGATTTGAAGAAAGTGGTGGGCACTTCCGCCGGGGCGCTGACGGCGGTATGCCTGGCGAGCGGCATGTCGGCCCAGGCATTTCAGCGGCTTTCGAATGACACCGGCATGCTGTCGCTGCTGAGTTCGCCTGGCGGCTTCAAGAACCGCTATCCCGAAGTGAAACTGGGGCTGATCGGTTTTGGCGCGGGCAAGGCGCTGGAGACGCTGGACCGGGCCTCGGCCGGCGCGGTGCGCAGCTATCTGCGCGACCATTGGGACGACGGCGAGGCCTGGAACAGCCTGGGCGCCGCGGACCGCGCGCGCCTGGTCAGCCTGCGCGATCAGGACCTGGAGAAATCCCCGCGCACCGCGCAGATGATCACGTTCCGCGATCTGCAGCTGCTGCACCAGCTCGCGCCCGCCCGGTTCAAGGAGCTGGTGCTGACGGGCTACAACACGGACAAGAAGGAGACCACCTATTTTTCCGCCACCAGCCACCCCGACATGCCGGTGGCGCTGGCCGGGCGCGTCTCCATGAGCATTCCCGTTTTCTTCAAGCCGGTGAAGATGGACTTCGCGGGTCAGACGCAGAATTTCGTCGATGGCGGCGTGGGCAGCAACATGCCTTCGGAAGCCATCCTCGACGGTTTGCACGGCAAGGACATGGACGATGCCATGGCCAGGACGCTGCTCATGACCTATGACGAGGGCGGAGCGGCCTACTCCCTTTTGCATGGCAGTCCGGCCGAGCGCAAGAACGCCTCGGGCGGGCTGATGAGCCGCTGGACCAACGACCGCCTGGACGCGGAGAAGATCCACTTCTCGGGCAGCAACGTGCTGCCGGTGTTCCACGGCAAGCTGGGAACGTTCTCGTTCAATGCGAGCAAGGAGCAGGTGGAGCAGGCGCAAACCCAGTCCATGCTCAATACGCTGGAGTACATGGACACGACCATGGGCCAGGCGCAGCATGACCTGGTGACGGACGTGGACGCGGCCGTGCGCCTGCTGTCGGTCGATGAGCAGCGCGGATTTCTGCAGCGGCATGGCGAAGACGCCGATCCGCTGCACGCCGCGATGTGCGACGCGATACGCGTGCAGTTGCCGGCCGCCGGCGCGGCCCAAGCCTAGTCCGGCCGCGGCGGCGCGATCGCCGGCGCGTGTTAGTGTTGCATGCCATCCTCACGGGAGCCGCCGAGCATGCAAGAACAGACCCTGGCATTGAAACGCGCGAAACGGCAGGCACTGGGCCTGCTGATCGCGGTCGCACTGGTGTTTGCCGCGACCAGTTTCATGGCGCCCAGTCTCTGGGTGCGCTGCGTGCAGGCCGTGGCCGAAGCGGCAATGGTCGGGGCGCTGGCCGACTGGTTTGCGGTCACGGCGCTGTTCCGGCGCATTCCGCTGCCCTGGGTGGGCCGGCACACGGCCATCATTCCGCGCAACAAGGACCGCATTGGCGACAACCTCGCGCATTTCGTGCGCGACCGCTTTCTCGACCCGGCCTCGCTGCTGGCGCTGATACGCAAGCATGATCCCGCGCAGTGGCTGGCCAGCTGGCTCACGGCGCCGGCGCACAGCGCCATGCTGGGCCGCCAGGTCGCGCGGCTGGCGCTGGCCGCGCTGGAACTCGTGCAGGACCGGCAGGTGCAGCGCTTTCTCACGCAGTCGCTGCGCGCCGTGCTGTCCCAGGTCGACCTGTCGCGCGCCGCGGCCTCGCTGCTGACGGCGCTGACCCAGGGCGGGCGCCATCAGGTGCTGCTCGACGATGTGCTGGCGCGCATTGCCGCCATCATGCAGACCGCGAACACGCGTGAATTCATTGCCGCAAGCATTGTCGAGTGGCTCAAGCGCGAGCATCCGCTCAAGGAAAAGATGCTGCCCAGCGACTGGCTGGGCGACAAGGGCGCCGAGCTGATTGCGCAGGCGCTGGAAAGCCTGTTTGACGACATAGCCCACAACCCCGAACACCGCGTGCGCGAGGCGCTGGACGCGGCCGTGGCGCGGCTCATAGAGCGGCTGCAGACCGACCCCGACTTCGCCGAGCGCGCCGAGCAGCTGCGCCACTACCTGCTGCACGACGAGAAGCTGGCCGGCTATCTGCAGGCGCTGTGGACCCAGCTGCGCCAGCGCCTGCAGGCCGATCTGGCCGACGAGCATTCGCACATCGCGCGCAAGGCCGCGGCCATGGGCCGCTGGCTGGGACAGTCGCTGGCCGCCGACCCGGCGCTGCGCCAGTCGATGAACGCGCGCCTGGAGCGCTGGGCGGCGACGCTGGCTCCCGATGTCGCGCAGTTCCTGGCCGAGCACATCAGCGACACCGTCAAGCGCTGGGATGCTGCCGAGCTGTCGCATCTGATCGAGCTGCACATAGGCAAGGATCTGCAGTTCATCCGCATCAACGGCACGCTGGTGGGCGGCGCGATCGGCCTGCTGCTGTTCGTGCTGGCCCAGTTGCCGCAATGGTGGGCGGCGCTTTGAGCCGGCGGGGACGCAGTTCACGCAATCGTCAGGGTACTTACCAATTGCGCACATGAATACCGTCCTGTCAACCCATTGAGAGGGACTGCGCGGGTTATGTCGGGTTTGTAACGTTTCAGTAAATAATAATGCGACTGATTCTCATATCGGAATCAGGCTTTTCATTTCTTATTTACCGGACCTGACATGTATTTGCTTCGTATCCCGTT
>NZ_JAVWWA010000021.1:51823-56840 GCF_036666375.1 Comamonas sp. | reverse complement strand
AAGTACACGCCGTTCGGCCACAGCGACTACCAGACCATCGTTGCCGACATCAAGAAGTTCAGCCAGGGCGGCAAGACGGCCGTGGTCTCGACCATCAACGGCGACTCCAACGTGCCGTTCTACAAGGAACTGGGCAATGCCGGCCTCAAGGCCACCGATGTGCCCGTCGTCGCCTTCTCCGTGGGCGAGGAAGAGCTGCGCGGCGTGGACACCAAGCCGCTGGTCGGCCACCTCGCCGCCTGGAACTACTTCATGTCGATCAAGAACCCCGAGAACACGGCGTTCATCAAGAAGTGGAGCGACTACGCCAAGGCCAAGAACATCGCCGGCCACAAGGACAAGCCGCTGACCAACGATCCGATGGAAGCCACCTATATCGGCATCCACATGTGGAAGCAGGCCGTCGAGAAGGCCAAGTCCACCGACGTCAACAAGGTGATCGCGGCCATGGCCGGCCAGACCTTCAAGGCACCCAGCGGCATCGTCAGCAAGATGGACGAGAAGAACCACCATCTGCACAAGAACGTGTTCATCGGCGAGATCAAGGCCGACGGCCAGTTCAACGTGGTCTGGAAGACGCCCGCGCCCGTCAAGGCCAAGCCCTGGAGCCCGTACATCCCTGGCAACGACAAGAAGAAGGATGAGCCAGAGAAAAAGTGATCGGCTGATCCCTGGCAGCGGCGCCTTGCGCTGCTGCCTCTCGTCTGGCGCGGCCTGCGGTGCAGGACGCGCGCTTTTTCTGGAATCGGCACACCATGCTTGGATACTCAATCACCACCACACTGCTGCGCTGCGTCGCGTTCGCGGCAGTGCTGCTGGGCTCCACGGCGGCCCAGGCGCTCACGCCCGCGCAGGCCTTGGCCATGGCGCAGGGCGACTCGGAGGCGCGCATTGCCGCCATCCAGGCTGCGCTGCAGCAACCCGACGCCACGCTGGCCCCCTACCTGCGCGCGCTCGGCGATGACGCCGTGGTGGTGGCCGACGGCCGCGCGCTCATCGTGCGCAACGGCCAGGCCAGCGACCCGGCGACGGGCGCGGCCACGCCTTTGCCCGACGGCACCGAAGACGTCATGAACAACAACCGGCTGCGCGGTGAGATTTCCGCTGCGCTGGCCGCGCTCGATCTGTTTGCGCCCGACACCGCGCTGCGCCGCGAAGCCGCGCAGGCGATGCTCAAGCAGGCCTCGCCCGCGGCCATTGCGCTGCTCGAACGCGCTCTGGCCGAGGAAAAAGACAGCGCCGTGCGCCAGTCGCTGGAACTGGCGCGCGCGGCCGCGCTGCTGGGCAGCGACGATGCCGACCAGCGCCGCGCCGCCGCCGGGTCGCTGGGCGAAAGCGGCTCGCCCCAGGCCCGCCTGCTGCTGCAGACGCGGCTGGCCGAGGAAAGCGACGAGAAAGTCAAAGCCCAGCTGCGGCGCTCGCTGGCCCAGGTCGACGACCGCCTGGCCTGGGGCGAGCGTCTGGGCGTGGTGTTCACCGGCATCAGCCTGGGCTCCATCCTGCTGCTGGTCGCGCTGGGTCTGGCGATCACCTATGGCCTGATGGGCGTGATCAACATGGCGCATGGCGAGCTGATGATGATCGGCGCCTACGCGACATACATGGTGCAGAACCTGTTCCAGAGCTATTTTCCCGGTGCGTTCGACTGGTATCTGCTCGCGGCCGTGCCGCTGTCCTTCCTGGCCGCGGCCGCCGTGGGCGCGCTGATGGAGCGCACGGTGCTGCGCTTTCTCTACGGCCGCCCGCTGGAAACGCTGCTTGCCACCTGGGGCATCAGCCTGGTGCTGATGCAGACGGTGCGCACCTTGTTTGGCGCGCAGAACGTGGGCGTGGAGAACCCGGTCTGGATGAGCGGCGGCTGGCAGCTGCTGCCCAATCTGACGCTGCCGCTCAACCGGCTGGTGATCATTGTCTTCGCGGCTGCGGTGCTGCTGGCCATGGCCTGGACCATAGGCCGCACGCGCCTCGGATTGTTCGTGCGCGGCGTCACGCAGAACCGCGCCATGGCCGCCTGCATGGGCGTGAACACGGCGCGCGTCGACACCATGGCGTTTGCGCTGGGCTCGGGCGTCGCCGGCCTGGCGGGCTGCGCGCTGAGTCAGGTGGGCAATGTGGGCCCCGACCTGGGCCAAAGCTACATCGTCGATGCCTTCATGGTCGTGGTGCTGGGCGGTGTGGGCCAGTTGCTGGGCACGGTCTACGCGGCGCTGGGCCTGGGCATCCTGGGCAAGTTTCTCGAAGGCTGGACCGGTGCGGTGCTGGCCAAGATCGCGGTGCTGGTCTTCATCATCATCTTCATCCAGAAGCGGCCCCAGGGCATCTTCGCGATGAAGGGCCGCAGCGCGGAGGCTTGATATGCAGCTGAATTCTTCTGTTCCTTCTGTCGTGTTGCCGGACCCCAAGCCGCTGCTCACGCGCCGCGGCTGGGCCGTGTTCCTGGTGGCGCTGATCACCATCTGCGCGCTGGCACCCGCGCTCAATCTGTGGGTGCCCGCGGGCAGCGCCTTCCATCTGTCCGACTACGCGGTCTCGCTGATCGGCAAGATCATGTGCTACGCGATCTGCGCGCTGGCCATGGACCTGATCTGGGGCTACGCGGGCATTCTGAGCCTGGGCCACGGCCTGTTCTTCGCGCTGGGCGGCTATGTGATGGGCATGTACCTGATGCGCCAGATCGGCGCCGACGGCAACTCGGGCAGCGCCTTGCCCGACTTCATGGTGTTTCTCGACTGGAAGGAGCTGCCCTGGCACTGGCAGCTCAGCGACAGCTTTGTCGCCACGCTGTTCCTGGTGGTTGCCGTGCCCGGCCTGGTGGCCTTCGTGTTCGGCTACTTTGCCTTCCGTTCGCGCATCAAGGGCGTTTACTTCTCGATCATCACCCAGGCGCTGACCTATGCGGCGATGCTGCTGTTCTTCCGCAACGAGACGGGCCTGGGCGGCAACAACGGCTTCACCGATTTCAAGCGCATCCTGGGCCTGGCGATCGCGACCCCCGAAATGCGCATGTTCCTGTTCGTGCTCACGGGCTGCATGCTGCTGGGCTGCTATCTGTTTGCGCGCTGGCTGGTGCAAAGCAAGTTCGGCCGGGTGCTGCAGGCCATCCGCGACGCCGAGACGCGCGTGATGTTCTCCGGCTATTCGCCGCTGCCCTACAAGCTCACCATCTGGTGCATCAGCGCCATGATGTGCGGCATCGCGGGCGCGCTCTATGTGCCGCAGGTGGGCATCATCAACCCCGGAGAGATGAGCGCCGCCAACTCCATAGAGATGGCCGTTTGGGCCGCCGTGGGCGGGCGCGCCAGCCTGATCGGACCGATCGTGGGCGCGTTCATCGTCAACGGCGCCAAGAGCTGGCTCACCGTCAGCGCACCCGAGTTCTGGCTGTATTTCCTCGGCGCGCTGTTCATTGCCGTGACGCTGTTCCTGCCCCAGGGCGTGGTGGGCCTGGTGCGCCAGATGCGCGGCTGGCGCAAGGCCAAACCCCAAGGAGAAACGCCATGACCCCCGATCAAATGGAAGCCGGCGCCGAGCGCCTTGAAGCGCTGGCGCAGCGGCGTGCGGCGCAGGAGCCGGGCGACTCGGGCGGGCGCAACGCCAGCTACGCGCGCACCGCCGTGCCCGGCGAAGTCGACGTGACGCATGGCCGCATCCTGTACCTCGAGGACGTGCATGTGAGCTTTGACGGCTTCAAGGCAATCAACGGCCTGAGCCTGGACATCGCGCCCGGCGAGCTGCGCTGCATCATCGGGCCCAACGGCGCGGGCAAGACGACGATGATGGACATCATCACCGGCAAGACCCGGCCCGACCGCGGCACGGTGTTCTTCGGCTCGACCATAGACCTGCTGCGCTACAACGAACCCGAGATTGCCCAGCTGGGCATAGGCCGCAAGTTCCAGAAGCCCACGGTGTTCGAGAACCTCACCGTGTTCGAGAACCTCGAGCTCGCGCTCAAGACGCACAAGGGCGTGCGCCACTCGATGTTCTTCCGCCTCGACAGCGCGCAAAAGGACAGGCTGGCCGAAGTGCTGCACACCATTCACCTTGCCGATGCCGTGCGGCGCGAGGCCGGCGTGCTGAGCCACGGTCAGAAGCAATGGCTGGAAATCGGCATGCTGCTGATGCAGGAGCCCAAGCTGCTGCTGCTGGACGAACCCGTCGCCGGCATGACCGACGAGGAAACCGTGCGCACCGCCGAACTGTTCCTGCGCCTCAAGGGCCAGCATTCGCTGATGGTGGTCGAGCACGACATGTCGTTCATTGCCGCGATCTCCGAGAAAGTCACGGTGCTGTGCGACGGCGCGGTGCTGGCCGAGGGCCCGCTGGCCCAGGTCCAGGCCGACGAGCGCGTGGTCGAGGTCTATCTGGGGCGCTGAGCCCGCACAATCATGCTTAAAGTCCAGAATCTTCATCAGTACTACGGCGGCTCGCACATCCTGCGCGACGTGAGCCTGCGCGCCGAGCCCGGCCAGGTCACGGTGCTGCTCGGGCGCAACGGCGTGGGCAAGACCACGCTGCTCAAGAGCCTGATGGGCCGCGTGCCGATTCGCAGCGGCTCCATCGAATGGCAGGGCCGGCAGATTGCCGGCCTCACGCCCTACGAGCGCGCGCGCGCCGGCATAGGCTTTGTGCCCCAGGGGCGCGAGATCTTCGGCCGGCTCACGGTCGAAGACAACCTGCGCATGGGCCTGGCGTATTGCAGCGCGTCGACGCCCATCCCGCCCGATCTGTTTGAACTGTTTCCGGTGCTGGCGCAGATGATGCAGCGCCGCGGCGGCGATCTGTCGGGCGGCCAGCAGCAGCAGCTGGCGATCGCGCGTGCGCTCGCGCCCGGCCCGAAACTGCTGATTCTCGACGAGCCCACCGAAGGCATACAGCCGAGCATCATCAAGGACATAGGCCGCGTGATCCGCATGCTGGCGCGCGAGCGCGGCATGGCCGTGCTGCTGTGCGAGCAGTACTACGACTTCGCCGAGGAGCTGGCGGACCAGTACCTGGTGATGCAGCGCGGCGCGGT
>NZ_JAVWWA010000021.1:0-51723 GCF_036666375.1 Comamonas sp. | reverse complement strand
GCCTCGGCGGCCCCGTCGAACCATGAACGCCCAATCCTCATGACTTGAGCGCAGGCCGTTCATCCTTCGACAGGCTCAGGACGAACGGGTAGCCGGAAATCAGCCCCCCGGTCCCGCCTCCCCCAGCGAAATCCCGATATCCCTGGCCATCACCAGCAGACTGTGATCCAGCGCGATGGTGCGTTGAACGTTGGCCACTGCCGAGATTTCAACGCTGGTGATCTCGCCGCCCTGCAGCGTGACCATGCGGCCGAACTGCCCGCGTATCACCAGCTGCGCCGCGTGGTGGCCAAAGCGCGTGGCCAGCACGCGGTCGAACGGCGTGGGGTCGCCGCCGCGCTGCACATGGCCCAGCACCGTGGTGCGCACTTCGCTCTTGAGATGCGGCTGCAGCCGCTCGCGCAGCACATGGCCTACGCCGCCCAGGCGCACCGGGTCGGGGCTGTGGGCCACGCGTTCGCGCACGGTCTGGCTGGCGCCGCTTTCCTTGGCGCCTTCGCCTATGCAGATGATGGTGTAGCGCTGGCGCTCCTCGCGCGCGCGGCAGACATCGATCACGGCCTGCAGGTCATAGTCGATTTCGGGCAGCAGGATGATGTCGGCCGCGCCCGCGATGCCGGATTCCAGCGCCAGCCAGCCCGCGTGCCGGCCCATGGTCTCGACGATCATCACGCGGTGGTGGCTCATCGCCGTGCTCTCTATGCGCCGCAGGCCTTCGGTCACGGTGGCCACGGCGGTGTCGAAGCCGAAGCTGCGTTCGCAGTTGGCGATGTCGTTGTCTATGGTCTTGGGCACGCCCACGCAGCGCAGGCCGACTTTCTCCAGCCCGTGGGCCAGGCTCATCGTGCCGTCGCCGCCAATCGCCACGACCACGTCCAGGCCCAGCGCCTGGATGTTCCTGCCGGTCTGCTCCAGCGTCGCGGCGTCGCGCAGCGGGTTGGCGCTGTTGCTGGTGCCAAGAATGGTGCCGCCCTGGTGCAGGATGCCCGAGACCTCGTCCCAGGCCAGCGGCTTGACGCGCGGGTTCTCGCCCATCAGGCCTTCGAAGCCGTCGGCAATGCCCAGCACTTCGGCATTGCCGTGGTGTATCAGCGATTTGGTGACCGCACGGATGACGGCATTGAGGCCGGGGCAGTCGCCGCCGCCAGTAAGGATGGCTACGCGCATATCAGAAGGCTTTCTCATGGAACGTGTTGGATGGGGAGTGCTGCATTCTGCGCCAGTCCGGGACAGGCCTTGGTGCGGGAGCGCGCTACATCGCCCAGATTCGCGGAGCGATGGCCGGCATCTCCCAGAAGTGCGCGCGCCACAGCCGCCATACCTGCTGCCACAGCTGCATCACGGGCTCGACCATGGGCGCAAGCGCGCGCAGCACGATCACCTGGTCGTGCGGGCTGGTCACGCCGCAGCGCGGCGCGAGCGCATGGCTTTCGATCAGCGCGCGCGTCATCTCCAGCGCGGCTTCGCGGCGCTCGCGCGCGATCGCGCTGCCGGTGACGAAGAACATCGAGCCCAGGCAGCGCTGGCCGGCCAGGCCCAGCGGGCCGTCCATCAGCAGCGCATCGCCCGCGGCCAGCGTGCCATGTTCCAGCCATTGGCCGGGCAGCTCCAGGTGCTGGGTGTAGCGGCCGGTGACAAACGGCAGTCCCGCATGCGGCAGGCCCAGCGCAGTGATGTCCCAGCCTATCAGTTCGGCCCCGGGTGCAAGCTGCAGCTGCAGCCGGTTGTGGCCATCGCAGCCGCTGTAGGCAATGGTTTCCAGCGGCAGCCATTCCAGGCGCGCGCCTGCGTCCAGCGTCAGGCGCGTGTCCTGCAGCGCGGGCGCGCCATTGGTGCGGTAAAAGCGCGTCGCGCCCGGCGTGGTGAGCAGCGCATGGGCGCCGCTGGCGACGCGCGCGCGGATGTCGAGGGTGTCGCCGCTGACCAGGCCACTGGGCGGGTGCACCAGCACGTTGTGGCAGACCGCATCGCCTTCGGGGTAGAGGCTGCGCAGCACGCGCAGCGGGCCGTTGTGGCGGTGGTGCACCACGCTGCGGCCGTGCGAGACGGCATAGTCGAGTTCAAGTTGCGCAAGCCAGGGCATGGGGAAATCCAAACAGATCCAGATGATGCCCGATGACAAGCAAGAAGCGCGCCCTGCGCCCTGTTGTGGTGCTAGTTGCCCCAGTAGCCCGCGTGCGGTTCGAGCGCCTCTTCGGTCAGGAGGGGCCCGATGCAGGCAATGGGCTGGGGCGCGAGCGCCAGCAGTTCGGCCGCGGCCATGCTGCTGCGAAAGCTGTCGATGCGCTGGCCGCACAGCTGGCGCAGATGGTCGTTGGCCAGGCCGAACACCACGCGCCGTATGCCGCTGCACAGGATGGCGCCGGCGCACATCATGCAGGGCTCGGCCGAGGCATAGAGCGTCGCCTGGGCCAGGCTTTCAAGCTGCGCCGGCGTGCGCAGCTGGCGCAGCGCATTGATTTCGGCATGGCCCGTGCAGTCGCCGCTTTCGCTGATGTTGCAATAGGCCTCGGCCAGCAACTGGCCGTCTGCCGCGACGATCACCGCGCCAAACGGCCGGTTGCCGCGCGCGCGCGCCGTCGCCGCCCATTGGAATGCCAGCCGCAGCAAGTCCTCGTCCCTGGCCTGTGGTGCAAGTGAAGGTTGCGGCGGGTGTGGGGCAGGCAGGGTCAAGGCATGTCTCCGTTAGGGGCGGCATGGAATGGCGGCGCTCGTGCGTATGCTCAGTGGTTGTTCGAGCCGCGGTGGGCCCAGGCGGTGGTGCGCTTCTCGACCCAGCTGAACAGTTCGTACATCGCCATCGCCATCGCGCCGACGACCAGCAGGCCGGCAAACGCCAGGCCCATCTGCATCGACGAGCCCGCCGAGATCAGCAGATAGCCAATGCCTTCGTTGGCGGCCGTCATTTCCGAGACCGTGGTGCCGACGAAGGCCAGCGTGATCGCGACCTTGAGCGAGCCGTAGAAGTAGGGCAGCGAGCGCGGCAGGCCGACCTTGGTCAGCACGTCCCAGCGCTTGGCGCCGAGCACGCGCAGCACGTCCTCGAGTTCGGGCTCCAGCGTGGCCAGTCCGGTGGCGATGTTGACCATGATGGGGAAAAAGCTGATCAGGAACGCCGTGAGGATCGCCGGGCCCGCGCCAATGCCGAACCAGACCACCAGGATAGGCACGAACGCCGCCTTGGGCAGGGCGTTGAACGCCGTCATCAGCGGGTACAGCGCGGCATAGGCCAGGCGCGAGCTGCCGATCAGAAAGCCCAGCAGCACGCCGACGACGATGGCCAGGCCGAAGCCGGCCATGGTCACCCAGTAGGTGCGCCAGGCATGCATGGCGATCACGCCGCTGAATTCGACGAACTGCGTGAGGATCAGCCAGGGGCTGGGGAAGATGAATTCGGAAACCTGGAAGGCCGAGCAGATGACCTGCCACAGGATGACGATGGCCAGCATCAGCAGCCAGGGGGACCAGCGTTCGACGCGCGGAGAGATTTTCATGGTGTGACTTTCTTGCGGCGTCTCAAACGCTGGCGGTGGTGCTGGGCGCGCTGTGGCGCAGCGCGCCGATGTGGCCGCGCAGCTCGTGCACGATGTCGCTGAATTCCTTGGTATAGGTCAGCTCGAGGTCGCGCGGGCGCGGCAGCTCGATCTCGCGCTTGACGACGAAGCGCCCCGGGCTCTTGCTCATCACATAGACCGTGTCGGCGAGGAACACCGATTCGCGCAGGTCGTGCGTCACCAGGATCACATTGAATTTCTGCTCGGTCCACAGATCGCGCAGAATGCACCACAGCTCCTCGCGCGTGAACGCGTCGAGCGCGCCGAACGGCTCGTCGAGCAGCAGCAGCTTGGGCTCGTGGATCAGCGCGCGGCAGATGCTGGCGCGCTGCTGCATGCCGCCCGACAGCTGCCAGGGGAACTTGTCTTCGTAGCCGGCCAGACCGACTTTCTGCAGCAGGCGGCGCGCGCGTTCCTCGTACTCGGCGCGGCGCGCCTTGAACTGGCTGCGGTGGGGCTCGACGATTTCCAGCGGCAGCAGCACGTTCTCGACCGTGGTGCGCCAGGGCAGCAGCGACGGCGCCTGAAACGCCATGCCCGAGATCTTCAGCGGCCCGGTCACGGGCTGGCCGTCGATCAGGATGCGGCCAATCGAGGGCATGCGCAGGCCCGTCGCCAGCTTCATGAAGGTGGACTTGCCGCAGCCCGAAGGCCCGACGATGGCAATGAATTCGCCTTGCTGCAGCTGCAGGTCGATGGCTTCGACGGCGAAATGGTTCTGCGCGCGCAGCTCTTCGTTGTAGGCGAGCCAGACATTGCGGAAGTCGACAAAAGGAGGTGCGGAGTCCGTCATGCGGTTCTTTTCTTTGGAGGGATGTCAGCCCGCGGGCATCATTTCTTGGGCAGCACGTCGAGCGCGGCGGCCGGGGGCAGGAAGCTGCCGTTCCAGACGGCGTTGGCCGGCACCGGGTTCTTGGTGCCATAGGCCTTGGCCACCTGTTCGGCCATCAGCTGCAGCCGCGGCAGGCGCAGCTGGCCGAAGCCTTCCTCGCGCGCGCCCGGGCCGTCAATGGCGGTTTCAATGGTCAGCTGCAGGCGCTTGATCTCGACGTCGGTGTTGACCAGGCCGTCCTTGGCCTTGAGCGAGGCGATTGCCGCCGCGGGCTGGGCAATGACTTCCCTGGCGCCCTTGGCAAACGCCGCCAGGAAGGCCTTGAGCGCTTCGGGTTTCTCGGCGATCAGCTTGGGGCTGGCGATGATCACGTTGCCGTAGAGCTTCACGCCGTGGCTTGCATAGGGCAGCACGACGATGTCCTCGCGCTTGACGCCGCGCGCCTCGAGGTTGAGCAGGCTGGTGAAGGTGTAGCCCGTGACTGCATCGACATCGCCGCGCACCAGCATGGTCTCGCGCAGCGGCGGGTCCATGGTGGTCCACTGCACTTCGCCCACGTTGTTGGCCTGGGCAAACAGCGGGAAGGTGCGCCGTCCGGCGTCGAAGATGGGCGCGCCCAGCTTCTTGCCCGTGAGGTCGGCCGCTGTCTTGATGCCGCTTTTCTTCAGCGCCATCACCGAGGCCGGCGTGGTGTTGTAGATCACCATCACGGCCACGGGCTTGATCGGCGCGTCGGGGTTGTTGGCGTGGAATTCCATCAGCGCCGACAGATCGGCAAAGCCCAGGTCATGCGTGCCCGAGGCCACGCGCTGGATCGCACCCGCGCCGCTGGCCGCCTCCACCGTCACGTCCAGGCCGTTGTCCTTGTAGTAGCCCTTGGCGCCCGGATGCACGAAGAATGCGGCCGGGCCTTCGAAGCGCCAGTCGAGCTGGAATTTCAGCGGCGTGGGCGCTGCGGCAATGCTCCAGGCGGAGGCGGTCAGGGTTGCGACGGCAACGGCGGTCTGGAGGAATGAGCGTTTGTTCACTGGAAGTTCCTGGTGAGGTGGGGCGGCGCGCTGCACTTACTTGCGCGGCAGGATGTCGAGGGCCGCTGCCGTGGGCAGGAAGCTGCCGTTCCAGACCGTGGCCGTGGGAACGCGCTGCTTGGTCGCGTAGACGTCCGAGACCTGCGAGGCCATCAGCGCCATGCGCGAAGCGTTGATCTGGCCGAAGCCTTCGGCGCGCGCGTCGGGGCTGTTGACGACGGTGTCGATCGCCAGTTGCAGGCGGCGCGTTTCCAGCGGCACGTTGACGATGCCGTCACGCGCCTTGACGGCGGCAATCGCGTCGGCGGGCTTGGCGATCACTTCCTTGGCGCCCTTGGTGAAGCCGCGCAGGAACTTGCGCACGGCTTCGGGGTTCTCCTGGATCAGCTTGCTGCTGGCGATGATCACGTTGCCGTACATCTTCACGCCGTAGTCGGCGTACTGCAGCACCACCACGTCCTGGGGCTTGACGCCGCGCGCCTCGAGGTTGAGCAGCGAAGTGAAGGTGAAGCCCGTGATCGCGTCGATGTCACCGCGCACCAGCATGGTTTCGCGCAGCGGCGGGTCCATCGACGTCCAGGCGACGTTGCCGACCTTGTTGGCGGCGGCGAAGATCGGGAAGGCCTTGCGCCCGGCATCGAACACCGGCGCGCCGAGCTTCTTGCCCGAGAGGTCCGCGGCCGTCTTGATGCCGCTTTTCTTGAGCGCCATCACCGACGACGGCGTGTTGTTGTAGACCACCATCACGGCCACGGGCTTGTTGGGCGCGTCGGGGTTGTTCGCGTGGAATTCCATCACTGCGGCGAGATCGGCAAAGCCCATGTCATAGGTGCCCGAAGCCACGCGCTGCACCGCTCCGCCCGAACCGCTGCCCGCATCGACCTGCACGTCCAGGCCTTCGGCCTTGAAGTGGCCCTTGGCCACCGGCTGCAGGAAGAACGCCGCCGGGCCCTCGAAGCGCCAGTCGAGCTGGAACTTGATCGGCGTGTCGGCCGCATGCGCGGCAGCGCACGTCAGGGCGAGGGCGGCCGCGCTGGCCTTCAGGAAGAAACGCTTTTGCATGGTGGTCCTTGAAACGAATAAGGCAAGTAACCATGACAGCGCAAAAACAATGCCAGCTTGCAAAGGCTCCTGAGTGGCGTTGCGGCGGCGTGACCGCACCGATGCGGTGCGGCAGAATTTGCATACAGTGCGTGCATACACTCCAGGCCGCGACTTTGTGCGCCGAGTTGGTGCGTATTTGCTGGGCGGTTGTCTTGCCGCCGGGCCGCCCCAAGGCAAGACGGCCCCCTTGGGGGGCAGCGCAGCTACGCGCAGCGAGCCAGCGTGGGGGCCATTGCGGCATGCTTATTGCGAAAATTCCTTGATTCCCCGTGCTGGCACCGCAGCGCTTGCCCCCGACATTCCCCAAGGCCCGTTATGACCGAAATCGATTTCACCCAGATAGACAGCTATGCCCGCTACAAGCTGATGGCCAGTTTGATCGTGCCGCGTCCCATCGCGCTGATCACCACGCTGGCCGAAGATGGCACCGTCAACGCCGCGCCGTTCAGCATGTTCAACATGGTGGGCGAGGACCCGCCCATCGTCATGGTGAGCATCAACAAGCTCAGCGACGGCCACCTCAAGGACACCGCGGCGCACATACTGCGCACGCGCGAATTCGTGGTGCATATCGCCGACGAAGCGATTGCCGAAGCCATGCACCGCTGTGGTGACCGGCTGCCGGTCACGCAGAGCGAATTGGTGCATGTGGGCCTGAGCTCAGTGCCTTCGCACAGCGTGCAGCCGCCGCGCATCGCCGAAGCGCCCGTGGCCTTCGAGTGCCGGCTGCACGAAGTGATGGAAACCGAAAGCCGTTATGTGTTCATAGGCCGCGTGGTCTGGCTCGCGGTGCGCGACGGCCTGGTCGACACCGAGAAGTGGCGCGTGTCCCTGCAGGACTACTTTCCCGTGGGGCGTTTCGGCGCGAGCTTCTATGTGACCTGCCGCGACCGCTTTGCGATCACCGGCGATGCCGCCCAGGTGGCGCAGGCCAGCACGGCAATCGACGAGATCTAGCAACCCCGTCCGTCCTGAGTTGATCGAAGGGTGAACGTCCAGAACTCGGGTTCGAGCGGGTGGCCGTTCATGGTTCGAGGGGGCCGCCGAGGCGCTCCCACCATGAACACTGTCCCCGTTCGCCCTGAGCTTGTCGAAGGGTGAACGTCCAGATCTCCAGTTTGAGGGCCGGTCGCGTCGAAGGGTGAACGCCCCGGCATTCAGCTCCAGGGAAAGCCCCGGCGCAAAAAAAAAGCACGCCCGAAGGCGTGCATTTTTCATTCCAGACCCTGCACTCGCAGGGTGCCGGCTCAGGCGCGCAGTGCCTGTGCCTGCGCGGCGGCCAATGCGGTCATGTTGACCACACGGCGCACGGTGCTCGAAGGCGTGAGCACATGCGCGGCGGCCGCGCTGCCCAGCAGCATGGGGCCAATGGTCGTGCCATGGGCGGCCGTGGTCTTGAGCACGTTGAACAGGATGTTCGCCGCGTCGAGGTTGGGGCAGATCAGCACGTTGGCTTCACCGTCGAGCGAGCTTTCCAGCAGCGCGCGGGCGCGCACTTCGGGCGACAGCGCGGCATCGCCGTGCATTTCGCCGTCGCACTCGATGTGCGGAACGTTCTGGGAGAACAGCTCGCGCGCGGCGCGCATCTTCAGCGCCGAGGGGCGGGTCGACGAGCCGTAGTTCGAGTGCGACAGGAACGCGACCTTGGGCGGCAGGCCGAAGCGCGCGACTTCCTCGGCCGCCATCTGGGCAATGCTGGCCAGCAGTTCGGCGTCCGGGTTGTCGTTGATGTAGGTGTCGGCAATGAACAGCGTGCGGCTTTCCAGCATCAGCGCGTTCACGGTGGCGAAACCGGGCGCGCCGTCCTTCAGGCCCAGCACCTTCTCGATGTGCTCGAGGTGGCTGTCGAAGCGGCCGACCAGGCCGCAGAGCATGGCGTCGGCATCGCCCAGATGCACCATCAGCGCGGCGATCAGGGTGTTGGAGCGGCGCACCGCAACCTTGGCGTTCTCGGGGGTCACGCCGTTGCGGCCCATCAGCTTGTGATAGGTCTCCCAGTACTGACGGAAACGCGGGTCGTCTTCGGGGTCGCAGATTTCGACATCCTTGCCCGGCTGCAGGCGCAGGCCGGCCTTGGCGATGCGCGTGGCGATCACCGCGGGGCGGCCGATCAGGATGGGCTTGGCCAGGCCGTCGTCGACCGCGACCTGCACCGCGCGCAGCACGCGCTCGTCTTCGCCTTCGGCGTAGGCCACGCGCTGCAGGTTCTGCTTGGCCGCGGCAAACACCGGGCGCATGAACATGCTGGTCGAGTAGACGAAGCGCGTGAGGCTTTCGCGGTAGGCGTCGTAGTCGGCGATCGGGCGCGTGGCGACACCCGAAGCTTCGGCAGCGCGCGCCACGGCGGGCGCGATGCGCAGGATCAGGCGCACGTCGAACGGCGTGGGAATCAGGTAATCAGGGCCGAACGACAGTTCCTTGCCCTGGTAGGCCGCGGCGACTTCGTCGCTCATCTCGGCCTTGGCCAGGTTGGCAATTTCGCGCACGCAGGCGAGCTTCATTTCCTCGGTGATCTTGGTGGCGCCGCAATCGAGCGCGCCGCGGAAGATGTAGGGGAAGCACAGCACGTTGTTCACCTGGTTCGGGTAGTCCGAACGGCCGGTGGCGATGATGCAGTCGGGGCGAATGGCCTTGGCCAGTTCGGGGCGGATCTCCGGCTCGGGATTGGCCAGCGCCAGGATGATCGGCTTGTCGGCCATGGTCTTGACCATTTCGGCCGTGAGCACGCCGGGAGCCGAGCAGCCGAGGAACACGTCGGCGGCATTGACCGCGTCGGCCAGCGTGCGGCCTTCGGTCTTTTGCGCGTACTGTGCCTTGGACGCGTCGAAGCCGCCGGGGCGGCCTTCATAGATCAGTCCCTTGGAGTCGCACATGAACACGTTTTCACGCTTCACGCCCAGGCCCACCATCACGTTGACGCAGGCGATTGCCGCGGCACCCGCGCCCGAGACGGCGATCTTGACCTTGTCGATGTCCTTGCCCACGAGTTCCAGGCCGTTGAGCAGCGCGGCGCTGGAGATGATGGCCGTGCCGTGCTGGTCGTCATGGAACACCGGAATGTTCATGCGCTTGGACAGCTCCTGCTCGATGTAGAAGCACTCGGGGGCCTTGATGTCCTCGAGGTTGATGCCGCCCAGCGTGGGCTCGAGCGCGGCAATGATGTCGATCAGCTTGTCCGGATCGCGTTCGGCGAGTTCGATGTCAAACACATCGACGCCGGCGAACTTCTTGAACAGGCAGCCCTTGCCTTCCATGACCGGCTTGCTCGCCAGCGGGCCGATGTCGCCCAGGCCCAGCACGGCCGTGCCGTTGGTGATCACGCCCACGAGGTTGCCGCGCGCGGTGTATTCGGCGGCCAGCGAAGGGTCGGCCTCGATGTCGAGGCAGGGATAGGCGACGCCGGGCGAGTAGGCCAGCGACAGGTCGCGCTGGTTGGACAGCGGCTTGGTCGGAGTGACCGAAATCTTGCCCTTGTTGGGGCTGCGGTGGTATTCGCGCGCAGCATCGCGCAGGGCTTGCTCGGCGGTGGACAGGTTCTGGGTCATACGAAAATTCTCGACAACAAATGGCTTACTGCTAGCTTACCTGATGGCAGCACGGGTCATGGCCTCGATGACCATGTCCCGCTGGCAGGGAAAACAAATCCCCCGAGCCTCGCGGCAGGGGGGAGGAGGGCCGGCGGTAGCCGGCGGCGGCTGCGGGCCTGTGCTTCGCTCAGTGGGCGTCGGCTTGGCGGGCAGCTCGCACAACGTCGGCAGTGTCGCCGCGCGTTCCGTTAAAGAAAATGTTCAATGCCACAGCGGCAAGTGAGGCCAGCAGGATACCGGATTCAATGAGGGGATGGATGGCATGCGGCATCCATTGGCGGAAATTGGGCGCGACCAGCGGCACCATGCCCACGCCTATGGACACCGCGACGATCATGGCATTGTTTCGGTTCTTCTGGAAATCCACGTTGCTCAGAATGCGGATTCCGGTGGAAGCCACCATGCCGAACATCACCAGGCCCGCGCCGCCGAGCACCACCGTGGGCAGGGATTCGATCAGCGCGGCCATCTTGGGCAGCAGGCCCAGCACCACCAGGATCACGCCGCCGGCGACGCAGACCCAGCGGCTCTTGACGCCGGTGACCGCGACCAGACCCACGTTCTGCGAGAAGCTGGTGTAGGGAAAGGTGTTGAAGATGCCGCCTATCAGCGTGCCCAGGCCGTCGGTGCGCAGGCCGCGTGTGAGGTCGTCCTGGCTGATCTTGCGTCCTGTCATCTCGCCCAGCGCCAGGAACATGCCCGTGGACTCGATCATCACCACGATCATCACCAGGGACATGGTCAGTATCAGCATGGGGTCGAACACCGGCAGCGCTATCTCGAACGGCAGCACCACGTTGAACCACTGGGCTTCGGCGACCTTGTGGAAGTCCATCAGGCCCATGGAGGCGGTGGCGATGCCGCCGATCACGATGCCCAGCAGCACCGAGATGTTGGCGATGAAGCCCTTGCCGAAGCGCGCGATCAGCAAAATGGACACCAGCACCAGCGTGGAAATGCCGACACCGGTCAGGTCGCCGTAGCGCGGATTGGGCAGCGTGGGAACGACGGAAAAGCCCTTGGGCACGGGCGGCAGCGAGCTGCCCGGCGCGCCGGCCGCGGCCTGGGCTTCGGCCAGCCACTTGATGTGTTCGGGATTGGGCACGCTGGGCGCGGTCGGCCCCACGGGATTGCCGAAGATCCAGTTGATGCCCACGCGCATCAGGCTGATGCCGATCACCAAAATGATGGTGCCGGTCACGACGGGCGGGAAGAAGCGCAGCATGCGGCTGATGACCGGAGCCAGCAGCAGCGACACCACGCCTGCGCCTATGACCGAGCCGAAGATCAGCCCCGCGCCCGCGGGCCCGGACGTGCTCTGGGCCATCGACACCATGGGCGCAACGCTGGCAAACGTCACGCCCATCATCACCGGCAGCTTGATGCCGAACCATTGGGTTGCGCCCATGGCCTGGATCAGCGTGATCAGGCCGCAGCAGAACAGGTCTGCCGAGATCAGCATCGCCACCTGTTCGGCGGGCAGGTTGAGCGCGCGGCCGATGATCAGCGGCACGGCGACCGCGCCGGCATACATCACCAGTACATGCTGCAGGCCCAGGGCCGTCAGGCGGCCCATGGGCAGTTTTTCGTCGACAGGGTGAATCGTGGGTTCCATGGGGGTCCTTTGCACAGGCAGCGAGGGCTGCTGCGCCGGGGTTCAATTTCCATACAGAATGTGTATACAGATTGAACCGCAAGACCTCTTGAAATTGGATGGCGATTACCCTAATCGCGTCGCCATAAAGACATGAAAAAGGCCCTGGGGAAACAGGGCCTGGAACGGGGCGGGGCGGGGCTCAGCCCAGCAGGTCGTGCAGGCTGCGCGCAATGACCTTGGTGGCGCGGCGCAGGTCTTCGAGATCCAGGCGTTCGTCGGCGCGCTTGGCATGCGATTCAAGCACCGTGCGCGGGCCGGCGCCATAGATCACGCCCGGAATGCCGTGCTCGACATAAAGGCGCACATCGGTGTAGAGCGGCGTGCCCACGGCCGGGGGCTTGGCGCCGAACACGGCTTCGCCATGCTGCTGGATGGCATCGACCAGCGGCTGGTTGCCGGCCAGCGGCGTCATGGCGCGCGCCAGCAGGATGCGCCGGATGTCGATGCGCACCGCGTCCTCGCCTGCATAGCCATGCAGCTGATTGAAGTCGGCCGCAGCCTGGGCGATCACGGCGCGCAGGCTGGCTTCGACCGCCACCGGATCCTCCTCGGGAATCATGCGCCGGTCGAGCTTGAGCAGCACCTTGCCCGGCACCACGTTGGTGTTGGTGCCGCCTTCGATGCGGCCGATGTTCAGGTAAGGGTGGGTGATGCCCGGCACCGCGGAGGTGATCTTGCGGTACTTGGCGTTCTCGGCGTAAAGCGCGTTCATCAGCGCGGTCGCGGCCTGCAGCGCGTCGACACCGGTATGCGGCACGGCCGCATGCGCCATCTTGCCGTGCACCGTGACTTCCATCTGCAGGCAGCCGTTGTGCGCCGTGACGACTTCGTAGCTGAAGCCCGCGGCAATCATCAGATCGGGCTTGGTGAGTTGGTTCTTCAGCAGCCAGCCCGGGCCGAGTTCGCCGCCGAATTCCTCGTCGTAGGTGAAATGCAGCTCGATCGCGCCCTGCTGGGGCCGGGCCACGGCTTCGAGCGCCTGCACGGCAAACGTGAAGCTGGCGAAATCGCTCTTGCTCACGGCCGAGGCGCGGCCGTAGAGCTTGCCTTCGGCAATCTCGGCGCCGTAGGGGTCGCGGCTCCAGCCTTCGCCCGGCGGCACGACATCGCCATGGGCGTTGAGCGCAATCGTGCGGCCCGAACCCGCGGGGCCGTAGGGCCGGCGCACGATCAGATTGGTGATCGATTCCATGCCGTAGGCCTGCACTTCAGGCGTGGGCACGGCGTGCTTCTCGGCCTGCATGCCGAAGTCCTGCAGCAGCGTGGCGGTGCGCTCGGCGTGCGGTGCGTTGTTGCCCGGCGGAGTGTCGGTGGGCACCTGCACCAGCGCCTGCAGGAAGCGCACTTCGGCGTCGAAATGGGCATCGATCCAGGTGTCGAGGGCCTTGTAGATGGTTTCTTGGCTCATTGCTCTGCGTCGCTCAATTGGTTCAGTACATGGGTGAAGGCGTCGACTGCGAGCTGCATGTCGTCGGCGGTGCTGCTTTCCAGCGGGTTGTGGCTGATGCCGGCGTTGAGGCCGCGCACGAACAGCATGGCCTGGGGCATGATTTCATGCAGTTTCATGGCGTCATGGCCGGCGCCGCTGGGCAGCCGATACACCGGCAGGCCCAGGGCCTCGACGGCGCGTTCCCAGCGCTGCTGCCATGCGGGGTCGCTGGGCGCGGCGGCCGCGGTCATGGCCAGCTCGGTGCTGCAGCGCAGGCCGCGGCGGGCGGTGATCGCCTGCAGCTCGGCAAGGATGTCGGCGACCAGCGCGTCGCGCTGGGCATCGGTGGGGGCGCGCATGTCGAGGCTGAACTGGCAGCGCCCGGGCACGACATTGATCGAGCCGTTGGGCACCTGCCACTGGCCTATGGTGGCCACCGAGTCGCCGTCGCGCGCCGCGCGCTGTTCGGCGAACAGCGCGAGTTCGGCAACCGCCGTGGCCGCGTCGCGCCGGCGGTTCATGGGCGTGGTGCCCGCATGGCTGGCCATGCCGGTCATCTCGCACAGATAGCGCACGCTGCCGTTGATCGAGGTGACCACGCCCAGCGGAAGATCGAGTTCGTTGAGCACCGGGCCCTGCTCGATATGCACTTCGACAAAGCCCAGATAGTGGGCCGGGTCGCGCTGCAGCGCGGGAATGTCGTCGGGGCACAGGCCGGCATGCTGCATTGCGGCGCGCATGGTGATGCCGTCGGCGTCTTCCTGGTCCAGCCATTCGGGCTTGAAGTCGCCGATCAGCGCGCCCGAGCCCAGGAACGTGGCCTTGTAGCGCTGGCCTTCCTCTTCGGCAAAGGCCACGACTTCGATGCCGAACGGCAGCCTGCGGCCCGCGCGGTGCAGCTCGCGCACGCAGGCCATGGGCACGAAGATGCCCAGCCGGCCGTCGTACTTGCCGCCGTTGCGCACGGTGTCGTAGTGGCTGCCCGTGAGCAGGTAGCGGCCGTCCGCGGCGTTCGGGTGGTAGCGGCCGACGACATTGCCGACGGCGTCGATCGCGACTTCGTCGAAGCCGCAGTCGCGCATCCAGCCGCTGATGCGCTGGGCGCAGGCGCGGTGGGCGTCGGTCAGATAGGTCACGGTGAGCTGGCCGAGTTCGGCAAAGCCCGGGTCCGAATGCCGGGCCAGCGATTCCTGCCAGTCCCAGACATCGTTGCCCAGCGTGGGCACATGGCCGAACTTGTCGTTCAGACGGATCTCGGCGATGCGGTGGATGTTGCGTATGGCTTCAGCGCATTCGAAATCGGGGTGGTTGTGCAGGCGGCGCGCAAACGTGTCGATGATTTCCTGCTTGGCCAGGCCCAGGCCGCGCGGCCCGCGCACCGCGAGAATGAAGGGAAAGCCGAAGCGCGCGTTGTAGTCGGCATTGAGCTGCTGGATGCGCGCGAATTCCTCCAGCGAGCACTGCGTGAGTCCGGCGCGGTTCTGTTCGTTGGTCGATTCGGCCGTGAGGCTGCGCGCCACCATGGCCTTGCCCGCGAGTTCGGGGTGGGCGCGTATCAGATCGATGCGCGATTGCGGCGAGGCATCGGCCAGCACCTTGACCATTGCGTGCTTGAGATGGTCCAGCGAGCGGAACGGCCGCTCGTTCAGCGCGGCCGCGGCAATCCATGGCGAATGTTCGTACAGACCGTCGAGCAGCGCGAGGGCCTGGGCCGGGTCGGCCTGATTCAGTTGTTCCAGCGTCAAGGGCATGAGTTCAATCCTGGCAGGGGTGGGTCTGCGCCCAGTGGCGAGCGATGTCTATGCGCCGGCATACCCAGACGGCTTCATGCTGCTGGATATGGTCGAGAAAGCGCTGCAGCGCGGTGATCCGACCGGGCTTGCCCAGCAGCCGGCAGTGCATGCCAATGCTCATCATCTTGGGCGCGTTGTCGCCCGCGGGGTCGCCTTCGGCGTAGAGCACGTCAAAGGTGTCCTTGAGGTACTGGAAGAACGGGTCGGCGTGCGAGAAGCCCTGGGGCAGGGCGAAGCGCATGTCGTTGCAGTCGAGCGTATAGGGCACGATCAGCTGGTTTGCGCTGCTGCCATCGCTTTTCGCGACTTTCATCCAGAACGGCAGGTCGTCGCCGTAGTAGTCGCTGTCGTAGGCAAAGCCGCCGTAATCGGCGACCAGCCGGTGGGTGTTGGGGCTGTCGCGGCCCGTGTACCAGCCCAGGCCGTGTTCGCTGCGCTCGCCCAGCAGCTGCTGGAAGATCTCCATGGCCTGGCGCATGTGGGCGCGCTCCACTTCCTCGGGAACGCCCTGGTAGTGGATCCACTTGAGGCCATGGCAGGCGATCTCATGGCCCAGCTCGACAAACGCCCGGGTCACGTCGGGGTGGCGCTGCAGCGCCGACGCGACGCCGAACACCGTCAGCGGCAGGCCGCGTTTCTCGAACTCGCGCAGCAGGCGCCAGACGCCGGCGCGCGAACCGTATTCATAGATGCCTTCCATGCTCATGTGGCGCTCGGGATAGGCCGCGGGATTGAACATTTCGGACAGGAACTGTTCGCTGGCCGGGTCGCCGTGCAACACGGCATTCTCGCCGCCTTCCTCGTAATTGAGCACGAACTGCACGGCAATCCGGGCCTGGCCCGGCCATTGGGCGTGGGGCGGCCTGGGGCCGTAGCCGACGAGGTCACGGGGATAGGGGGCGGTGGCGTCGTACAGCATGCGCGGGAGCTTCAAACAGAAAGTGAGGACAGGGCCTGGGACAGGTCGTTGGCGGGCATCTCGCGGTCGAACGTGAGCCCGGCCTCGACATGCAATAAATGTTCCTGCATCAGGCGCACGGCCAGATCGGCATCCTTGGCGGCCAGCGCCGCGACGATCTCCGCATGCTCCTCGTGCGAGTGTTCCGCGGCAGAGTCCGACTGGTACATCAGCATGATCAGCGCGCAGCGCGAAGTCAGGTCGGCAATCATCTGCGCCAGCACTTCGTTGCCCATCAGTTCGGCCATGCGCACGTGGAAGTCGCCCAGCAGTTCGGTGCGCTCACCGACGTCGGAGCGGTCCATCGCGGCCTGCTCGGCGGCCACATGGGTGCGCAGCGCCTTGATCTTGGCGGGCGTCACGCCCGCGGCAAAGGCACGCGTCATTTCGGTTTCAAGCATGCGGCGCACGGCAAACACCTGGCGCGCTTCCTGCACGGATGGCGTGGAGACATAGGCGCCGCGCGCCGGCTCCAGCGTGACCAGGCGGTTCTGCGTGAGCTGGAACAGCGCCTGGCGCACCAGCGTGCGCGACACGCCGAAATGGTCTGCGAGTTTTTGTTCGCCCAGCTTGGTTCCGGGGCGCAGCTTGTGCTCCACGATGGCGCGGGTCAGGGCCTCGGCGATCGTGCGGGTGGTCGTGGATTCCATGGCGCAATCTTAGCGGGTGTAGAACAAAATTTGTATACAATTTTGTGTCACAGGCCTCCATCCGGCAAGGCTTTTGCACACAGGAGATTCCCTATGGGCCTGAGTACCCACGTTCTCGACACGATGCACGGCTGCCCCGCGGCCGGCATGGCCGTATCTTTCTATCGCACCGCAGGCGATCAGGCCACGCTGCTGCGCCAGCTGGTGCTCAACAGCGACGGCCGAACCGACGCGCCGCTGTTCGACAACGCCAGCCTGCAGGCCGGCACCTACCGCCTGACTTTCGACGTGGGCGCGTATTTCAAGGCGCGTGGCGTGGCGCTGCCCGAACCCAGCTTTCTCGACCGCGTGAGCCTGGACTTCGGCGTCGCCCACGTCGATCAGCACTACCACGTGCCGCTGCTGGTCAGCCCGTGGAGCTATTCGACTTATCGCGGGTCGTGATTGTGTAGGCCGTGAATTTGGCCAGGGCGACGGTGGTTCAAGGCGCGCTCACACAACCCGTTCGGGCTGAGCCTGTCTAAGCCGCGGTATTTTTTTGTGCTGTTGCGAGAAGCGCGCGCTGCAGGCCGCACTGGCCGAGAACGCAGACGCGCTTCGACAGGCCAGGGGCAGACGGCCATCAGCCATTCATGCGCGGAAAAGCAGGCGCTCAGCGCTGGCCTTCGGTCAGCGTATCGAGCTGGAACTGCCCCGACTTGTCCCAGAGCCAGGTATCGGTATAGGTCACCTTGCCCATGCGCGCGGGCACGGGGTAGGGCGCGGCGCTGCGCACCGTGCGTTCGATTTCGGCAATGACCTCGGGCGCGTGCTTGGGCGCGCGCATCCAGCTCAGGCGCTGGACGCGGCCGTTGCGGTCAATGTCGACTTCGAGCACGCCGACCGCATAGAGCATGGGCGGCAGCTGGCCCTTGTAGATGCGCTGCGCGTTGTTGGCGTATAGATGCTTGGCCGCATCGGCGCGGTAGGCGCGCGGCGTGGCCGCGCCCGAAGGCATGGGGGCGACGCTGGCCTGGCCCTGCTGGGCGGGTCCGGGCCCCGGGCCGGGCTCGGGCGGCACGGGTGGCGACTTGCAGGCGGCAACCAGCGAGGCGACACCGGCCATCAGGCTGGCCCAGAGCCAGGAACGCGGGCGGCCGCTGTCCGCGGCTGCAGGGGAAGAGGGGGAACGCTTATCTGGCATGCCGCGAGGTTATCCTGAAAGCCTGCGGGTCCAGGGACGCCAACGTCCAAAACCATGCACTGCGCTGGCAAAGTGGGGAAGGATTTTCGTTTGAATACATTAAAAACCGCCTGTGACAAGCTGGCGGCCGCGCCGGCCTGCTGGGTCGAAGTGCTGCGATCGCAGGGATCGGTGCCGCGCGAAGCCGGCACCTGGATGCTGGTGCTGGCCGACGAACTGGTAGGCACCATAGGCGGCGGCCACCTCGAGTTCGAGGCCATGGCGCAGGCGCGAGCATTGCTTGCCCAGGGCGGCACGGCCCTGGAGCAGCGCTATGCGCTGGGCCCCAGCCTGGGCCAGTGCTGCGGCGGCGTCGTGTGGCTGCGCTTCGAGCCGCTGGCCCGGGGCGAGCTGGCCGGACTGCAGGCGCTGGCCGCGCGTGCCGGCCAGCGTCTCGCGCCCGCGCTGCAGGTGGCCTTGTTCGGCGCCGGCCATGTGGGCCATGCACTGGTGCGGCTGCTGAGCACGCTGCCCTGCAAACTGCATTGGATCGACAGCCGCGACGCGGTGTTCGAGACGCAGTGGGTGGAGGAAAGCGGCGCAGCCGTGGTGTGCGAGCATTCCGCGCCGGTCGAGGGCGCAGTGGCCGATCTTGCCGCGCATTCGCAGGTGCTGATCATGAGCTTCAGCCATGCCGAAGACCTGGAAGTGGTGGCCGCCTGCCTGCAGCGCCAGCGCGAGCGCGCCGACCTCGATTTCATCGGGCTGATAGGCAGCGCGACCAAGTGGGCGGTGTTCCGCAAACGCCTGGCGCAACGCGGCTTCAGCGAACAGGAGATGGACCAGGTCACATGCCCCATAGGCCTGGCCGGCATCACGGGCAAGGAGCCCGAAGTGATTGCCGTGGCCGTGGCCGCGCAGCTGCTGCAGCGGCGGGGCTGAGCCTGCCGCTGCCTGACAGCGCTTACTGGGGCTGAATGTTCGCCGCCTTGATGGTCTGCGCCCAGTGCTGGCGGTCGTTTGCCAGGTACTTCACGAAGTCGGCCGACGACACGCCTATCACCGGCTCGGAGCCGAGCTGGGCCATCTTTTCACGCGTTGCCGGATCCTTGAGCACTTCCTGCACGGCCTGGAAATAGCTGCCCATCACGTCGGCAGGCATGCCGGCGGGCGCGAACAGGCCTTGCCAGGTGGGCATGTCGAAGTTCTTGATGCCCTGCTCCTGCAGCGTGGGGACTTCGGGCAGCTGGGGCGCGCGCTTGGCGGTGGTCACGCCCAGGGCCTTGACCTTGCCTTCCTTGACCAGCGCCGCGGCGGTGGTGATGTTGTCGACGGTCATGGCAATGTGGCCGCCCAGCAGGTCGGTGATCACGGGCGCCGCACCCTTGTAGGCCACGGCTTCCATCTTCACGCCCAGGCGGCTGAGCATGGACTCGGCAATCAGGTGGTTGGAGATGCCTATGCCCGCGATGCCGTAGCTGGCCTGGGGATTCTTCTGGATGTAGCTCTTGAGCTCGCTGATGTTGGCCGCGGGCACGTTGTTGTTGACGATCACCACGTTGGGCTGGGTCGCGAGCAGCGTCACGGGAGCGAAGCTCTCGGGCTTGTACTTGGTGGCCGCGGGGTTCAGGTGAAAGGTCACCGACATCGAGCCGGCCGCGCCCATGCCCAGCGTGTAGCCGTCGGCCGGGGCCGTGGACAGGCGCTGGGCCATGATGTTGCCGCCCGCGCCCGGGACGTTCTCGACCACCACCGGCTGGCCCAGCTTGCGGCCCAGCGGTTCCGCGATCAGGCGCGCCAGCGTGTCGGCCGAGCCGCCGGGCGCAAAGCCCACGAGCAGCTTGACGGGACGCTCGGGTTTCCACTGCGCGAGGGCCGCGGTGGAGCCGAGGGCGGTGGTGGCCAGGGTCAAAGCGCAGACACCGGCATGGATCATGGGACGAATCGACATGGAAAACTCCTCAAACTCACAGTGAAAAAAACGGACCTTCGACGCGGCCGGCGAGGCAGGCTCGGAACGATCCTTCGACAGGCTCAGGATGAGCGGATCAACTTCAGGCCAGCAGCTGCGCCAGCGCATCGGCGACGATGCGGTTCGACAGCAGCGTCGGCCGGCCGCTGGCCTGGGCCACGCGCGCGCGCATTGCCTGGCCGTAGCCCATGCAATGCATGACGATCAGATCGCAGTCGGCCAGCGCGCGGCCGGCGGCGTCAAACGCCGCGGCGGCCACGCCGGCATCGCTTTCGTAGGGCGAAGCATGCACGGTCCTGACCGCGCAGGCCACGGGCTGGGCCAGGTGAAAAGTCGCGACCTGGGCCGCGAGCGGAACGATCAGACCCAGCGTGGTGCAATGCGCCGACAGCGCCGCGACATGGTGGTCTACCACCTGCTGCGGCTCGACCACAAGGCTGCGCATGCGCTCGATCACCGTGCCGGTGCACAGCGGCACCAGCGCGTCATAGCCCTGGTCGTCGGCCTGCTGCATCAGCGCCGCCAGGCGCGCCTCGGTCGCGTGGTGGTCCAGCTCTACCGGCGTGCCGTCGCGCAGGCGCGAAGCAAAGCGGTGGCTGCCGGGCCGGGGCGCGAGCGCGGCGCGCTGCGCGGCGTCGAGGCCGTCGAGCACGCCGAACTCGTCTATGCGTACATGCTCGCCCAGGCACAGCGCCATTTCAGGCACGACGTCGGAGCGCGGCGATTCGCCGATGGTGAAGAATGCGATGCGGCGTGCCATGGCGGCTGCCTTTATGCGTTCGCGGGCACGTTGCCCACGGTCTGCAGATGGGCCAGCGAGCCGTAGCGCGCCTGCAGCTCGGCCCAATGTTCGGCATGCACAAAAGGCAGCTTGCCCGCGCCGAACATCTTGGCGACTTCGACGCAAAAGCGCATCGCGACATCGGTGTCCCAGGCATTGGTCACACCAGTGGCGCAGCCCGGCACCGTGGTCTGGGCGGTCAGCGCCACGCCGACCACGGGGGCGTCGGTGGCGATCGTCGGCTGCATGATGGAGTTCACATGCGGCAGGCCGTTTTCGTAAGGCGTGATGTCCTGCGTCGTCAGCGGCAGCGTCAGCGGCAGCTGGCCGCTGACCCAGCCCATGAGATCGAGCATCAGATCGGGAATCGGCAGCAGATAGCCCTGCTTGGCCACGGGAGTGAGTGCCACGCCGCGCTGGTTCACGAGCCGGTTGCCGCGCGTGGTGTCGACGGCCAGGATCGCATCCATGCGCTGGCTGACTTCGTGGCGCATCATTTCGCGCATCGCGAACGGCGACTTCATCATAGGCACCGGGTGCTGCGGCCGCGTGCCCGCGGCCGGGCAGATATGCGTGTGGATGATCACGCTGCCTTCGAGCACATCGCCGCGCTTGTGCATTTCCATCAGCTGGGCCGCGGCCGCGAGCGCCACCACGGCGCCGTCGCTGTCGGAGACCAGGCCGGTCACGCTGGGGCGCGCGCCCACGCCGCCCAGGCGCCCGACAATGCCCAGGCGTGGCGCCGCAGGGTTGCTGCCGGGAACTTCAATCGCGATGAAGTCGGTCGACAGCCCGTCCTGGCTCACGGGCGTGACGGTGATGCTGCCCACGCCGAAGCTGCCGAGAAATTCTGCGATGCTGGCGCCGCTCACATGGGCGCTGGACAGGAGGTCGATGAGATGGGATACGTGTTTCATGGCGTCAGAACTTCAGAATTTCCAGGCGCCCATGGGCAGGATTGCCGGGGCCTCGGTAGCGGTGAACCAGCGGGCCGGCGTCTGCGCATCGCCCAGCAAGGTGTAGTTGTCGTTGTCCACGCGCAGGCCCGTGCCTTCGGGCAGGCCCAGCACAGGCACGCCGGGGTTGAGCAGCGCGAACTCGCGCAGCCGCTGCTGGCGGGTCTCGCCGCGGTGGCCTTCGGGGTGGGCTTCGGTGTAGTGCGGGTTGATCTGGAACGGCACCAGGCCCAGCGTGTCGAAGCCCAGCGGGTCGACAATCGGCATGTCGTTGCTGGTGCTCAGGCGCGGACAGGCGAGGTTGGCGCCCGCGCTCCAGCCCAGGTAGCACGCGCCGCCCGAGCGCACGCGCTCGGCAATCGCCGCGAGCTGGCCCGTCTGGCGCAACTGGCGCACCAGCGCGAACGTATTGCCGCCGCCCACCACGATATGCGTGGCGCGCGCAATGGCTTCGAGCGGCGTGGCTTCGCGGTGCAGCGATTGCACGTCGAGGCCCACGGGGCGCAGCGCATCAGCGACCAGCGTTTCGTAGGCGTCCCAGGTGCGCGTCACGCCGGCATAGGGCACGAACAGCACGCGCGCTCGTGCGCTTCCCGTTGCGGCCCATTCGGTGATTGCCGGCAGCGCGTGGGTCAGAAAGCCAAGGGGGCTGGTGGAGTTGCTCAGAAGCAGGAGTTGCATGGTGGCAGGCCTTAAAGGGTGGGAGACCACTGCGCGCTGGGCAGTGCGGGTTCGGTCCAGAAGCGGTCGCCGACGCGCCGCCCCAGCGTGCCGACTTCGTCGAGCATCAGCTGGCGGTAGCGGTTGATCGAGGGCAGATCCATGGGCGCGTGCACGCCAGCGACGAACGAGACGCAAAAGCCGCGCAGTTCGCCGCTCATCGGGTGGCGCACCGCAGCCGCGACCGCGCCCACACCCGGCAGCGCGGCGTCGACCAGCACCGCATGGTGCTGGCGCGTGGCCACGGCCACTTCCGCGATCAGCGCGCCCACATTGGCCAGCCGCGCCTGGCTCGGCGGTTCGATGGGGCGTTGGGCATCGTTGCCATACAGTGTCTCGAATTCTTCCTGCGTCAGGCGCGACAGCATGGCCCGGCCCATGGCGGTGTCGCAGGCCGCGCGCAGCGATCCCGGTGGCGAGACGACCTGAACCGGCGAGCGCCCATCAAGCCGCTGTATGACCATGGTCTGCGCGCCATTGAGCGTGGACAGATAGGCGGTCAGGCCGGTGCGCTCGGACAGATGCTCCAGCACCTGCCAGCACAGTGCATCCCAGGAGGCGTTCTGGCCCTGGGGCTGGGAGGCCTGGGCCAGCAGCGTGCTGGTGCGGTAGCGTCGCGTGCGCGGGTTCTGTTCGAGCAGGCCGAAGCGGTGCATCTGGTGCAGAAGATGCGAAGCCGAGCTCTTGGGCAGGTCCAATTGCTCGGCCACCTCGCTGAAACTCAGGTCGGCGACGCCTTGGGCATACACCGTCAGCAGGCGCTGTACGTTTTCCAGAATGCTCATGTCGAAGTCTCTGTTCGGTTTTTTGGAACCATGTTCGGTATTTACGTTCATGATACGGGATGCGCATGGATAACGGTGGTCGCCTGCATGGCAATTGCATCAATCGTCAACGCAGGAGTTAGTAGGGATTGACTATTGATTGGTGAAATATCATGTTTTATGTGAGCGCTTGCTGTCAGATTTAAGTCCTGGTGTAAACCCTGGAGAAATGCTGCACCAAGCCTGTGAATTGCCGCGCACCGAGGCAGTGCGCGTTGCGCGCATGCAGTGCAGCCACTTTTTGGTCCAGATTTCGTGACTTTTTGTATACACTTGCCGCCAGTACAGACTGGTCGCAGCGGTGCCGTAGCGGTGGTTCAACCATTGCAGGTGCGCGATCTTCTCCTGCCCAGAGCGCCCGCAGTGGTGGGCAGGTGGATCTTCACGGCAGCCCCACGCTGCCAGGGTTGAGGCTATGGAAAGCTACATTCTCGATTGGGCCAATCTGCTGCTCCGGTGGTTGCACGTCATTACTGCAATTGCCTGGGTCGGGTCCTCGTTCTACTTCGTGTTTCTCGACAGCAGCCTCACGCCGCCGCAGGACGAAGACCTCAAGAAACAGGGCGTGAGCGGCGAACTCTGGGCCGTGCACGGCGGCGGCTTCTACCATCCGGTGAAGTTCGCGGTGTCGCCGCCCAAGCTGCCCGACCATCTGCATTGGTTCTACTGGGAAAGCTACACGACCTGGCTCAGCGGCTTCGCGCTGCTCACGGTGTCGTACCTGTGGAACGCGAATATCTACCTGGTCGATCCGTCCAATCCGCACGCGCTGCATCCGCACGCGGCAATTGCCGCGGCGCTCGCTTTCCTGGTGGTGTTCTGGCTGCTGTACGACGGCATCTGCCGCATCTTCGGCCAGCGCGAGCGCGGCGACGCCATCGTCGGCGCGCTGGTGCTGGTGCTGGTCTGCTTCGCGGCCTGGCTTGCGTGCCAGATCTTCCCGGGCCAGGCGGCCTTCCTGCTGATGGGCGCGATGCTCGCGACCTCGATGAGCGCCAACGTGTTCTTCTGGATCATTCCCGGCCAGCGCACCGTGGTCAAGGATCTCAAGGAAGGCCGGCCGGTCGATCCGATTCACGGCAAGCGCGGCAAGCAGCGCAGCGTGCACAACACCTACTTCACGCTGCCGGTGCTGTTCGCCATGCTGTCCAACCACTACGGCTGGCTGCACAGCCATGCGCAGAACTGGCTGGTGCTGATACTGATGATGTTCGCGGGCGCAGCCATTCGCCAGTTCTTCGTCATGCGCCACGGCTTCAAGCTGGGCCGCAACGCCCACCCCTGGCCCTATGCGCTGGCCGGCGTGCTGGTGCTGGTGGCAACCGCCGTCTGGCTCAAGCCCGTTCCCAAGGCGGCCGCGGCGGTTGCTGCGGCCTCCACTGCGCCGGCCGCAGCGCCGGTGGCGGCGGCAGCCGGTGTTCCCGGCTATGAAGCCATGGCGCCGCTGTTCACCCAGCATTGCGTGGTCTGCCACAGCTCCGCGACGCTGGCGCAGAAGAACGTCAAGCTCGACGCGCCCGACGAAGTCAAGCTGCATGCGAACCAGATCTACCAGCAGGTCGTGGTGCTGCGCAAGATGCCGTTTGGCAATCCGGGCGCGCTCAGCGACGCGGAGCGCGACCTGGTCAAGCGCTGGTACGAAGGCGGCGCACCCGTTCGATGAACGCCTCTGGTCTCGGACCTGCATGCCATGCACAATCCGGGGCCATGACCACAAAAACTCTTTGCGAGACAAGCGCGCTGCCCGATCCACACCGGCAGCCGCGCGAATTCCTGAACGCCCTTTTCGCCACCGCGGTGCGCAGCGCGCTGCCGCTGCATGCGATCGCCGAACACCTGCCCGCGCCGCCGCGCGGCCGCACGGTGGTGATTGGTGCTGGCAAGGCCGGGGCCTCCATGGCCCAGGCGGTCGAGGCGCTGTGGCCCGCCGACGCGCCCTTGAGCGGCCTGGTCGTGACGCGCTATGACCATATCCCCGTGCGCCCCGCGGGCCTGGCCGAACGCATAGAAGTCGTCGAAGCTTCGCATCCCGTGCCCGACGCGGCCGGCATGCGCGCCGCGCAGCGCATCCTGGCGCTGGTCCAGGGCCTGACGGCAGATGATCTGGTGCTGTGCCTGATCTCGGGCGGCGGCTCGTCGCTGCTGACGCTGCCGGCCGAAGGCCTGACGCTCGAAGACAAGCAGCGCATCAACCGCCAGTTGCTCGAAAGCGGCGCCGACATCGCCGAGATGAACTGCGTGCGCAAGCATCTGTCGCGCATCAAGGGCGGGCGCCTGGCCGCGGCCTGCGCGCCGGCGCGCGTGGTCACGCTGACCATCAGCGATGTGCCCGGCGACGATCCCGCAACCATCGCCAGCGGTCCCACCGTGGCCGATGCCGGCAGCTGCGCCCAGGCGCTGGCCATCATCGACCGGCTGGGAATTGCCTTGCCTGACAGCGTGCGCGCGGCGCTGCGGGATGGCACGCTCGAGACCCCCAAGCCCGGCGACGCCTGTTTCGCCGGCCACACCTTGGCCGTGATTTCCGCGCCCCAGCAGGCGCTCGAAGCCGCTGCGGCCCAGGCGCGCGCGGCCGGCATCGATGCCTGGGTGCTGAGCGATGAAATCGAAGGCGAGTCGCGCGAAGTCGGCCGCGTGCATGCGGCGCTGGCGCGTGCCGCGGCGCGCCCGGGCCAGGTTTTCCAGCCGTTCAAGACACCCTGCGTGCTGCTCAGCGGCGGCGAGACCACGGTCACGGTGCGCGCGCGCGCGCCCGGTGCGGCCAAGGGCCGGGGCGGGCGGGCCGGCGAGTTCTGCCTGGGCCTGGCCCAGGCGCTGCAGGGCCAGGCCGGCGTCTGGGCGCTGGCCGCCGACACCGACGGCATCGACGGCGTGGAGAACAATGCCGGTGCGCGCGTGACGCCCGATACGCTGGCGCGGGCGCGCGCACTGGGCCTGTCGGTGCAGGACCATCTCGACCGCAATGATGCCTGGACCTATTTCAACGGCCTCGATGATCTCGTTGTCACGGGACCCACGTTCACCAATGTCAACGATTTCCGCGCGCTGCTGATTCTCGGTGCCGACGCAGACGATTCTTGACCTGGCGCAAGTCGCGCGCCGGCGCGCTGCGGCACAGTGGCGCAATGTTGCCCCTGTCCCGCATCGACGTTTTCTCTCCGGCTGAACGGCGCAGCGCCGGCGCGTTGCTGCGTGCGCGCGCCATGCGCTGCGAGGATGTGCTGTACCTCGACAGCGGCCGGGTCGCGCTGGGAATCCGCGAGCCGCAGGGCGGATTGCGCCACCGGCTGGGTAGCGTCGTGGGCCCGGCCTGGCTGGACGCGGCCTTTGTGCTGCGCGGACGCTGCTGCAGCCTGGACATGGTCGCCGAAGGCGCGGTGCAATTGCGCCGCGTGCCGCTGCGCACGTTCGAAGCCGGGCTCAAAGACCTGCCGCCGCTGCTGCGCGGCCTGGTTGACGACATGGCCCAGGCCTATTGCGAACAGACCGATCTGGCGATCAGTCGCCTGCTGCAGGACGCCGAAGGGCGCTGCGCGCAGTGGCTGCTGCAGCACGCGCAGGGAACGCCCGCAGGCGGCCAGCAGGTGGTGCTGGGCGAACGCAAGCGCCACATTGCTGCGCAACTGGGCATCGCGCCCGAAACGTTCTCGCGCGCGCTGGGCCGGCTGCGCGACCAGGGTCTGATCGCGGGCCGCGGCAATCTGCTGCAACTGCCCAGGCCTGAAGCGTTGCGCGAGCTCGCCAGCCATCTGCCCTGAGCCCGGCGCGGCGCCGAATGTCGGCGGGCCGACGGGTTACAAATGTTTTCGTGGAGGTATGAGGGTTCCACCCCTAGGGCGGGCCACAGCGGCTGCTTATATTGGCTGCACATTGGTTCGCCCTAAGCCCATGGCCCTTGATGCCGATCTCTCCCGCGCTGCAGGCCTCTCTGACGAGGGCCGTCTGCTGCCGCGTGCACGACTGGGACCGCTGCTGCGCTGCCTGCTGCTGCTGCTGGTCCTGGCGGTGCTGCTGGCCAGCGCGGGCACGGCCTGGTATGTGCACCGCGGCGTGGCCCAGGAGGCACTCACCCACGCCAGCGACCAGCAGACCGACGAAGTCGAACTCGTGGCGCGCCTGCTGGCCGCGCGCGTCGAGCAGCAGCAGAAAGTGCTGCTGACCCTGGCCGACGCGATGCCGCTGTCGCGCCTGGAGGACAGCCAGGCGCTGGGCCTGGCGCTGCACGAGGAGCTGCCGCTGGTCGACTGGTTCGACTCGGTGAGCGTGGCATTGGCCGACGGCCGCCTCATGGCCTATATGCGCGCGGGCAAGGATCTTCCGCTCGATTCGCTGGACGCGAATGAACGCGAACTGCTGCGGCGCACGCTGGCCGGCGGCAAGCCCATGGTCGGCACGGTGCTGCAGACCGAGAACGATGACTTGCGGCTGCTGTTCACCGCGCCGCTGCGCACCAGCGCGGGCGAGGTCATGGGCGTGATGGCCGGCGGCATGCGCCTGTCGTCCCAGGCGCTGCTGCCGCCCGCGGCCGCCGACGGCTGGACCGCGAGCCGGCTGATGCTGGTTGCGCCCGACGGCGGCATCGTGGCCCACTCGAACCCCGCGCGCTGGCTGGGCCATGTGCGCGACGAAGCCGGTCTGGGCCTGCCTTTCGCGCGCATGCTGCAGCAGCAGCTGCCGGTGCAGATACGCAGCGCCAGCCAGACCCAGGGCGACTATCTCTACACGCTGGCCGGCATGCCGCTGCCGCAATGGTTTCTGGTGCGCGTCACACGGCTGGCCGCGCCGCCGCTCTGGGGGGCTGCAGGCTGGGGCAGCGCGGCGCTGCTCGGTGCGGCGCTGATCGCGCTGCTGGCCGCGTCTGTCATGGTGCTGCTGGCCCAGCCCTGGATGGATTTGACGGCACGCGCGGCGCAGATGCTGCAGCGCCATGGGCCCGGCGGCGCGCCGCGGCTGGCCCGCATGCCGGCGCTGGCCCATGCCTGGGGCGAAGTCGCGGTGCTGTGGCGCGCGCTGCACGCGCTGTCACGCCAGCGCGATACGCTGGCGCGGCGTGCGGCGCGCTTTCAGGCGCAGACCGTGACCATTCTCGAAGAGGCTCCGGTGGCCATCGTGGTCACGCGCCACGACCGTGTGGAGCTGCTGGGCACGCAGGCCGCGCACATGCTGGGCTACGCGCCGCAGGAACTCCAGGGCTATCCCATACGCCAGCTCTGCGCGAGCGACGCCGAGCACCGCCGGCTGATGGAACGCATTCATTGGGAAATGCGCGCCTACGGCCAGTTCGATGGCGAAGTCTGCCTGATGCGCAAGAACGGCAGCCCGGTGTGGCTGCGTCTGCAGGGCCGGCGCGTCACTTCGGCGCTGCGGCGCGAGGCGGGCGCGGTGGCGGCCGTGGTCTGGATGGTCAGGGATGTGACCGATCAGCGCGCGGCGCGCACCCAGCCGCAGTGGCTGGCCCAGCACGATGCGTTGACGCAGCTGCCCAATCGCGAATCCTTGACGCTGTGGCTGCAGCACTGGCTCGACGAACGCCGCAAACCGCTGCGCGACCAGGCCCAGCCTGCGCCGGGCGAAGGCGGGGTGCTGCTGTTTCTCGATCTCGATCACTTCGCCAGCGTCAACGATCTTGCCGGCCACGATGCAGGCGATGCCTTGCTGCGCCATTTCGCGCGCCTTCTGGAGACGATGGTGCGTCAACCCGGCATGGTCGCGCGTCTGGGCGGCGACGAGTTCGCCGTGCTGCTGCCCGACGCCAGCGTGCGCGAAGGCCTGGCCCAGGCCGACCAGCTGTGCCAGGCCACCAGCGCCTGGGAGGCGTCATACCAGGGCCAGCGCTTCTGGCTGGGCGTGAGCATAGGCATGGTGGTGCTTGACGCGCGCCAGGCCAATATCGCGGCTGTGCTGCACGCGGCCGACATGGCCTGCTACGAAGCCAAGCGCCAGGGCCGGGGGCGCGTGCACCAGCATTCAAAGGCCTTGGCGGAGAACGTGGCGCCGGATTGAGCCTTTTGCACGTTCGTGGAGAGGTTACGGCGAGGCGGCCGCTCACGCAGGCCAGTCCTGGACGCAGTACTTTTTCGCCGTTCGTCCTGAGCCCGAAGGATGAACGGCCTGCACTCAAAACATGAGGACGGGTCGGGTTCGACACGCCCGGCCAGGCCAGCGCACCATGAACGGTTTGGAAGCACTATTCACTGGCTTAGGTCTGTGACCAACGCCAGGCCCGCCCCTAAACCCTCCCCAGCGCCCGCAACACATTCTCCGCCGTCGCCGGCGCCGTGAGCGCCAGCGGTTGGCGCGCCAGCGCGCCGCTGCGCGTCGCCGCGATCGCATTGCGCAGGGCTTCGTAGACGCTGATGGCCAGCATGAACGGCGGCTCGCCCACGGCCTTGCTGCCGCCCACGTTGTCTTCGCGGTTGGCCTCGGGCCAGAGGTCGACGCGGAAATGCGCGGGAATGTCGCCGGCCGTGGGAATCTTGTAGGTGCTGGGAGCGTGCGTGGTCAGCAAGCCCTTGTCGTTCCAGACCAGCTGTTCGGTCGTGAGCCAGCCCATGCCCTGCACGAAGCCGCCTTCGATCTGGCCGACATCGATCGCCGGGTTGATGCTGTGGCCCACGTCGTGCAGGATGTCCACGCGCAGCACGCGGCTCTCGCCGGTCAGCGTGTCGACGGCCACTTCGGTGCAGGCCGCGCCATACGCGAAGTAGTAGAACGGCCGACCCGTGAGCGTGTGCTTGTCGTAGTGGATCTTGGGCGTGCGGTAGAAGCCGTCGCTCCACAGCTGGATGCGGTTGGCAAAGGCTTCGCCGACCACATCTTCCCAGCGGCGTTCGCTCTTGGGCGTGCGCACCAGGCCGCCGACGAAATCCACCGCGCCCGCGCCGCAGTGGTCCAGGCCGGCGACGAATGCCGCGAGGTTGTTGCGCACGGTGCGCGCCGCGTACTGCGCCGCGCGGCCGTTCAGATCGGTGCCGCTGGAGGCCGCCGTGGCGCTGGCGTTGGGAATCTTGCTGGTGTCGCTGGCCGTGACCAGCACCCGCGCCAACGGCACGCCCAGTTCGTCGGCGACGATCTGCGCCACCTTGGTGTTCAGGCCCTGGCCCATTTCGGTGCCGCCATGGTTCACCTGCACGCTGCCGTCGGTGTAGACATGGACCAGCGCGCCCGCCTGGTTGAACAGCGTGGCCGTGAAGCTGATGCCGAACTTGACGGGCGTGATCGCCAGGCCGCGCTTGATGATGGGCTGGCCGGCGTTCCAGGCCGCGATCTCGGCCTGGCGTGCGCGGTAGTCGGCCGACTCGGCCAGCGTGGGCAGCAGCGCGTGCAGGATGTTGTCTTCGACGCGCATCTGGTAGTGCGTGAGGCTGCGCGGCCCCTGCGGGTCGGCGTCGTAGAGGTTGTGCAGGCGCACGTCGAACGCATCGCGGCCCAGCTGGCGCGCGATGTCGCCGATGATGGCCTCGATGACGATCACGCCCTGCGGGCCGCCAAAGCCGCGGAACGCCGTGTGGCTCTGGGTGTTGGTCTTGCAGCGGTAGGAGGCGATCTCCACGTCGCTGAGGAAATAGGCGTTGTCGGCGTGGAAGATCGCGCGGTCGGCGACCGGGCCCGACAGGTCGGCCGAGAAGCCGCAGTTGACCAGCATCTCCAGCTGCAGCCCGGTGATGCGGCCGCTGTCGTCGAAGCCCACATCGTATTCGTAGGCAAACGGGTGGCGCTTGCCGGTGATCATGAAGTCGTCGTCGCGGTCCAGCCGCAGCTTGACCGGGCAGCCGAACTTGTGCGCGGCCACGGCGGCCCAGACCGCCAGGTGGCCGGCCTGGGTTTCCTTGCCGCCAAAGCCCCCGCCCATGCGCCGGCATTCGACCTTGACCGCGTGATTCTCGAGGCCCAGCGCGTGCGCGACCCAATGCTGGACTTCGCCCGGGTGCTGGGTGCTCGACAGGATCTGCCACTGGCCCTGCTCCAGCGGCAGCGCATAGGCAATCTGGCCTTCGAGATAGAAATGCTCCTGGCCGCCGACTTCGAGCCGGCCGCTGAGCCGGTGCTCGCTGCGCATCAGCGCGCCCTGGGCGTCGCCGCGGCGCACGAACACCGGTGGCAGCACATAGCTTTGCTGCGCATGCGCGCTGTGCACATCGAGCACCGCGGGCAGGGCCTCGATATCGCATTCGACCAGGCGCGCGGCGCGGCGCGCCTGGCGCATGCTGTCGGCAATGACCAGGCCTATGACCTGGCCCACATGCTGCACGCTGTCGATGGCAAACACCGGCTCGTCGTGGCCGAACGCGGCCAGCAGCTTGTCGCCGGGCACGTCGGGCGAAAGCACCACGCCGCGCACGCCGCGCAGCGCCTGGGCCGCCCGGCTGTCGACGCCGCGCAGCCGGCCGTGGGCGACTTTCGACAGGATGGGCGCGGCATACAGCGTGCCTTTGGTTTCGGGCAGGTCATCGATGTAGTTCACCGTGCCCAGCACCTGGGCGCGGGCGCTTTCGTGGAAATGCGACTGGCCCATGGCGGGCAGAGCGCGCGCGGGCGCCAGCGCCGCGGCGACTTCGGGGGAGAGCGGGTGAAGGACTTTCATGCCTTGGCTTTCTGGACGGCGGCCGCTTGTGCCAGCGGAATGAGGGTGGCGAGCACGGGTCCTGAACCCGTGCTTTCAAGCCAGTAGCGTTCGAGCAGATGCGCGAGCAGCGCACGGCGGTACTCGCCGCTGGCGCGCATGTCGGACAGCGGCTGGAACTCATTGCGCAAGCTGTCGGCGGCGCGCGCCAGCGTGGCCTCGCTCCAAGGGGCGCCGGTCAGCACGGCTTCGGTGGCGCGCGCGCGCACCGGCGTGGCCGCGACGCCGCCCACGCCAATCGACGCCGCCTGCACCTGGCCATCCCGCAGCGTGAGCTGTATCGCCAGGCAGACCGCGGAGATGTCGTCGTCGGTGCGCTTGGAGACCTTGTAGGCGCGCAGCAGTTCGCCGGCACGCGGCTTGGGCACTTCGATGTGCGTCAGCACTTCGTCGGCGGCCAGCTGGTTCTTGCGGTAGCCGGTGTAGAAGTCTTCGAGCGGCAATCGGCGCTGGCCGCGCAGGCTGGCCAGCACCACCTGGGCGCCCAGGGCGATCAGCAGCGGCATCGAGTCGCCTATGGGCGAGCCGTTGGCGACGTTGCCGCCCAGTGTGCCCGCGTTGCGCACCGGCAGTCCGGCAAAGCGCGCGGCAAATTCATCGAGCTGCGGCCACAGCGCCTGCAGCGCCGCAAACGCCTGGGTCAGCGTTGCCGCCGCGCCTATCACCAGCTGTTCGCCGCTGGCGTCTATCTCGCGCAGCTCGGCGACGCGCGTCACGTCGAGCACCTGGCCGAACTCGCGGAACTGCTTGGTGACCCACAGGCCTACATCGGTGCCGCCGGCCACGATCTGCGCCTGGGGATGTGCGGCGCGTGCCTGCAGCAGTTCGGCCAGCGTGCGCGGCGCAAGGTAATCGGCGCCTTCAAGCGCGGGCGCGGCCAGCTGGTGCAGCTGAGCGAGCAGCGCGGCCTCGTCGACCCGGGCGCGCGGCAGATCGGCCATCTGCTGGGCGGCGTCGAGAATGGGGCGGTAACCGGTGCAGCGGCACAGATTGCCCGAAAGATCATGCTGGGCCTGCTCGCGCGTGATGGCCTGGCCCTGGCACACGCGGTTCTGGTACATGCCGAACAGGCTCATCACGAAGCCCGGCGTGCAAAAACCGCATTGCGAGCCGTGGCAGCTGACCATGGCTTCCTGGGCCGGGTGGATGCTGGCGGCCGGGTCGCGCGCGATCAGCGGGTCGCGCGTGAGATCCTCCACGGTCCACAGCGCCAGCCCGTGCACGGAATGCGCCAGGCGTATGCAGCTGTTGATGGCCGAATAGCGCAGCTGCTCGCCTTCGGCCGAGGCCACGGCCTCGCCTATCACCACCGTGCAGGCGCCGCAATCGCCTTCGGCGCAGCCTTCCTTGGTGCCGGTGCAGCCCAGGTCTTCGCGCAGGACTTCGAGAAGCGTGCGTTCGGGCGGCACAGCGTGCAGTGTCACGGTCTGGCCGCGGCGTATGAATTGCAAGGCAGAGAGGGTCATGGATCGACGTGGAGAAAGCAGCGGGGAAACATCGGGGGTGGGGCCATGGTGCCATGGCTCTGTTACCTAGCAATTTTCATGCGCCGCGCGCTCCGCGTCCATCGGTGCCGCACCCGAGGCGCGGGCCAACGCTACGGTAAAGCACCGATGCGCACGGGTTTTGCTTGCAGCAGACTGGCCGATTGCGCGTTTACGCACGGTTGCGGGCGCAGTTGTCCGGCAAGCACCCTGCATGCCGGCCGCTGGACACGCTGTTTCGAGGCGGGCGAAGGAGTGCGCCGTGCAATGCGAAGCGTGACTTTGTTGCTATATTTTTAATAGCTTATTGGCTAAGCCAGGCAAGCACTTGCAGGATATCTTATGGAATGTGTTTGCAAAATTGAGAGACAATCGCGCCCATGAATCCCCCTGAAACAAATTCCGCGCCCGGCATGCCACCGCCGCGCTTGCAATTGACGGGCATTACCAAACGTTACCCGGCCGTCGTGGCCAACAGCGGAGTCTCGCTGACGGTGCAGCCCGGCGAAGTGCATGCCGTGCTGGGCGAAAACGGTGCGGGCAAGTCGACGCTGATGAAGATCATCTACGGCTCGGTCAAGCCCGACGAAGGCCTGCTGCAGGTCGATGGCAAGGTGGTGCAGATCCGCAATCCGCAGGAAGCGCGCCAGCTGGGCATTGCCATGGTGTTCCAGCACTTCAGCCTGTTCGACACGCTCACGGTGGCGGAAAACGTCTGGCTGGGCCTCGACAAGCAGATCGCGCTGGCCGAAGTGGTGCGCCGCATCGACGAAACCGCGAGCCTCTACGGCATGTCCATAGACCCGCAGCGCCCGGTGCACAGCCTGTCGGTCGGTGAAATGCAGCGCGTTGAAATCATCCGCGCGCTGCTCACGCGCCCGCGCGTGCTGATTCTCGACGAGCCCACCTCGGTGCTTACGCCCCAAGCCGTCGAGAAGCTGTTCGTGGTGCTGCGCAAACTCGCTGCCGAAGGCTGCAGCATTCTCTATATCAGCCACAAGCTGCATGAAATCCGCGAACTGTGCGACAGCTGCACGGTGCTGCGCGGCGGCAAGGTCACGGGCGTATGCCGTCCGGGCGAGGAATCGAACGCCTCGCTGTCGCGGCTGATGATTGGCGCCGAGCCGCCCGCGCTCACGCACCGCGAAGTCGCCACCGGCGCCACCGTGCTGCGCGTGCAGGGCCTCACCTTGGCGCGCACCGACCATTTCGGCGTTGATCTCGCCGGCATCGATTTCGAAGTGCGCGCCGGCGAAGTCGTGGGCATCGCGGGCGTCTCGGGCAACGGCCAGAAGGAGCTGCTCTACAGCCTGTCGGGCGAAGACCGGCGCGCCGCGCCGGCCATGGTCCAGGTCTCGGGCCGGGACGCGGGCCGCATGTCGCCGCGCCAGCGCCGCGCGCTGGGCCTGCATTTCGTTCCCGAGGAGCGGCTGGGCCGGGGCGCCGTGCCGTCGATGAGCCTGGCGCACAACCTGCTGCTCACGCGCGACGACGCCGTGGGCCGCGGCGGCTGGCTGCGCATGGATGTGCTGCACAGCCAGGCGCGCGGCATCATCGAGCGCTTCAAGGTCAAGGCCGGCGGCCCGCATTCGGCGGCCAAGTCGCTGTCGGGCGGCAACCTGCAGAAATTCATTGTCGGCCGCGAGATCGAAGCCAGGCCCAAGCTGCTGATCATCTCGCAGCCGACCTGGGGCGTGGACGTGGGCGCGGCCGCGCAGATCCGCGGCGAAATCCTGGCGCTGCGCGATGCGGGCTGCGCCGTGCTGGTGCTCAGTGAGGAGTTGGACGAATTGTTTGAAATCTGTGATCGACTGCATGTCGTGGCCAAGGGCCAGCTGTCGCCTTCCGTGCCCCGGGCCCAGGCCACGGTGCAGCGCATAGGCGAATGGATGAGCGGGCTGTGGCATGACGAACCCGCGCATGGCGCGGCCGCGGGAGGTGCACATGCTCAAGCTTGAACCCCGCCCCCAGGTCTCCAAGGTCTGGACCTATGCCTCGCCGGTGCTGGCGCTGGCGATCACCGTGCTGATCGGCGTGGCGCTGTTCATGCTGCTGGGCAAGGACCCGGTGCGCGGCCTGCAGGCGTTCTTCTGGGAACCGATCAAGTCGGGCTATGCGCTGGGCGAACTGGTGATGAAGGCCACGCCGCTGCTGCTGGTGGCGCTGGGCCTGGCCGTGTGCTTTCGCTCGAATGTCTGGAACATCGGCGCCGAAGGCCAGTTCGTCATGGGCGCGATTGCCGCGGGCGGGCTGGCGCTGCTGGCCGACAAGAACACCGGGCCCTGGATCGTTCCGGCGATTCTCGTGGCCGGCGTGCTCGGCGGCATGGTCTGGGCCGGCATCGTCGCCTTCCTGCGCGACCGCTTCAACGCCAATGAAACCCTGGTCAGCCTGATGCTGGTCTATGTCGCCATCCTGGTGCTGGGCTATCTGGTCTACGGCCCGTGGAAGGACCCGCAGGGCTACAACTTTCCGCAGAGCAAGACCTTCGAGCGCGTGACGCAGATCCCCAAGCTGATCGACGGCATGCGCATGAACATCGGCGTGATCCTGGCGCTGCTGGGCGCGGGCCTGCTGTGGGCGTTCCTGGCGCGCACGCGTGCCGGCTTTGCCCAGCAGGTCAGCGGCCTGGCGCCGGCGGCCGCGCTGTATGCGGGCTTTTCCTCGCGCCGCGCGCTCTGGACCGCGCTGCTGATCTCCGGGGGCGCGGCGGGACTTGCCGGTGCGCTCGAAGTCGCCGGCCCCATGGGCCAGCTCACTCCCTATGTTCCCGCCGGCTACGGTTTCGCCGCCATCATCGTGGCCTTCGTCGGGCGTCTGCACCCCGTGGGCATGATCTTCTCCGCCATTCTCATGAGCATGTTCTATATCGGTGGTGAGCTCGCGCAGTCGCGCCTGGGCCTGCCCAAATCCCTGACCGGCGTGTTCCAGGGCCTGCTGCTGTTCGCGCTGCTGGCCTGCGACACGCTGGTGAGCTACCGCCTGCGCTGGCAGCGCACGCCGCGCGCGGCAGCCGCCGCCGTGGCCAAGGGAGGCGCGTAATGGAGTCGTATGCATTGCTGTTCGGCTCCACGCTGAGCGCCGGCACCGTGCTGGCCCTGGCGGCCCTGGGCCTGCTGATCAACGAGAAGGCCGGCATCATCAACCTGGGCGCCGAAGGCATGATGCTGTGCGCGGCAATTGCCGGTTTCGCGGCCGTGGTCCACACGGGCAACACCTGGGTGGGCTTTGGCGCGGGCATGGCCGCGGGCGCGCTGCTTGCCGGCCTGTTCGGTCTGCTGGTCATCTGGCTCAACACCAACCAGCAGGCCACGGGCCTGGCGCTGACGCTGTTCGGCGCCGGCTTCTCGGCGTTTGCCGGCCTCAACTATGTGCAGGCCAAGCTGCCCGAGCTGCCCAAGTACGCGATTCCCGGCCTGGCCGACATTCCGCTGCTGGGCCCCGCGCTGTTTCGCCACCATCCGCTGGTCTACATCGTGGTGCTGCTGGCGATCGCGATGATCTGGTTCCTCTACCGTTCGCGCGCCGGCCTGGTGCTGCGCGCCGTGGGCGAGTCGCCCGAGTCGGCGCATGCGCTGGGCTACAACGTGCGCGGCATACGCCTGGCGGCGGTGATGTTCGGCGGCGCGATGTGCGGCCTGGCCGGGGCCTTCATCTCCGTGGTCTACACGCCGCTGTGGGTCGAGGGCATGGTGGCCGGGCGCGGCTGGATCGCGCTGGCGCTGACCACCTTCGCCACCTGGCGGCCGGCGCGCGTGCTGCTGGGCGCGTATCTGTTTGGCGGCGTGACCATGCTGCAGTTCCATCTTCAGGCTTCGGGCGTGCAGCTGGCCAGCCAGCTGCTGAGCATGCTGCCGTACCTCGCGACCATCGTCGTGCTGGTGCTGATTTCGCGCAATCCGGCCTGGATTCGTGCGAACATGCCGGCCTCGCTGGGCAAGCCGTTCTACCCCGGCTCCTGAAGCGGTACTTTCCATAACAAGCAATCCGAGGAACAAGAATGACGAACCTGCAAAAACGCTCCCTTCTCAAAGCCGCCGCGCTGTCGGCCGTGAGCCTGGCCGTGCTGGCCGGCTGCGGCAAGAAGGAAGAGGCCGCTGCGCCCGCTGCCGCACCCGTGGCGGCCGCTGCCGCCGAACCGCTGAAGATCGGCTTCATGTACGTGAGCCCGGTGGGCGACGGCGGCTGGACCTTCCAGCATGAGAAGGCGCGCCAGGCGCTGCAGGCCGAGTTCGGCGACAAGATCCAGACCTCGCTGGTCGAAAGCGTGCCCGAAGGCCCGGACGCCGAGCGCGTGCTGCGCGACATGGTGGGCCAGGGCAACAAGCTGGTGTTTGCCACCAGCTTCGGCTACATGGAGCCGGTGCAGAAAGTCGCTGCCGACAGCAAGGGCGTGAAGTTCGAGCACGCCACGGGCTACAAGACCGCCGACAACGTGCGCACCTATGACGCGCGCACCTATGAAGGCGCCTACCTGGCCGGCATCATTGCGGGCGGCATGACCAAGTCCAACCAGATCGGCGTCGTCGCCTCGGTGCCGATTCCCGAAGTGCTGCGCAACATCAACAGCTACGTGCTGGGCGCGCAAAGCGTCAACCCCAAGATCACGGCGCGCGTGGTCTGGGTCAACGAATGGTTCAGCCCGCCCAAGGAATCCGAAGCCGCGACCACGCTGATCAACGGCGGCGTCGACGTGCTCTACCAGAACACCAACTCGCCCGCGGTGCTCAAGACCGCCCAGGAGCGCGGCGTGCGCGCCTTCGGCAAGGATTCGGACATGAGCGCCTACGCGCCCAAGGCCCACCTGGCTTCGGCGGAAATCAACTGGCTGCCGTACTACAAGAAGATCACGCAGGACACGCTGGCCGGCACCTGGACCACGGGCCAGGACTGGTGGGGCGTGAAGGAAGGCGCGATGGATCTGGTGAACATTGCCGAAGACGTTCCACAGGACCTCAAGGACAAGGTCGCCGCCGCCAAGGCCGGCCTCAAGGACGGCAGCTTCCACATCTGGAAGGGCCCGCTCAAGGACAACACCGGCAAGGAACTGCTGGCCGAAGGCGCCAACGGCGACCATGCCTTCCTGAGCGGCATCAACTTCTACGTGGCCGGCATCGACGGCAACGTGCCCGGAGCCACCAAGTAACTGCCATGGCAGGCGCGTTACTTGCTAGTTGCTTTGCATCCAGGCGACCTGGCAGGGGCGCGCCCCACGGCCCGGGCTCCGGCCATGTTCCCGTTGTTTTGACTTTGCTTTTTTCCAAGGAAGAAATATGACTGATCTGCACAAGCGTTCGATGTTCAAGCTGGCGGCGCTCACGGCCGTCGCCGCCGCGGCCCTGGCCGGCTGCGGCAAGAAGGAAGAGCCCGCGCCCGCGCCCGTGGCCGCGCCCGAAGCCGCTGCGCCGGCCAAGCCCGAGCCCTTGAAGATCGCGTTTGCGTATGTCGGTCCGGTCGGCGACGGCGGCTGGTCGTATGCCCACGACCAGGCGCGCAAGAAGCTCGAGCAGGAGTTCGGCGACAAGATCCAGACCAGCTATGTCGAGAGCGTGCCCGAAGGTCCGGACGCCGAGCGCGTGCTGCGCGACATGGCCGGCCAGGGCAACAAGCTGATCTTCGGCACCACGTTCGGCTACATGGAAGCGCTGCAGAAGATCGCTCCCGATTTCTCGGGCGTGAAGTTCGAGCACGCCACGGGCTACAAGACCGCGGCCAACGTGCGCACCTACGACAGCCGCACCTACGAAGGCGCGTATCTGGCGGGCATCATTGCCGGCGCGATGACCAAGAGCAACACGCTGGGCGTGGTCGGCTCGGTGCCGATTCCCGAAGTGATACGCAACATCAACAGCTTCACGCTGGGCGCGCAGTCGGTCAATCCCAAGATCAAGACCAAGGTGGTCTGGGTCAACGAATGGTTCAGCCCGCCCAAGGAAACCGAAGCCGCGACTTCGCTGATCAACGGCGGCGCCGACGTGCTGTTCCAGAACACCGACTCGCCCGCCGTGCTCAAGACAGCGCAGGAAAAAGGCAAGCGCGCCTTCGGCTGGGATTCCGACATGACCGCCTACGGCCCCAAGGCCCACCTGGGCTCGGCCATCATCAACTGGGCGCCTTACTACAGCAAGGCCACCAAGGAAGCGCTGGACGGCAGCTGGGCCACGGGTTCGAGCTGGTGGGGCGTGAAGGAAGGCGCGATCGACCTGGTGTCCATCGCCGAAGACGTGCCGGCCGAGATCAAGACCAAGGTCGAGGAAGTCAAGGCCGGCCTCAAGGACGGCAGCTTCACGATCTGGAAGGGCCCCATCGTCGGCCAGGACGGCAAGCCCGTCGTTGCCGCCGACACCGTGGCCGATGACAAGTTCCTGTCGGGCGTGAACTTCTACGTCAAGGGCGTGGAAGGCAACGTTCCCGGCGGCGACAAGAAGTAAGTCTTTACCTGAACGCCAGGTCATAAGGGCTGCCGTCGGCAGCCCTTATGCTTGGCGAATACACTCGGCGCGATGGAAAAATCTCTCTGGCATCCGGTGGCTCTGACCGAAGCCGTCGTGCATGCGCCGCTGGCCGTGCGATTATTGGAACAGGACCTGGTCCTGTGGCGCGATCTGGCCGGGCAGGCCCATGCGTTTGTCGACCGCTGCCCGCACCGCGGAGCGCGGCTGTCGATGGGCCGCGTGCAGGCCGACCGGCTCGAATGCCCGTACCACGGCTGGCAGTTCGAAGGCGACGGCCATTGCGCGCAAGTGCCTGCCGTGCCCGACTTCGTGCCGCCGCCCGCGCATTGCGTGCGCGCGTTTGCGCTGCAGGAGCGCCATGGCCTGGTCTGGGTGCAGCTCGAAGCCGCCGAGATCCCGCTGCCGCAGTTTCCCGCGGAAGACGACGCGCGCCTGCGCAAGCTCAACTGCGGCCCCTACGACGTGGCCGCGAGCGCGCCGCGCATCATAGAGAACTTCCTCGACATGTCGCACTTCGGCTTCGTGCACGAAGGCTGGCTGGGCTCGCGCGACGCCACGGCCATGGAGCGCTATGGCGTCGAGACCACGCCCACGGGCGTCAAGGCAACCAACTGCAAGGTGCGCCAGCCGCAGTCGAACCTGCATTCCACGGCCGCGGCCGACGTGCACTACACCTACGAAGTCACCGATCCCTACACGGCCTTGCTCAACAAGCTGCCCGAGGAGGGCACGAGCAAGGATGGCTGGTATGAATCGATAGGCCTGTTCATCTGCCCGGTCACGCCCGAATCCAGCCGTGTCTGGTTCCGTCTCGCGGTCGCCGACTTCGAGACCGCCGACGCGCAGCTGCAGGCGTTCCAGCACACCATCTTCACGCAGGACCAGCCGGTGCTGGAATCGCAACAACCCAAATGCCTGCCGCTCGATCCGCGCGCAGAATTGAACTCCGCCGCCGACCGCATGTCGGTTGCCTATCGCCGCTATCTCAAGTCGCGCGGCATTTCCTTTGGAGTCTGCTGATGTCCCATGCCCTGACCGATGCGTCCCTGGCGGCCCTGCTGCGCGACATGCCCAAGGCCGAGCTGCATATCCACATCGAAGGCTCGCTCGAGCCCGAGCTGATCTTCGCGCTGGCCGCGCGCAACAAGGTGGAGCTGCCTTACGCCGACGTCGAGGCGCTGCGCCGGGCCTATGCGTTCACCGATCTGCAGAGCTTTCTCGACATCTACTACGCGGGCGCGAGCGTGCTGCTGCACGAGCAGGACTTCTACGACATGGCGCGCGCCTATCTCGCGCGCGCGGTCAGCGACCATGTCGTGCATGCCGAGATCTTCTTCGATCCCCAGACCCATACTTCGCGCGGCGTGCCCATGGCCTCGGTGATCAACGGCCTGTACCGCGCCTGCCGCGACTCCGAGCGCGACTGGGGCATTTCCTGCGCGCTGATCCTGAGCTTTCTGCGCCACCTCAGCGAGGACGATGCGTTCAAGACGCTGGCCCAGGCCATGCCGCTGCGCGACCGCTTCATCGGCGTGGGCCTGGACAGCAGCGAGCTGGGCCACCCGCCCGAAAAGTTCGCGCGCGTGTTCGCGCAATGCCGCGAGCTGGGCCTGCACCTTGTCGCCCATGCGGGCGAAGAGGGGCCACCGGCCTATATCTGGGGCGCGCTCGACACCTTGCAGGTGGAACGCATAGACCATGGCGTGCAGGCGCAGCACGACAGCGCGCTGATGCAGCGCCTGGCGCGCGAGCGCATTGCGCTCACCGTGTGCCCGCTGTCCAATCAGAAGCTGCAGGTGTTTCCCGATCTCGCCCAGCACAACCTGCCGCAGATGCTGGACGCCGGCCTGATGGTCACGGTGAACTCCGACGACCCGGCGTATTTCGGCGGCTACATCAACGAGAACTTCGCGCAGCTGTTTGCCGCCACCGGCATGGGCGCGGCCCAGGCCTACCAGCTGGCGCGCAACAGCCTCGAGGCCAGCTTCGTCGGCGAGGCGCGCAAGCGCGCCTGGATCGAACAGCTCGACGAGTGCTTTGTGCGCCATGGCGCCGAGGATGCGATTGCCGCGCAGTGAAGCGTTGGGCTTGGGAGAATGGTTGATTCATTGGTCCCTGGCTTGCCTCGCTGGCCGCCTCAAAGGATGAACGGCCTGGCGGCTTGAGGATCGGGCGTTCATGGTTCGACAGGCTCACCATGAACGGCTTTCCCACTTCGCCCTGCGCTTCGGGAATGAGGACTGGCTGTCCGGGGCTCAGCCCAGCGCCGCACGCAGTTGGGCCGCATAGCCCGCAATCACCTCCGGCCCCGGCTCCTTGCGCGGCCAGGCAAAGCTCACGCCGTCGCCGGTGTGGCGTGCCACCACATGCACATGGAAGTGGCCCACGGTCTGGCCGCCGGCTGCACCATTGGCCTGCAGCAAGGTGATGCCGTCGGGCGAAAACGCGGCCTGCTGGGCCCTGGCCAGGCGCTGCGCGGTCTGCATCACGGCCGCGGCCTCGGCCTCGGTCAGGTCCAGCAGCGTGGCCGCATGGCGCTTGGTGGCGACCAGCACATGGCCGGGCGTGACCTGGCCTATGTCCATGAAGGCCAGCGTCAGTGCATCTTCATGCACGCGCGCCGCGGGCAGTTCGTTGCGCACGATGCGGCAGAAAATGCACTCGCCCGGGGGCGAACGGTCGACAAACTCAGGCATGTTTCTATCTCCTTTGGCTTGAGGATAGGACGCGCCGTGGCCGCCGTGCCAGCGCAGAAACCCTGCGCCGGTCGGCATCTGCGGCGCAGGCTAGAATCCGCCCCGCCTGCTTCCAGTGCCCGCTGGGGCAGGCCTTGTTTTTTCCGGGCCATGTAGAGGACCACCATGTACAAAAACCTCGCAGCCGCGCTCGCGGCCGCCTGTTTTTTCGCTCCCGTTTCTTCCCAGACTGCGGCCAAGATCGACGCCGACAAGCCCTTGTGGGCGGCCTTCGTCTATGTCACGCCGGTGTTCGACGCCGGCTGGACGCACCAGCACGACGCGGGCCGCAAGGCGGCGCAGGCCGCGCTGGGCGGGCAGCTCAAGACCACCGTGGTCGCCGATGTCGCCGAAGGGCCGGACGCCGAGCGCGTGCTGCGCGATCTCGCGCGCAATGGCCACAAGTTGATCTTCACCACCAGCTTCGGCTACATGGAGCCCGCGCTGCGCGTGGCGCGCGATTTTCCCGATGTGAAATTCGAATCGATCACGGGCTACAAGCGCACGGCCAATGTCGCCACGGCCAATGCGCGCTACTACGAAGGCCGCTATTTGTCGGGCATTGCCGCGGCGCGCATGAGCAAGAGCGGCGTCGCGGGCTATGTCGCGGGCTTTCCCATCCCCGAGGTGCTGCAAGGCATCAACGCCTTCACGCTGGGAATGCGCTCGGTCAAGCCGAACGCCCAGGTCAAGGTGATCTGGCTCGACACCTGGTTCGATCCCGCGAAGGAGCGCGATGCGGCGATGACGCTGATGAACCAGGGCGCGGACGTGCTCGCGTTCCATTCGGCGACCAATGCGGTCATGGTCGCGGCGCAGGAGCGCGGCAAGTTCGCCATCGCCTACCACTCCGACATGCGCCAGGTCGCGCCCGATGCGCAGATCCTGGCCGTGACCCACCAGTGGGGCGACTACTACACGCGGCGCGCGCGCGCCGTGCGCGACGGCAGCTGGACCAGCGGCGATGTCTGGGGCGGGGTCAAGGACGGAATGATCCGCCTCGAAGCGTTTGGCCGCAAGGTGCCCGCTGCCGTGCAAAAGGAAGTGCTGGCGCAGCAGCAGCTGATGGCACAGGGCCGTATCCAGCCGTTTGCCGCTGCCAAGGCCGATGTGCGCGACAACGCCGGCCATGTGGTGATCCCCAAGGGCAGCCAGCTCAGCGATGCGCAGATCCTCGACATGAAATGGCTGGTCGAGGGCGTGCAAGGCACGCTGGGCCATTGAATACAACACGGTTTTTCACCGCCTGCCGTTAAGCTTCTCGCATGCATATCTATCGCGGCGCCCTGTTGCGCTTCACCCCCGAAGGCCAGCCCCTGTACGACGAAGACGGGCTGCTGGCCGTGGCGCGCACGCCCGATGGCCGCGCGCGCGTGCAGGCATCGGGCAGCTGGGCTGCGCTGTCGCCCGCTTATGCGGGCCTGCCCGTGCAGCACTTTGCCGGGCGGCTGATCGCGCCGGGTTTTGTCGACCTGCATATCCACTACCCGCAGACCGATGTGATCGGCGCGCCCGCCGACGGCCTGCTGCCCTGGCTGGAGAACTACACCTTTCCGCACGAGCAGCGTTTCGTCGACGCCGCCTACAGCGCGGAAGTCGCCGATTTCTTCATTGCCGAACTGCTGCGCAACGGCGTGACCACGGCGCTGGCGTTCGCCACCAGCCATCCCGCCTCGGTCGATGCGCTGATGGGCGCGGCGCAGAAAGCGCAGATGCGCCTGGTCACGGGCAAGGTGTTGCAGGACCGCAATTCGCCCGACGGCGTGCGCGATGCGACCGAGCAAAGCCTGCTCGACACCGAGGCGCTGATACAGCGCTGGCACGGCGTGGACCGGCTCGGCTACGCGATCACGCCGCGCTTTGCGCCGACGAGCTCCGAGGCTCAACTGCGCGGCGCGGGCGAACTCGCGGCGCGCTATCCCGATGTCTGGATACAGTCGCATGTCGCCGAGAACCTCGACGAGATAAGCTGGGTGCGCGCGCTGTTTCCGCAGGCGCGCAGCTATCTGTCGGTCTACGACGACTTCGGTCTGCTGCGCGAACGCGCGGTCTATGCGCACTGCATCCATCTCGACGCCGAGGACCGCGCGCTGATGCGCGCGCGCGGCGCGGCCGCCGCCGTAAGCCCGACCAGCAACCTGTTCCTGGGCAGCGGTTTCTTCGACTATGCCAGCGCGCGCGAGGCCGGCTTTGCCCATGGCCTGGCCAGCGATGTCGGCGCGGGCACGAGCTTTTCGCCGTTTCACACCATGCTCGCGGCCTATGCGGTGGGGCGCGAAGGCCAGACCAAGCGCGGGCTGAGCCTCGCGCCCGCGGATCTGTGGTGGCAGCACACGGGCGGCGCGGCCGCGGCCATGGGATTGGGCGGCGTGGTCGGCAATCTGCTGCCGGGCTGCGAAGCCGACTTCGTGGTGCTCGACCCGCAAGCCACGCCGCTGCTGGCGCGCAAGACCCGCGCCGCGCGCAATCTCGATGAACTGCTGTTCGCGCTGATCGTGCTCGGAGATGACCGGGTGGTCGAGCAAACCATTATTTCTCAAGCAAAATAGCCTGTTACGCTTGGTTTTCAGGCGTCTGAGCAGTATTTGCAGGAATTCCCATGAGCATCAAGAGCGACAAGTGGATCCGTCGCATGGCGGAAAGCACCGGAATGATCGAGCCCTTCGAGCCCGGCCAGGTGCGCGAGGCCGAAGGCCGCAAGATCATCAGCTACGGCACCAGCAGCTATGGCTACGACATCCGCTGCGCGCCCGAATTCAAGGTGTTCACCAACATCCACAGCACCGTGGTCGATCCCAAGAACTTCGATGAGAAGAGCTTTGTCGATTTCGAAGGCGACAGCTGCATCATTCCGCCCAACAGCTTCGCGCTGGCGCGCACCGTCGAGTATTTCCGCATTCCGCGCAATGTGCTGACGATCTGCCTGGGCAAGAGCACCTATGCGCGCTGCGGCATCATCGTCAACGTGACGCCGTTCGAGCCCGAGTGGGAAGGCTATGTGACGCTGGAGTTCTCCAACACCACGCCGCTGCCGGCGCGCATCTATGCGGGCGAAGGCTGTGCCCAGGTGCTGTTCTTCGAAAGCGACGAAGTCTGCGAGACCAGCTACAAGGACCGCGGCGGCAAGTACCAGGGTCAAAGCGGCGTCACTCTGCCACGCGCCTGAATCTCTGACCGGGGCGTTGCCCGCCTATAGGCTATTTCCGACATCGGTCAGCGCATTTGTCCGTATGTTTCTGTCACACACAACTCTTACCATGCACTGTCTATATGGCAGACATGGGGTGTGCCGGAACGATCAGGAGGTCTTATGCTGGCGATGTTCAAGTTTGCGTGGCGTGCGCCCATGAACCGCGGTCTGCATGCACCTGTTCTCGCTGCGGACCCCGACTGCGGCATGCGTGCCGCGCCTGAAAATCCCTGGCGCGCCGAGCGCTGTCACAGCGCCTACTGGCCGCAGCACGAACTCGACACCTTCATCTTGAAGATGGCTGGCCATGGGCGCGCCGTACATGCGGCAATGATGCTGGGCGATCTGGGCTACGCGCGCCAGCAGCTCGCTGCGGCCGCCGAGATCGATTGTCCAGAACTGCGCGCACTGAGCGTGCGGCTGTCGGCCTATTTCAATCATCCTCCCTGCGCGCGTACCGCCGAAACCCATTGAAGGGCGGGGCCGTATTCACAGGTGCATCACGGCGCGATTGCGCCCTGCGGTCTTGGCTGCATAAAGCGCTGCGTCGCTGCGGCGCAACATCGCGTTTCCATTTTCGTCTTCGGGTCGCAATGCCGACACACCGGCACTGATGGTGACCGTGCCCGCGTCGTCCCTTGCAAGTGTCGCGACGACCACCAGCAATTGTTCGGCCATCTCGAGTGCTGTCACGGGCGCGGTGTCGGCCAGCAGCACGATGAACTCCTCGCCGCCGAGCCGGGCCACGGCATCCGATGCGCGCAGCCTGGTCTTGAGTTGCTGCGCGAGCGTGCGCAGCACGTTGTCGCCGACTTCGTGGCCATAGGTGTCGTTGACGCGCTTGAAGTGGTCCACATCGATGGTGATGACGCTCAGTGGGCGGCCGCTGCGCTGGGCCAGCGCGACCGCGGTCGCGAGGCGCGCGTCAAAGCCGCGGCGGTTGAGCAGCCCGGTCAGCGGGTCGCTGCTGGCCTGGCGCTCGAGCTCCTGGTTTGCGTGCTGGAGCTCCAGCGTGCGCTGGCGCACGACTACCTCCATCTCTTCGTTCATGGTCAGCAGGCGGCGCGTCATGTGATCCAGCGTGCGCGACAGGCGCTGCACTTCGCGCGTGCTGTCGGCCTGCGGCACGACTGCGCCGGGTGTGCCGGCTTCGATGTGCAGCGCGGCGCGCGACAGGCTGTTGAGGTCTTCGCTGAGACGGCGCGCGGCCAGCGAAGCGATCAGCGCGGCCAGCATGGCGGCCGCGATGCCGCCCGCCAGCGCCTGGAGCACGGCGGTGTCGGCGCCGACGAAAGCCGTGGCCACGGGCTGGCGCACGACCACGTTCCAGCCCAGGTCGCTGGCGAGGTTGCGCGCCGGCAGACGCGTCACTGCCGTCAGGAAAGCTGTCCTGGCATCCTCCCATTGCGCCAGGCCCGCGAGTCCCGGCGTGGTCATGCTGTCGCGTGCGCTCGCGGACGGCTGTTCGGTCTGCGGCAGTTTCTGGCCCAGCGCCACATAGGGCGCGATGCGGCCATCGGGCGCATAGAGAATTTCTCCGCGGCGGTCGAACACGAACAGTTCTATTTGTGCATGGTCGGCATAGGTGGGGCGCAGCTCTTCGAGTACATCGCGCGCCCAGTCCCAGCTCAGATGCATGCCCAGCACGCCTACGGTCTCGCCGTGGCGGAAAATCGGTGCGGAAAAGTCGAGGAAGCGCTGCGGCTCGCCGCTGCTGCTCGGCGGCAGTCTGCTGGCCAGCCCTTCGAAAGCATGCACGTCGCCGACATAGAGATCCTTGAGGCCGGCCTGGAACCAGGGCTGATCGGCTACGTTCTTGCCTTGCAGAATGCGGTTGGAGTCGGTCGGGACATGGCCGTGGATATCGGCCACGCCTATCCAGCGGCTGTAGGGGCGGCTCGAATGCATGCGCTGCAGCAGCGGCAGCACTTCCGGTGCGTCTATGCCTTTTTCCCAGAGGTCCTGGGACGAGCCCAGTACCTGCATCAGCCGGCTGCGCTCGAACAGGCCTTCGGCAAGTACCTTGGCCGCGTTGTGGGCGACCATGTGCAGCGAGGCCGCGGCCTCCTGCTGTATGCGCCATTTGAGCAGCTCGCCAAAGGCCAGCGACAGCAGCACGGCGACCAGCGCGACCAGGCTGCCGAAGACCACCGCAATCTGCGTGCGCAGGCTCCAGGGGCGGCGCGGGGGCGGCGGGTGGGAGTGCGGCGGCAAGGGCTGGCTCATATGTGCACCCCGATCGCGGCGGCCGGGGCCGCGCGGGCGACGGCCCCATGGTATCCACGCAGGAACATCCGCAGCGGCGCTGAGCGGCGGGCAGTGAGGAGGTGCATGGCCTCGAATGTACACAGGTCAAGTCCGCAGCGCTTGTAGGAGCTTGGGCCTGCTTGGCGCAATTTGCGCGGCGGGCGCTGCGCCCGGGCCTGCGCCGACGTAATATGCCGTTGATCGCGCCGCGCATGCCGGCGCAAAAGGAGTTTTTATGCGCTGGGACGGCAACCGGGAATCGGAAAACATCGAAGACAGACGCGGCCAGGGAGGCGGCTCACCGGTCTTCGGCGGCCGCAGCATAGGCATAGGCACGATCGTGGTGGCGCTGATCGGCGGCTGGGTGCTGGGCATCAACCCGCTGACGCTGCTGGGCATGCTCAGCGGCGGCGGCAGCCCGGTCGCGGTGCAGCAGCCCGCGCCGGCGGGCCGGGCGCCGGCCGACGACACCATGGCGCGCTTTGTGTCGACCGTGCTGGCCGACACCGAAGACGTCTGGGGAGACCTGTTTCGCAAGAATGGCGGCAGCTACCAGCAGCCGCGCCTGGTGCTGTTTCGCGGCGCGACGCAGACTGCCTGCGGCACGGGCCAGTCGGCCATGGGGCCGTTCTATTGCCCTGCTGATCAAAAGGTCTATATCGATCTGGGCTTTTACCAGACGCTCAAGGACCAGTTGGGAGCGCCCGGCGATTTCGCCCAGGCCTATGTGATTGCGCATGAAGTGGGCCACCATGTGCAGCATCTGCTGGGCATCACCGACAAGGTCGACAGCATGCGCGGGCGCGTCAGCAAGGCCGAGCAGAACCAGCTGTCGGTGCGGCTCGAGCTCCAGGCCGACTGCCTGGCCGGCGTCTGGGCCCACCATGCGCAGAATGCGCGCCAGATCCTCGAGCAGGGCGACGTGGAAGAGGCGATGAACGCCGCCGCCAAGATCGGCGACGACGCATTGCAGCGCTCCGCGGGCGGTGCCGTCGTGCCCGACAGCTTCACCCATGGTTCCAGCGCGCAGCGCCAGCGCTGGTTCCACAGCGGCCTGCAACGCGGCGAACTCAAGGGCTGCGACACGTTCAGCGCCAGGCAACTGTGACGCCACGACACCCCTGCGCGCAGGGGTTTGTCGTGCATAAGCTGCGCATGAAGCCCTTGAATCGCCGGGGCAAATAGGTGGGTTCGCCGCTAGGTGCGACAATAGTAGGCTAAATGACAAGTTCTTTTTCCAATTTATCCCTGTCGGAACCCCTCGCCCGTGCCGTTGCCGAGATGGGCTATGAGTCGATGACGCCCATTCAGGCGCAGGCCATTCCCGTTGTCTTGACTGGCAAGGACGTGATGGGCGCCGCCCAAACGGGTACCGGCAAGACGGCCGCGTTCTCGCTGCCGCTGCTGCAGCGTCTTCTCAAGCACGAAAACAGTTCGACTTCGCCCGCGCGCCATCCGGTGCGTGCGCTGGTGCTGTTGCCGACGCGAGAGCTCGCTGACCAGGTCGCCCAGCAAATCGCGCTGTACGCCAAATACACCAAGCTGCGCAGCATGGTGGTGTTCGGCGGAATGGACATGAAGCCCCAGACGGCCGAGCTCAAGAAGGGCGTCGAAGTGCTGGTGGCCACGCCGGGTCGTCTGCTCGACCACATCGAGGCCAAGACCGCCATCCTCAACCAGGTCGAATACGTGGTGCTCGACGAAGCCGACCGCATGCTCGACATCGGCTTCCTGCCCGATCTGCAGCGCATCCTGTCCTACCTGCCCAAGACCCGCACCACCTTGCTGTTCAGCGCGACCTTCTCGCCTGAAATCAAGCGCCTGGCCGGCAGCTACCTGCAGGACCCGGTGACCATTGAAGTCGCACGGCCCAACGAGACCGCGTCCACCGTGGAGCAGCGCTTCTTCAGCGCCGCCGACGAAGACGAAAAGCGCCTGGCCATCCACAAGATCCTCAAGGAACGCGGCATCCGCCAGGCCTTCATCTTCTCGAACAGCAAGCTGGGCTGCGCCCGCCTGACGCGCACGCTCGAGCGCGACGGCCTGCGCGCCACGGCGCTGCATGGCGACAAGAGCCAGGATGAACGCCTCAAGGCGCTCGAAGCCTTCAAGGCCGGCAATGTCGACCTGCTGGTCTGCACCGACGTCGCCGCGCGCGGTCTGGACATCAAGGACGTGCCCGCGGTGTTCAACTACGACGTGCCGTTCAACGCCGAAGACTATGTGCACCGCATAGGCCGCACCGGCCGCGCGGGCGCCTCGGGCCTGGCGGTCACGCTGGTGTCCTCGCGCGACGCGCGCCAGGTCGGCGAAATCGAGAAGCTGATCAAGAAGAAGATCGACGTCGAGGCGCTGCAGCTCGAGCAGCCGCGCCAGCAGGGCCGCATGAACGACGGCCGCCGCGCCTGGCGCGGCGAAGGCGAAGACACGGCGCGCGGCGTCGTTGGTCGCCCGGCTCCGGCACCGCGTTCCTCGCGTCCGGCCTCGCGCCCCGCGGCCGATCCGTTTTTCGACCGGCCTTACGTGGCTGCGGCCGCGGCCCCCGCGGCCACCTGGGACGACACGCGCCAGCCCGCTTCGCGCCCTTCGATCAAGTCCAAGCGCAAGGTCGCGGCCCTGTTCCGCGCGCCGGAGCTTGCCCAGTCCTGATCGGCTGACGCCAACGCAAAAAAAGCGCCGTGAGGCGCTTTTTTTGTGTCTGGGCGGGCGGCTTAGCCATCGACTTTGACGTTGGCTTCCTTGATCACCGTTGCCCACTTGGCGACTTCGGCTTTCTGGAATGCCGCGACCTGGGTGGTCGACAGCGTCGACGGCTCCATGCCCATGGTCTTCAGGCGGCCCTGCATGTCGGGCGTGGCCAGGATCTTGGCGATTTCCTGGTGCAGGCGCTGGACGATGGCGTCCGGCGTATTGGTCGGCGCGAAGATGGCCTGCCACGAGGTGACCTCGAAGTCGCCCAGGCCCTTGAGGCCCGATTCCGCGACCGTGGGCACGTCCTTGAGCGACTCGATGCGCTGCTTGGACGTCACCGCCAGCGCGCGCAGCTTGCCGCTCTGGATGTGCGGTGCGGCAACCACGGTGGTGTCGAACATCATGTCGACCTGACCGCCCATCACGTCCTGGATCGCCGGGCCGCTGCCCTTGTAAGGCACATGGGTGAACTTGACGCCCGACTTCCAGGCCAGCATTTCCAGCGCCAGATGCTGCGACGTGCCCGCGCCAGCCGAGGCTGACGACAGTCCGCCCGACTTCTTCTGCGAAGCTTCGAGCACGTCCTTGAGGCTCTTGTACGGGCTGTTGGCCGGAACCACCAGCACCAGCGGGTTGGTGCCTATCAGCGTGATCGGCGTGAACGACTTGAGCGGGTCATAGCCCAGCTTGGGGTACAGGCTCACGTTGATCGCATGCGAGCTGATCGTGCCGCCCAGGATGGTGAAGCCATCGGGCGCGGTGCGCGAGGCGAGCTCGGAGCCCACGCTGCCGCCCGCGCCGGCCTTGTTGTCGACGACCACCGTCGTGCCCAGCGCCGGGCCCAGTTGCTGGGCAATCAGGCGTCCGAGCTGATCGGTGGTGCCGCCTGCGGCGAAAGGCACCATGTAAGTGATGACCTTGGCCTTGGGCCAGTTGCTCTGTGCCATCACGGCCGCAGGCATGCAGGCCAGGGCCAGCGGAGCGGCCGCGGCCTTGAGTAGTTGTCGACGTTGCATGAGATTTGTCTCCTGGTTGAAATGAAATGCCGCCTGTTGTTTCAGGCGTGCAGGGGATGTAGTTGTCAGGTCACCGGGGCGGGGTTGAAGAGCACCAGCGAGTTGTGCAGCTTCCAGTGCTCGGCCCAGGTCTTCTTGCGGCCGCTGGCGATTTCAATCATCAGATGGAACAGCTCCCAGCCCATGTCCTCTATCGTCGCCTCGCCGTCGGCAATGCGTCCGGCGTTGACGTCCATCAGGTCATGCCAGCGGCGCGCGAGATCGCTGCGCGTGGC
>NZ_JAVWWA010000020.1:0-60165 GCF_036666375.1 Comamonas sp. | reverse complement strand
TTGCCGGGCCCGCGCCTATCACCGGCGTGGCGAGTTCGAGGAACTTGTGTTCCAGCTCGCTGTCCGACAGCGGCAGCTCGGGGTCGCCCTTGCGGTCGGGCTGCAGCCAGACCAGGTGGCGGCCGTCATGGGTGGTGATTTCCACGCGCGCCGCGCGCCGGCCGGGAAAGGCGGCGTCGATTGCGGGGTCAACCGCCACGCTGACGCGCGCCGTGAGCGCGCGCAGTTCGGCGTCGGCCAGGCGTTCGGGCGTGTAGGCACCCAGGCGCACGCTGCCATGCAGCAGCGCGGTGGCCACGACAAAGCGCAGGCTGAAGCGGGCTTCGTTGGCCGTGCGCGGCTGGTCGTAGCAGGCGATGTCCAGCGCCGGGCGGTAGGTGGCGACATGGATGGCGCGGATGTCCGGCGCGCGCAGGCCATGCCGGGCGCGCAGCGCCAGCACCGCGTCGATGGCGGCAAAGGTGTGGCCGCAGCCCACGTGGTTCTTGAACGTCAGGCGCGTGATGTGGAAGTCGCGGCCCAGCGTGGCGCCGACCTGCGACCAATCGGGGCCGTCGCTCATGGCGCGGCCCAGGCCGGCTTCGCCGTCCAGCACATCCAGCGATCCCGTGACGCCGCGCTGGGCGAGCTGCGCCGCTATCAGGCCGGCCTCGGCGGCGCGGCCCGCATGCAGCGGCTTGGACATCGAGTCGCTGCGAAACGCCTGCTGCAAGCCGGCGGTGAAGGTCGCGGCCGTGGCCAGCGCATGCGCAAAGGGCGCGGCGTCCAGGCGCAGCGCGCCGCCCGCCGCGGCCGCGGCGCCAAACGCGCCCACGGTGCCGGTGTTGTGCCAGAAGCGGTAGTGCGCGCGGCCCAGCACCACGCCTATGCGCGTCGAGACTTCATAGCCCAGCACCAGCGCGCGCAGGAAGTCCAGGCCGCTGGCGCCGGCCTGCTGGCTTGCGGCCAGGGCCGCGGCAATGGTCGCGGCGCCGGGGTGGTACATGGCGTCGCGAAAGCTGTCGTCGATCTCGGCCGCATGCGCCGCCGTGCCGTTGTACAGCGCCGCGGCCCGGGCCGTGGCCGCGCGGCCATTGCCCAGGCGCGCGCGTCCGTGGCCCAGGTCTTCGGCCAGCACCTGCTCGAGCTGGGCCAGGGGCGCGGCCGCGAGCCCGGGAAACAGCGCCGCGTACCAGTCGATCAGCGCGCGCTTGGCGTGGTGGATCACGGCCTCGGGCAGCGCGGCCTGGGAATAGCGTTCGGCGTATTGGCCGAACACTTCGGTGGCATGCAGGGCGCCGCTCATGCCAGCACCAGCACGCCGTCGGCCGCGCGCACGCCCTGGCCCGCGGGCAGCACGAACAGCGGGTTGATCTCGGCTTCGAGCACGCGCTCGCCCAGCTGCGCGGCCATGGCCGAGAAGGCGACGATGGCGTCGATCAGCGCCGCCACATCGGCCTGGGGCCGGCCGCGAAAGCCGTCAAGCAGCGGCCAGGTCTTGAGTTCGCGCGCCATGGCCAGCGCATCGGCGCGGGTCAGCGGCTGCAGCCTGCCGCCGTCGCTGGGCAGCAGTCGCAGCGTGGTGTCCTGGAACAGCTCGGCCGTGACGCCGCCCATGCCCAGCAGCACGGCCGTGCCCAGCGCGTCGCGGTGCAGGCCCAGGATCAGCTCGGTGCCGCCGGCCACCATCTGCTGCACCAGGAACTGCCCCACCTGCACCCCGGCCTTGACCTCCACCTCGCCGGCCATCTGCGTGAGCCGCGCGCCAATGGTCTCGGGCGTGAGGCCCACGGCCACGCCGCCGACATCGCTCTTGTGCGTGATCTGCGCCGACAGGATCTTGAGCACCACGCGCCCGCCCAGTTCGCGCGCCGCGGCGACGGCTTCGTCGGCCGTGCGCACCACGCGCTCGGCAGCGCAAGGCAGGCCGAAACGGCTGAACAAGGCCTTGGCCTGGGCTTCGTCCAGCGAGCCGCTGGGCAGCACGCCGGTCTCGACGGGCGCCCTGGGCTCGGCCGCTGCCGCGGCTTCGAAGCCGCGCAGGCGCAGCATGCCGGCCAGCGCCGCGCTGCAGCTTTCGGCCGCGGCAAACGCCGGCACGCCGCGCTGCGTCAGCAGCGCGCCGATCTCGGGCGCATGCGGGCTCACATAGGCCAGCACCGGCTTGTCGGAATGCGGCAGGCAGTCCTGGATGGCGCCGGCCAGCAGTTCGGGCATGGCCAGGCTGGACGAGCCGACAATGATGATCAGCGCGTCGTAGCTGGGGCTGGCGAGCAGCGCGGTGATCGCGCCGCGCAGCAGGTCGGGGCGCAGTCCGGCCAGCGTCACATCGATGGGGTTGCGGTCCAGCACGGCTTCGCTGCCGGTCTGCAGCGCGCGCAGCGCATCGGCCGTGGCCGCGTCGGGCGCCGGCGTCTCGAAGCCGGCCACGCCCAGGTCGTCGGAGACCAGCGTGCCGGCGCCGCCGGTGGAAGTCAGGATGGCGACGCGCCGGCCGCGCAGCACGCGGCCCGTGGCCAGCGCCGCGGGAATGTCCAGCAGATCGGCAAAGCTCTGCGCGCGTATCACGCCCACCTGGCGGAACAGCGCGTCGTACATGCGGTCGGCGCCGGCCATGGCGCCGGTGTGCGAGACCGCGGCCTGGGCGCCGGCCTCGGAGCGGCCGATCTTGAACGCCACCACGGGCTTGCCGGCGCGCGCCGCCTTGAGGCAGGCGGCGCGGAATTTCTCGGGATTGCGCACCGTCTCCACATACAGCGCGATGACCTTGGTTGCCGGGTCGTCGGCCAGGTGGGCTATGAAGTCGGCCAGTTCCAGATCGACTTCGTTGCTGGTGGAGATCAGCTTTGACAGCCCTATGCCGCGCGCCGCGGCGCGCGACAGCAGCGAGCCCAGGATGCCGCCGCTTTGCGACACCACGCCTATGCTGCCCACGGGAAACTCGTCCATTTCCAGCGCGCCCGAGGGCGACAGCACGATGCGGTCGGTGAGATTGACCAGGCCGATGGTGTTGGGGCCCAGCAGGCGCATGCTGCCCGCGGCCTCGATCAGCTGCTGCTGGCGGCGCGCGCCGTCGGCGCCGGTCTCGGTATAGCCGCTGGCGAGCACGATGGCGGCGGCGCAGCCGCGCGCGGCCAGCTCCTTCACCGCCTGGTGGGCGCGCTCGGCGCCCAGCAGTACCACGGCGACATCGGGCACTTCGGGCAGTGAAGCGATGTCGGCGTAGCAGGGCAGGCCGTCGATCTCCGCGACCTTGGGGTTCACGGGCAGGATGCGGCCGGCAAAGCCGTGCTTGCGCAGATAGGCCACGGGCCGGCCCGCGGTCTTGCGCGGATCGGCCGAGGCGCCGATGACGGCGACGCTGCGCGGCGACAGCAGCTTGGCGATGGCGTGGTTCATGGCATCACTCCTTGGCGGCGGTCTTGGCGAGAAAGGCCTCGACCGACGCGCGGTGCTCGCTGCTGGTGTAGCAGATGCCCTGGGCCTGGCTGCCCTGGGCAAAGACGTCGTGCGACGACAGCTCGAAGCTCTGGTTGAGAATGGTCTTGGTCAGCGCCAGCGCCGTCGCCGATGCGGCCGAAAGCTCCCGCGCCCAGGCCTGGGCGTCGGCGAGCAGCGTCTCGGCGCCGGCCTTGCGGTCGACAATGCCCAGCGCCAGCGCTTCGTCGAGCTTGACCTGGCGGCCCGTGAAGATCAGCTCCTTGGCCCTGGCCAGGCCCACGCGGCGCGGCAGGAAGTACATGCCGCCGCCGTCGGGAATGATGCCGCGCAGCACATAGCTCCAGGCAAAGCTGGCCCATTCGCTGGCGATGACGAAGTCGCAGGCCAGCGCGGTGTCCGCGCCCAGGCCCGAAGCCGCGCCGTTGACGGCGGCAATCACCGGCTTGGGCATGGTGTGCAGCAGGGCCTGCACATGGTGCACGCGCTGCTGGCGCTGCCAGCCGTTGAAGCCGACTTCGCCCGCGGGCGCGTTCATGCGCTGTTGCATGCCGGCAATGTCGCCGCCCGCGCAAAAGCCCTTGCCCGCGCCGGTGAGCACCAGGGCCTTGACGGCCTTGTCGGCCGCGACGCGCTCGAGCGCGTCAATGAACTCGGTGCGCATGTCGTCGCTCATGGCGTTGCGCTTGTCGGGCCGGTTCAGCGTGATGGTGGCCACCGCGTCGGTGACCTGCAGTTGGATCAGGGAGTAGTTCATGGTGTTTTCCAGGGGCGACGGCCGCAGCCGCCATCAGTCGGGCTTGATGTTGTTGTCCTTGACGATCTGCGCCCAGCGCTTTTCCTCGGCCTGCACATAGGCGTCGAGTTCCGCGGGCGGGCCGGCGTTGATCACCAGGCCTTCGTGTTCGAGCTTGCGCACGAAGTCGGGCGCGCGCGCGGCCTTGCGCGCCGCGGCGTTGAGCCGGTCGATGACGGCGGCGGGCGTGCCCGCGGGCACGTACAGCCCGTACCAGCTCTCGACGCGGTAGCCGGGAACGCTGGCGGCAATGGCCGGCACGCCCTTGAACGCCGCCGAAGGCTCGAGCGTGGTCACGCCCAGCGCGCGCAGCTTGCTCGGCGCGCCGTCATTGCCGATGAAGGTCGAGACCGCGGCGGCGGTGGCAAACATCATGTCGACCTGTCCGCCCATGAGATCGGTCAGCGCCGGGCCCGCGCCGCGGTAGGGCACATGGGTCAGCTTGACCTTGGCCAGGTTGGCGAACAGTTCGCCGGCCAGGTGCGCCGAAGTGCCCGCGCCCTGCGAGGCATAGGTCAGCTTGTCGGGCTGGGCCCGGGCCGCGGCCAGCACGTCGGCCAGGCTCTTGTACGGGCTCTCGCTGCGCACCACCAGCACGTTGGGACCGCGCCCTATCAGCACCACGGGCGCAAACGCCTTGTTGCTGCCGTAGGGCAGCTTGGGCTGCAGCGCGGGGTTGGTTGCATGCGCAAACGAGGCCACGACCAGCGAGTAGCCGTCGGGCGCGCTCTTGGCGATGTTGTCGGTGCCTATCATGGTGCCCGCGCCGGGCTTGTTCTCCACGATCACCGGCTGGCCCAGGTCCTTGCCCATCTCCGCGCCCAGCGTGCGCGCGATCAGGTCGGTGCCGCCGCCGGGCGCGAACGGCACGACCATGCGCACCGGCTTGTCGGGAAAGGCCGCCAAGGCGCAGCCGGCCGCGCCCATGAGGGCGGTGATGAAGGCCAGTGATCTCGCGCCGCGGCGGGCGATGGAATGAAGCATGTCTGTCTCCTGGTTTTCTTGCGGTGCTGGACCGAATCTGTTGTGCCACGCCTGCATCCTTTGCCGATGCCGGTCTGCGCCAGCTTAGGGGAAGCAGGCTGTTTTGTGACCCCGCCAGTTCCAACAGGTGGAATTGCGGGCGCCGCTGGCGTGCGAGAATGACCGCTTGTTTTGCCGCCAAGGACGCCCATGGACCCGGCCCGCTCAGAAATCCTGCATGACAAGCCCGGACAGTCGCCCGCGAACCGCTCGCTGGAGCGCGGCATAGAGATACTGCGCGCCTTCCGGCCGGGCTCCGAGCTGCTGGGCAACGGCGATCTGGTCGAGCGCACGGGGCTGTCCAAGGCCACGGTGAGCCGGCTGACGCAGACGCTGGTGGGCGCGGGCATGCTGCAGGTCGATCAGCAAAGCCGCGCCTATCGCCTGGCGCCCGCGGTGCTGAGCCTGGCGCATGCGATGCGCACTGGCTCGAGCGTGCTGTCGGTGGCCGCGCCGCGCATGCGCGCGCTGGCCGAAGGCCGCAGGATCAATGTGGGCCTGGCCTGCCCCGACCGCGATGAAATGGTCTATCTGGAGTCGATACGCTACAGCCGGCGCATCGTGCTGCGGCATGTGGTTTCGGGCCAGCGCGTGCCCATGGAGCTGACATCCCTGGGGCGCGCCTATCTCGCGGTCGCGCCCCAGGCCAGGCGCGAAGCGCTGCTGGCGCGCTTTGCGCAGCGGCGCGCGGCGCAGTGGCCGGCGCTGCAGGAGGAAATCGCCCGGGCGGCGCAGTCGGTGGCGGCGCGCGGCTTTTGCGCCGCGGCCTGGCAGCCCGAGGTGGTGGCGCTGGCCACGCCGCTGGTCACGGCCGACGCGGTCTATGTGCTCAACTGCAGCCTGTCCACGGCCGAGCCCCTGGCCCAGGTGGCCGAGGAGCTGTGCGCGCCTCTGCTGCAGCTGCGCGGCGAGATACTGCAGCAGCTGGACGCGGCCGCGGCCCCTTGAAGGGCGCGGGCGCTCAGCGCTCGATGAAGCAGTTCAGCCGCGTGAGCGTTGCATCGACCCAGGCGCGGTCCAGCGTGCCGGCTTCGATGTCGGCGACCATGCGGGCTTCGACTTCCTGCTTGGCGCGCGCCGCGGCCAGCAGGGTTTCGACCTGGTCGAACGGCACGCACAGCAGGCCGTCGCCGTCGCCTATCACCAGATCGCCGGGCTCGATCACCATGCCGTCAATCGCAATCGGCACATTGATCTCGCCGGGGCCGTCCTTGTAGGGGCCGCGGTGCGTGACGCCGGCGGCAAACACCGGAAAGTCGCGCTCGGCGATCCAGTCGGCGTCGCGGATGGCGCCGTTGATGACGATGCCGCCGAGCTTTTGCCGCATGGCGTCGCCGGTCATGATCTCGCCGATCAGCGCATTGGTCAGGTCGCCGCCGCCGTCGACGACGATGATGTCGCCGGGCACGGCCAGCTGCAGCGCCTTGTGGATCATGAGGTTGTCGCCGGGCCGGGTCTTGATGGTCAGCGCCGGGCCGGCCATGCGCGCGCTGCGGTGCATGGGACGCAGGCGCGGGCCTGCGGCCGTCATGCGCGCCATGCAGTCGCTGACATTGGCCACGGGCACGTCGAGGAACTGGCGCGCGAGCGCGAGGTCGACGGCGCGGCGGCGCTGGAGAATGCGAAGTCCTATCATGGGATCTTTCCTCTAGGGTGTCGGGCTCAGTCGGCCTTGGCGCCCGAGCGCTTGACCACGGATTCCCACAGCGGCAGCTCCTGGGCGATGAATCGGGTGAAGCTTTCGGGCGTTCCGCGGCTGTCGGTGGAGCCCATTTTTTCCAGGCTGGCGCGCACCTCCTTGGCGTCAAGCACGGTGTCGAGCGCCTGGCCCAGGCGCTGCACCAGCGCCGGCGGGGTTTTGGCCGGCGCGAACAGGCCGTACCAGTTCTCGGTCACGAAATCGGCCATGCCCAGCTCCTTCATGGTCGGCACGTTGGGCAGGCTCTTGGCGCGCTGGGCGCTGGTGGTGGCCAGGGCCCGCACCCGGCCCGAGGCGAGCTGCGGCACGATCACCGAGGTGGTCTCGAACGCCATCTGCACCTGGCCCGAGACCACGTCCTGCATGGCCGGGCCCTGGCCCTTGTACGGAATGTGCACGACATCGATGTTCTGCTCGAGCTTGAGCAGCTCGCCCATCAGATGCTGCGGGCTGCCGCTGCCGCCCGAGGCATAGCTGAACTTGCCGGGGTTCTTCTTCACCAGCTCCACGAGCTGCTGCAGGCTTTGCGCCGGCACGTTGGCATTCACATAGAGCACCAGCGGCACCGAGGCCACCTGGCCTATGGGCGCCAGGCCCTTGACCGGATCGACGCGCAGCTTGTAGAGGTTGCGGTTGATCGCCACGCCGGTGTTGTTGCCCAGCAGCAGCGTGCAGCCGTCGGGCGCGGCCAGCGCCACCTGTTCGGTGCCGATGTTGCTGCTGGCGCCGGCCTTGTTCTCGACAATCACCACCGTGCCCAGTTCCTTGGACAGGCCCGGCTGTATCAGCCGCGCCAGCAGGTCGGTGGTGCCGCCGGGCGGATACGGCGAAACCAGCTTGACGGTGTTGCAGGGGTAGGCGGCCTGGGCGTTGGCCGCGCCGCAAGCTGCGGCCAGCGCCGCGCAGGCGGCAAGGGTTGAAAGAATGCGCACGGGTTTGTCTCCTGTTTTTTATGGTCTGGGCTCGGGCTTTTCAGGCGTTGAGCGGTGAGTCGGCCGCGCGCTGCAGGCTGTGGTAGTTGAACTGCTTGCGCGCCTCGGTCAGCGGCGTGCCGGCCAGGGCGCTGGCGAGAATCTGCTCCTCTACCACGCGTGTCGCCAAGGCCTTTTGCAGCACTTCCTGCAGCCGCGCACGCGCCACCACCACGATGCCGTCGGCGTCGCCGACGATCAGGTCGCCGGGACATACGCGCACATCGCCCAGCGACACCGGCTGCTCATAGGCTTCGACCTGCACCCGGTCCTTGCCGGTGCGCATGAAGCGGCCGTTGGCGTACAGCGGATAGCCCGCAGCGTCGGCCTCGGCGGTGTCGCGGCATACGCCGTGCACCACCGTGCCCGCCAGGCCCTTGTGCGCCGCCAGCTGGCTCAGAATGCCGCCCCAGACCGTGCAGTCCAGGCGCCCGCCGTTGTCGAGCACGGCCACGGTGCCGGGCTGCAGCGTGTCGATGAAGTCGCCCACGGTGCCGGGCGCGGCGCGGTCTATGGGCGCGAAGCGCACGGTGAAGGCCAGGCCGAACAGCTTGGCCGGACCGGCAATGGGTTGTATGCCGAACGCGCTGCCGGGCAGCTTCAAGGCGTCCAGCGCGTCGGAGATTTCGGCCGTCGACAGGGTCTTGGCCTGTTCAAACCAGTCGGCTTGGGTGATGTCGGTGTTCATGAAACAGGATCATGAAGCACTGAATATCTGAATGCAATTGCTGAATTTTGAATTAATATTCAGAAATTATGAATCTAAGACAGCTGCGCTATTTCTGTGAAGTCGTCGAGGCCGGCAACGCCCGCGCCGCGGCCGAGAAGCTGTTTGTCGCACCCACGGCAATCAGCATGCAGATCAGCCAGCTGGAGACCCAGCTGGGCGGCGCGCTGCTCGACCGCGCGAGCCGGCCGATGAAGCTCACGCCGCTGGGCGAGTTTGTCTACCCCAAGGCGCGCGAGCTGCTGCTGGCCAGCAGCCGGCTGGAGTTCGAGGCCAAGGGCATGGCGGCCGGCAAGCTGGGCTGGCTGGGCATAGGCTTCACGCGCTCGACGATCTTTTCCATCCTGCCCGAAGCCGTGCGCGCAATGCAGTCGGCCTATCCCGACGTGCGCGTCGAATTGCTGGAGATACTCACCGAGGAGCAGCCCGCGGCGCTGCGCAGCGGCGCCATCCACCTGGGGATTGCGCGCAGCCTGGGCGCCTTCCCGCGCGAGCCCGATCTGCACTACACCGAGCTGTTTGACGACCCGCTGGTCGCGGCGCTGCCGGCCCAGCATCCGCTGGCGCGGCGCGCGGCGCTGGTGGCCGCCGATCTCGAGGCGCTGCCGTATGTGAGCTATCCCAAGGTGGCCAACGCCCACTTCTCGCGCCAGGTGCTGAGCATCCTGGCCCAGGCCGGCGCGCGCGTGCAGGTCGGCCATGAAGCCAAGGAGATACACACGGCGCTGGGCCTGGTGGCCGCGGGCCTGGGCACGACCATCGTCGGGCGCAGCGTGGCCGCGAACAATCGCACCGACCTGTGCTTTGTGCCGATCGCGGACCTGCCGCAGCAAAGCCAGGTGCTGGCGGTGCGCAAGGCCGGGCCGGCCCATCCGCTGGTGGCGGCGTTTCTGGCCAAGCTGGGCGAGCAGGTGCCGGCGCCGCCGGCTTGATCAGCCGCGGCGCGCCGGCGCTCTCGGCGGCCGGGCCCGCAGCCAGGCAATGGCTTCATCGACCATGGGATGGTGGCGCCGGGTGTTCCAGACTGCGGCCGCGGTCACGACCATGATCTTTTCGTGCAGCGGCCTGACAACCACGTTCTCGGGGGCGAGCTTGCGCATGGCCGCGGGCACCAGCGCGACGCCCTGGCCGCAGCTCACGTAGGCAATCTGCGAGGTCACCGAGCGCACCTCGTGGACCACACGCGGCGCGAATCCATGGCTGCGGCAGATGCTGGTCAGCAGATCGAAATACACCGGACTGACCTGGCGCGACGACATCACGAGCTGCTCGGTATCGAGCGCCTTCAGGCGTATGCGCGACTTGGCGGCCAGCGCGTGGTCCCTGTGCAGGGCCACCGCCAGCCGGTCTTCGGCCAGTGGCAACGTGGCGATATCGCCGCTGATTTCACCGTCGAGCCGCACAAATGCCAGGTCGATCTCGCCGGCTTCGAGCGCCGGCACGGCGTCCACACTGTCGATCTCCTTGACGAAGGTGGTGAGCTGCGGGTGGCGGCTTTTCAATGCGGCCAGCAGCGGCGGCACGGCGTCAAGCATGGCCGAAGTGATAGCGCCCACATGCAGCACGCCGGACTGGCCGGCCGCGACTTCGCGCACCACGCGTTCGAGCTGCTCGGCCTGCCCGACGAACTGGCGCACCGCGGGCAGCAGCGCCGCGCCCGCGGCGCTGAGCTGGGTGCCGCGGCGCGAGCGCTCGAACAGCTGCAGCTTGAGCGACTGCTCCAGCACCTTGATCTGTTCGGTCAGCGGCGGCTGCGACATGTTGAGCCGCTGCGCGGCGCGCCCGAAGTGCTGCTCCTCGGCGACCGCCAGGAACATCCACAGCTGGCGTATCAGGCGAAAGTCTATGGTCCTGGTCATGCGCGGACTCCTTGAAGGGGCGGGTGCGCCATCTTAGCGCTGATCCGATTTTTGTATCACAGCCATAGTAAGTTCGGAATTTACATATCAGTGCGCGGGCCAGACCATGCAGGGGTTCTTTCACGAGACCTCCAACATGTCTTCACATTCCATTCTCGAGCGCCTTGCGGTCTTCGACACCAACACTGTCTCCGATGCGCTGGATTTCCTCGGCCTGGCCGGCGCCACCTACGGCCTGCGCCCGCTGTGGGACTGCCCGAAGATAGTCGGCCGCGCCTCGACCATACAGCTAGGCCCCAAGCGGCAAGCCAAGCCGACCGTGCATCTGATCTCGCCGGTGATAGACGCCGTGACCAGCGACGAGCGCGTGCTGGTGATTGCCGGCGGCGCCGAGGGCATTTCCTGCTGGGGCGACATCCTGGCCAACGCGGCCGTGGCAAGGAAGGTGCGCGGCTCGGTGATCGACGGCCTGAGCCGCGACATCGAGGGCAGCGAGTCGGTCGGCTACCCGGTCTATGGCCGCGGCGTGACCATGATCAGCGCGCGCAACCGCGTGATCCAGATCGATTCGGGCCGCCCGGTGCAGATGGCCGGCGTCACCGTGCATGAGGACGACTACGTGATTGCCGACCGCTGCGGCACGGTGTTCGTGCCCGCGGCCCGCATCGAGGAAGTGCTCGACATGGCCGAGCGCATTGCGCGCCGCCAGGACGGCATGGTGGCCGCGGTGCGCGCCGGCCGCTCGGTGGCCGAAGTCATGCACGACAAGGAATTCGAGGCCATCGCCACCGCGCAGGAGAGCCGCAATGCATGACGACGCCCACCGCGCGCAGCGCACCCTGAACCGCTTCCTGGCCGATGCCCGGCCCTCGGCCACCTACCAGGTGATGGACCGCGTCGCGGCGCGCCGCGCCGCCGGCCACGCGGTGATCTCGCTGAGCGCGGGCGAGCCCGACTTCGACACCCCGGCTCATGTGCGCGCGGCCGGCATTGCCGCCATCGAGGCCGGCCAGACGCGCTACACCCAGGTGGCCGGCCTGCGTGCGCTGCGCGAGGCGATTGCCGCCAAGTTCGCGCGCGAGAACGGCCTGGGCGTCGACTGGCGCGACACGCTGGTGTGCAGCGGCGGCAAGCAGGTGATCTTCAACGCGCTGGCGGCGACGCTCAACGCAGGCGACGAAGTCATCGTGCCCGCGCCGTACTGGGTCAGCTACCCGGAAATCGTGCAGCTGTGCGGCGGCCGGGCCATCACCGTGGCCTGCGGCGCCGCCAGCGGCTTCAAGCTCACGCCGCGGGCGCTGGCCGCGGCGATCACGCCGCGCACGCGCTGGCTGATACTGAATTCACCGTCCAACCCCACGGGAGCGGTCTACAGCCGTGCCGAGCTGCAGGCGCTGGCCGAGGTGCTGCTGGCCCATCCCCAGGTGCTGGTGCTCAGCGACGACATCTACGAGCACCTGATCTTCGACGGCCTGGAATTCTTCACGCTGGCCCAGGTCGAGCCGCGCCTGCAGCCGCGCGTGCTGACCATGAACGGCGTCTCCAAGGCCTATGCCATGACCGGCTGGCGCATAGGTTTCGGCACCGGGCCGCGCTGGCTGATCGAGGCCATGGAAAAGCTGCAAGGCCAGCAGACCTCGGGTGCCTGCACGATTTCCCAGCATGCGGCGCTGGCCGCGCTGACCGGGCCGCAGGACTTCGTCCGCGAGTCCCGCGCGGTGTTCCAGCGCCGGCGCGACATGGTGGTCGAGCTGCTGAACCAGGCACCGGGCCTGCACTGCGCCGTGCCCCAGGGCGCGTTCTATGCGTTTGCTGCCTGCGCCGGCCTGCTGGGCAAGACCACGCCGGCCGGCACCACGCTGCACAGCGACGAGGATGTGGTCAACGCGCTGCTCGATGAAGCGGGCGTGGCCACCGTGCATGGCAGCGCCTTTGGTCTGGGCCCGTACATCCGCATTGCCTATGCGCTCGATGATGCGTCGCTGCGGCGTGCCTGCACGGCGATCCGCACGTTCTGCGCGGCGCTGACGGGCTGAAGCCGCGCGCAGCCTTCACGCTCCCAGCCACTGTCCCTCGGGCCAGTCGCCCGCGTCTATGGTCAGGCGCGCCTGCTGCACCAGCAGATCGATGGCGCAGCGCACATGGCGCGGCGTGGGCCGGTGCAGCGGCAGGGCCAGAACGATGGTGCGGCGGATTCCGGGAGCGGCCAGCGGCGCGCCCTTGAGCTTGCCCTCGCGCAGGTCGTCGGCCACGGCAATCGGCGGCAGGATGGTCAGGCCATGGCCGCCCAGCACCAGGCTGCGCTGCACGCTCAGCGCATTGGTCTCGGCCGACAGCTGCAGCGTGACGCCGGCAAGCACGCAGGCATGCTCGACCAGCGTGCGCAGCCCGTGCGGCGCGCTCGGCAGCACCATGCGCTGCGCGGCCAGCTCCGCCAGGGCGACGGGCCTATCGGGCTGCAGCGCGCTGTGCGGCGGGCCTATGACCCACAGCGCTTCCTCGACCAGCGGCGTGGTCTGGATGTCGGGCGAGCGCTCGGCGCCGTAGAGCAGGGCGGCGTCGACTTCGCCCGAGGCCAGCCATTGCATCAAGGTGCCCGCATAGCCCACGGCAATGCGCACGCGTATGCCCGGATGGGCGGCGGCCACGGCCGAGACCAGGGCGCTGGACAGCAGGTCGACGGTGCTGGGCAGCAGTCCCAGCGTCACCAGACCGCTCAGGCCGCCCGCACTGCGGCCGCTGAGTTCGGCGCGCGCGCGGTCGAGTTCCAGCAGCGCGCGGCGCGCATAGCCGACCAGCGCCTGGCCGGCCTCGGTCAGCGCCATGCCGTGGCGCTCGCGCTCGAACAGCGGCGTGCCCATGTCTTCCTCGAGCAAGCGGATCTGGCGCGAGACCGCGGGCTGCACCAGGTGCAGCAGCTCGGCCGCGCGCGTCACGTTGCCGGTCTCGGCCACCGTCAGAAAGGCGCGCAGCTGCTTCAAGTCCATGGCGTATGTCCCATCAGAAAGCGTGATTGTGGAATGCTGAAATTCTATTTGAGATTGCTTGTCATCAGATTTTATTATTTCCATATTCCAACCACTTCAAGCACTTCCCATGAACTCCCACCCGGATACGGCGCCTGACTGGCAAAAAGCCGTCTTCAATGTTCTCAAGGCCGGCGGTGTGCAGCAGATCGCCTATGTGCCCGACGCCGGCCACTCGCATGTGATACGCAGCGCCATTGCCGATCCCGACATCACCGACGTGGTGCTGACCACGGAAGAAGAGGGCGTTGCGCTGTGCAGCGGCGCCTGGCTCGGCGGCCAGCGCGCGGTGCTGCTGATGCAAAGCAGCGGCGTGGGCAACTGCGTGAACATGTTCTCGCTGCTGCAGTCGGCCGACCTGCCGTTCTTCACGCTGGTGACCATGCGCGGCGAGTACGCCGAGTTCAACCCCTGGCAAAGCCCCATGGGCCAGGCCACGCAGGCCGCGCTCGAATTGATGGGCATACAGGTGCTGCGCGCCTCCAAGCCCGAGGAAGTCGAGGAAATCGTCAGCGCCGGCTTTGACGCCGCGTTCGAAGCCGGCGCCAAGGTGGCCGTGCTGCTGGGACAGGAACTGATTGGCCGCAAGAAGTGGGAGCGCAAGTGATGAACCGCAAGCAATTGACAGCGCGCGCCGACCGCCGCGCCTTCGTGGCCCAGCTGATCGCGGCCACGCCCGAAGCGCTGATCGTCTCCGGCCTGGGCTCGGCGTCCTATGACGTGTTTGCCAGCGGCGACCGCGACAAGAACTACTACCTCTGGGGCGCCATGGGCGGCGCGACTTCGCTGGGCCTGGGCCTGGCGCTGGCCCAGCCCGACAAGCCGGTGGTGGTGATCACCGGCGACGGCGAGCAGCTGATGGGCATTGGCAGCCTGGCGACGATTGCCGCCAAGCAGCCCAGTAACCTGACCATCGTGGTGCTGGACAACGGCCACTTCGGCGAGACCGGCATGCAGCAAAGCCATTCGAGCCTGGGCACCGACCTGGTGGCCGTGGCCAAGGGCTTCGGCATCGCCGACGCGTTCTCGGTCGACAGCACGGCGGCCAGCGCCGAGATCGCCCAGGGCATCAATGCGCGCCAGGGAACGCGTTTCGTGCAGGTGTTCATCGCGGCCGACGAGCCCGAGCGCGCCTTGCCGCCGCGCGACGGCCCCTACATCAAGAACCGCTTTCGCGCGGCCCTGGGTCTGAAGCCTTTCTGAGCCCCGTGTCCGGCGCCTGGCGCGCCGGGCGCCGCCTGTTCTTCTTTTTTGCGAGTTCCCCATGCAACGCTATTCACTGCGCATCAACGGCCAGGCCTGCGCGCCCCAGGGCGGCGCCTGGTTTGCGAGCCAGAACCCCTACACCGGGGAAACCTGGGCCGAGATCCCGCGCGGCGATGCGCGCGATGTCGATGCCGCGGTGCAGGCCGCGCATGCGGCGCTCACCACCGGCCCCTGGGCCGAGCTCACGGCGACCCAGCGCGGCGCGCTGCTGCGCACGCTGGGCGATCTGATTGCGCGCGACGCCGCCAAGCTGGCTGCCACTGAAGTGCGCGACAACGGCAAGCTGTTTGCCGAAATGAGCGCCCAGCTCAACTACCTGCCGCAATGGTTCTATTACTACGGCGGCCTGGCCGACAAGGTGCAGGGCAGCACGCTGCCGCTGGACAAGAAAGGCTATTTCGCCTTCACCCGCAACGAACCCGTGGGCGTGGTCGCGGCGATCACTCCCTGGAACTCGCCGCTGCTGCTGCTGGCCTGGAAGATCGCGCCGGCGCTGGCCGCGGGCTGCACCGTGGTCGTCAAGCCCTCGGAGTTCACTTCGGCGTCTACGCTGGAGCTGGCCGAGCTGTTCGAGGAAGCGGGCTTTCCGCCGGGCGTGTTCAACGTGGTCACGGGCTTTGGCCAGGAAGTGGGCACGCCGCTGGTCGAGCACCCGCTGGTCAGCAAGATCAGCTTCACGGGCTCGGACGCCACGGGCCGGCTGATCAACGAGCAGGCCGCCCGATTGCTCAAGCACACGGCCATGGAGCTGGGCGGCAAGTCGCCCAACATCGTGTTTGCGGATGCCGACCTCGACCAGGCGGTGTTCGGCGCGATCTCGGGCATCTTTGCCGCCACCGGCCAGACCTGCATCGCGGGCTCGCGCCTGCTGGTGCAGGACAGCATCCACGACGCCTTTGTCGAGAAGCTGCTGGCCGTGGCGCGCAGCGCGCGCATGGGCGACCCCATGCACCCCGACACCCAGGTCGGCCCCATCACCACCGAGCCGCAATACCGCAAGGTGCTTGACTACATAGCCATCGCGCGCAGCGAAGGCGCGACCGCGGTGCTTGGCGGCGCCAAGGGCGAGGCGCCCGGCTGCGGCAAGGGCTGGTTCGTGCAGCCGACGATCTTCACCGGCGTGCGCAACGACATGCGCATCGCGCAGGAGGAAGTCTTCGGCCCGGTGCTGTCGGTGATCCGCTTCCAGGACGAAGCCGACGCGCTGCGCATTGCCAACGGCGTGCGCTTCGGCCTGGCGGCCGCGGTCTGGACCGGCGACATTGCGCGCGCGCTGCGCATGTCCGAGCGGCTGCAGGCGGGCACGGTGTGGATCAACACCTACCGCGCGGTGAGCTTCATGGCGCCGTTCGGCGGCTACAAGGACTCGGGCCTGGGCCGCGAGAACGGCAGCGACGCGATCCGCGAATACCTGCAGACCAAGACGGTATGGATCAACAGCGGCGCGGTCACGGGCAATCCGTTCGTGCTGCGCTAGGCGGAGATTGCCCAAGACCCGGCACAGCGTTTTCCCCCGGCAAAGAGCGCACAGAACGCTCTTGCCTCAACCCCAATGGAGACAAGCCATGCACCGTTCCTCTCGCCGCCTGCTGCTGCAGGCCAGCGCATCGTCCCTGCTGGGCCTGGCCATCAGGCCGGCCCTGGCCCAGCCCGCCGCCTCAACGCTGCCCAAGGGCAACATCACCCTGGTCGTGCCGTTTGCCGCGGGCGGCGCCACCGACGTGGTCTCGCGCCTGGTGGCGCAAAAGCTCGGTGAGCGCATACAGCGCACCGTGGTCGTCGAGAACATCGGTGGGGGCGGCGCCACCATTGGCGCGGCCAAGGTCGCGCGCGCCGCGCCCGACGGCCATACGCTGCTGATGGGCACGATTGCCACGCATGTGATCAATCCGCTGTCCATGGCCCAGCTGCCGTACAACGCCCAGACCGGCTTCACGCCGATCTCGCTGATCGCCACCGTGCCCAATGTGCTGCTGGTCCACCCCTCGGTCAAGGCCAGGAATGTGCAGGAGCTGATCGCGCTGGTCAAGTCCCAGCCCGGCAAGTTCAGCTACGGCACCTCGGGCGTGGGCACGCCGCCGCATCTGTCGGGCGAGCTGCTCAAGTCCATGGCGGGGCTGGAGATGGGCCATGTGCCCTACAAGGGCGGCGGCCCGGCCATGGCCGATCTCGTGGCCGGGCATATTCCCATCCTGTTTGACGTGCTCACCGGCGCGGCCGCGCATATCCGCGCCGGCGCGGTGCGCACGCTGGGCGTGACCACGCGCGAACGCGTGGCCTCGTTTCCCGAGATTCCCACCCTCGCCGAATCGGGCGTTGCCGGCTATGAAACCTGGACCTGGAATGCGATCTTCGGCCCGGCGGGCATGCCGCGGCCCCTGGTCGAGGAGCTGAGCCTGGCGCTGCAGGCCGTGGTCGCGCTGCCCGACGTGCAGGCCAGGTTGAAGGACCTGAGCGCCACCCCCGTGGGCTCCACGCCCGAAGCGCTGACCACGCTGGTCAGGACCGAGACCGAAAAATGGCGCGCGGTGATCCAGTCGATAGGTGGGCTCAAGCGCGACTGATCGCCCGCGGCCTGGCGCAGGGGCTTGCGCCGGGGTCTGTGATGACAGGGGGAAAGCGTCTGCGGGGGACCTGGCAATAGCCTGCGTCCTACCCCCGGCGGTTTTCAGGTCGGCTGAAATGGCTTGGAGCACTTCGGGCAAATGACCCGGAGCGCATTCCTACCGGTGTTTTGCAAGGCGGGGATTGTGCGCGCAAAGGCGATGGCTGCGTCCAGTGTCTGTTTGGGGCCGTTGCTGCAGTTGTGGCGCGTCGCATCGTAATTCATCCTCTTTCGGATTCCCTGTACATGCTGACGCTGAAGGCCACCAATGACGACCCCAACGATGATCCTGATAGTGGACGACCATGTGGACTCCGCAGACGTTCTGGGTCTGGTCATGAAGATGAACTTTCCCGATACGGCTGTCTTGGTCAACTATGCCGGCCCGCAAGCCATCGACAGCGCCACCCGGCAGCGCCCGGATGTAGCGCTGCTGGACATGGAAATGCCGGAGATGGATGGCGAAGCGCTGGCCCAGCGCTTGCGATCCCTGTACCCCGGCGCCGCCCCCCTGTTGATTGCCTTGTCCGGAAACCTGGAGCGGCTCGAGCAAGCCATGGGCAATGGCAGCTTTGATCGCTGCATGAGCAAGCCCGTGGATCTCGATGCCCTCACCCGCATGGTCCAGCAGCGGCTTGGCGGCTGAGCCTGGCCTGCGTCAGGAGGAGGCGGGGCGCAGGCATCGATCAGCGCGACGAGGTACTCCTCGGTGGGCTGCAGCCGGTCTCAGCATTTAGGCACTTCGATCGTGAACCGCACCCTGTGCGCGCTGCTTGTGCCCTTGATCGTGCCGCCATGGGCGGTGGTGACCTGCCGGACAATGAAAAGGCCCAGGCCCAGGTGGCTGCGGTCCACCCGGGCCGAGCCGCTGCGCCCGCGGCGCAAGGGCTCGAACAGCTGTTCGATCTCATCGGGCGGCAACTCGCCGGCATTCTCCACCGATACCCGCACGCAGGCCGTGTCGCCCTCGACCTCCACGCTGACCGCAGCGCCCGCGTCGCCGTGCTTGATGGCATTCGTCACCAGATTGCCAATCGCCTGTCTCAGCCAGGATGCGTCGAACACGCCTTCGGCATTGCCCTGCACCCTGTATTCAATGCGCGCATCGGGGTAGGCGGCGCGCTGCAGATCGAGTTCATCGGCGCACACCACGGCCAGATCGACGGGCTCCCTTTGCAACGGCATGTCGCCGCCCAGGTTCGACCGGCTGTACTCCAGCAGCGTGTTGAGCAGCCCTGTCATGCGTTCTATGCCGCGCGTGAGCAGCGCCGTCTGCTGGACGGGAGCGCTGCCTTGCTGGCGCATGAGTGCCGTCGTCAAGGAAATGGTGTGCAGCGGACCGCGCAGGTCGTGGCCCACGATGCCCAGAAAGATTTGCCGCCAGCGTTCGCGCTCGTCCGCATGGAACTTCACCGATTCGGCCACGGCCTGATCGATTGCCTCGTTGAATCGGGTGATGTCTTCGAAGGCATCCGGTCCCATAGGATAGGCCTCGGCCCACAGCCTGAGAATGCTCGCGCGCAAGGCCCTGAACTCCGCAATCAGCTGCTCGATGTTGATTCCGTCCTGCGCACGCGTCAGCCCATGCGTCTGTGCCGAGGTCTGGGACGTGCCTGGAGTGGCCTTGCCATGTGACTTGAGAATCGACGCGGCCCTCGTCTGCGAGGTCCTCAGGTCCGCGGAAATGGCTTCGAGCACTTCCGGAAGATGGTCGCGCAAGGCTTTTTCGCTGGTGTGCTCCAGGGCGGGAATAGTCTTTGCAAACGCAATCGCCTCCGCCAGGATCTGGACGTGGGCCGTTTCTATGAACGTGGCAAGCCGCATGGGTGGTAGGTCCTAATTTTTTCCTATTTATACCTGCAGCAGCATGGCGTCGCTGCGAATAAACCATCCACTTCGCTAGCGCTTGCCTGGCGGGCGCGCCGCAGATGAAGCGGGCGCGGCCGCCGCGCCCACCCACTGCGCGGGCCAGGCGCCCGACTCCACCATCTGGCGCAGCACGCGCTGCGTGAGTTCGGTCACGGCCGCGCAGGCCACCGACGTGGGCCGCGCAGCATTGGTGGCGCAGACCACACGCCGGCGCATCAGCGGGCTGTCTATGGTGGCAATGCGCAGGCGGTTGGCCGCTACTTCCTCGGCCACCGAGCCCAGCGGCAAAATGGTGCTGCCGATATTGGCTTCGGCCGCGAGCTTGACGCTGCTCAGCGACTCGATCTCGGCGACGATGTCCAGCGCTATCTTCTGCGGCGCGCAGGCGTCGTCGATCATGCGCCGCAGCGCATGTTCGCGCCCCGGCAGCACCAGCGGCCATTCGCCCAGGGCCTTCAATGGAATCCGGGCCGGCAGCTGGGTGTTGGCCGCGCTGGTGATGAACACCAGCTGGTCGTCGAGCAGCGGCCGCTTGAACAGGCCCGAGTCCACGCCATCCCCGTACATCAGCGCCAGATCGAGCTGGCCCGACTGCAGCCGTTCGCGCAGAAAGCCGCTGTAGGCCTCGACCAGCTTGAGCCGCACCTGCGGCAGCTCGGCGCGGCAGGCCGCAAGAATCGGCATGATCGCCGCCAGCGCCACGGTGGTCGTGAGACCCAGCGCGACTTCTCCCTGCGGCACGGACGTGGCCTCGCGCACCGCCATTTTCGCGCGCTCGGCATCAAGCAGCACCACGCGCGCATGTTCCAGGAAGATGCGCCCGGCTTCGGTCAGCGCCACGCCGCGGCTGGAACGCTCGAACAGCTGCGCGCCGACTTCGTCCTCGAGCGCGGTGATCTGCTGGCCCAGCGCGGGCTGGGCCACATGCAGCCGGCCCGAGGCCTTGAGCAGGCTGCCGGCCTCGCTCACACCGATGAAGTAGCGCAGTTGTCGAAGTTCCATCGAGGCTCCTGTTTGGCTAGTTGTTTTGCATATATCGCATAGGTTCAATAAGTATTTCACATATATCGCTGGGCTTCGCACAATGCAGCTTCCAAGGAGACAAAGATGACACTCGATATCGACCATCTGCGCAGCTGGACGGGCCACACCGAGACGATGGCCGACACCGTAACGCTGGCGCCGCTGCGCGCGCTGACGGCCACGCTGGACCGCGATGACGCGCCGGCACACGGCGACCCCGTTCCGCCCTGCTGGCACTGGCTGTACTTCCTGCCCGTGGCGCGCCAGTCCGAGATCGGCCCCGACGGCCATCCGCGGCGCGGCGGTTTTCTGCCCCCGGTGCCGCTGCCGCGGCGCATGTGGGCCGGCAGCCAGATCGAATTCCACGCGCCGCTGCGCGCCGGCCAGGCGATAGAGCGCCTGTCGCGCATCGAGGACGTGAAGCTCAAGGAAGGCCGTACCGGCCCGCTGGTCTTCGTCAAGGTGCGCCATGAAATCCGCGCCGACGGCGCGCTGGCCATCGTCGACCAGCACAACATCGTCTACCGCGACCTGCCTGCCGAAGGCGAACCTTCACCCGAGTACGCAGCCGCGCCCAGCGATGCGCAATGGCAGCGGCGCATCGTTGCCGACGACGTGCTGCTGTTTCGCTACTCGGCGCTGACCTTCAACGGCCACCGCATCCACTACGACCGCCGCTATGTGACGCAGGTCGAAGGCTATCCCGGGCTGATCGTGCACGGCCCGCTGATTGCCACGCTGCTGCTGGACCTGCTGCGGCGCGAGCGCCCCGGCGCGCAGGTCAGGCATTTCACTTTCCGCGCGCTCAAGCCGCTGTGCGACATCGCCCCTTTCGACGTCTGCGGGCGCGACAACGGCGATGGCAGCGTGGCCCTGTGGTCGCGCGACGCCGCCGGCCATCTGACGATGGACGCCACGGCGCTGCTGGCCTGAACGGCCGCTTCTCTCCCCAGGAAAAAATCATGTTCCACGAAACCGACGACTACCAGGAAATCCGCGACGCCGTGCGCGCGCTGTGCCAGCAATACCCCGACGAGTACTTCCGCAAGATCGACGAGCAGCGCGCCTACCCCGAGGAGTTCGTGCAGGCGCTGACCCAGGCCGGCTGGATGGCGGCGCTGATCCCGCAGGAATACGGCGGCTCCGGCCTGTCGATGGCCGAGGCCTCGGTCATCATGGAGGAGATCAACCGCTCGGGCGGCAACTCGGGCGCCTGCCACGGCCAGATGTATGTGATGAACGCCATCGTGCGCAGCGGCACCGACGCGCAAAAGCAGAAGTACCTGCCGCGCATCGCGTCGGGCGAGCTGCGCATCCAGTCGATGGCCGTGACCGAGCCTACGACCGGCAGCGACACCACGCGGCTCAAGACCATGGCCGTGAAGAAGGACGGCCGCTGGGTGGTCAACGGCCAGAAGGTCTGGATCTCGCGCGTGCAGCACAGCGACATGATGATCCTGCTGGCGCGCACCACGCCGCTGGAGCAGGTGCACAAGCGCTCCGAGGGCCTGAGCTGCTTTCTGGTCGACGTCAAGCAGGCCACGGGCAATGGCATGACGGTGCAGCCCATCCTCAACATGGTCAACCACGAGACCAACGAACTGTTCTTCGACAACCTGGAGATTCCCGAGGACAACCTGCTGGGTCCCGAAGGCCAGGGCTTCAAGACGCTGCTCGATGGCCTGAACGCCGAGCGCACGCTGATTGCCGCCGAGTGCATTGGCGACGGCTACTGGTTCATCGATCGCGCGACCAGGTACGCCAACGAGCGCGTGGTCTTCAACCGCAAGATAGGCCAGAACCAGGGCGTGCAGTTCCCGATTGCCGAAGCGCTGATCGAGCTTGAAGCCGCCAATCTGATGCGCTGGAAGGCCTGCGAGAAGATCGACGCCCACCAGAACGCGGGCGCGGCCGCCAACATGGCCAAGCACCTCGCGGCCAAGGCCTCGTGGGAAGCGGCCAATGTCTGCCTGCAGACCCATGGCGGCTTCGGCTTTGCCTGCGAATACGACATAGAGCGCAAGTTCCGCGAGACGCGGCTGTACCAGGTGGCGCCGATTTCCACCAACATGGTGTTCAGCTACGTCGCCGAGCATGTGCTGGGCCTGCCCAAGTCGTATTGATCGCCGGAGCGCACCATGACCCGACCTCTGGACGGCGTGACCGTCGTCACGTTAGAACATGCGATTGCCGCGCCTTTTTGCACGCGCCAGCTGGCCGATCTGGGCGCGCGCGTCATCAAGATCGAGCGCCCCGGCACGGGCGACTTCGCGCGCGCCTACGACGAGCGCGTGCAGGGCATGGCCTCGCACTTTGTCTGGACCAACCGTTCCAAGGAAAGCCTCACGCTGGACGTCAAGCACCCGGACGCGCAGAAGGTGCTGGCCCAGCTGCTGGAAACCGCCGACGTGCTGGTGCAGAACCTCGCGCCCGGCGCGGCCGCGCGCCTGGGGCTGTCGTTCGAGGCGCTGCATGCCAGGCACCCGCGGCTGATCGTCTGCGACATCTCGGGCTATGGCGAAGACGGGCCCTACCGCGACAAGAAGGCCTATGACCTGCTGATCCAGAGCGAGTCGGGCTTTCTGTCGGTGACCGGCTCGCCCGATGAGCCCGCCAAGGCCGGCTGCTCGATTGCCGATATCGCCGCCGGAATGTACGCCTACACCAACATCCTGGCGGCACTGATGCAGCGCGGCAAGACCGGCGTCGGCAGCCACATCGATATTTCCATGCTGGAAAGCATGGTCGAGTGGATGGGCTATCCGCTGTACTACGCCTACGAGGGCGCGGCGCCGCCGCCGCGCGCCGGCGCGGCCCACGCCACCATCTATCCCTACGGGCCGTTTCCCGCGGGCGACGGCCGCAACGTGATGCTGGGGCTGCAGAACGAGCGCGAATGGGCGGCGTTTTGCACCTCGGTGCTGGAGCAGCCCGCGCTGGCGGCCGACGAGCGCTTTGCCTCGAACTCGCGCCGCGTCGCGCGGCGCGACGAACTGCGCGCGCTGATCGTCGCGGCGTTTGCGGCGCTGACCAGCGAGCAGGTGGTGCAGCGGCTGGAGGCGGCGCAGATCGCCAACGCCGCCGTCAACGAAATGCGCGATGTGTGGGCGCACCCGCAGCTGCAGGCGCGCGGGCGCTGGACCGAAGTGGCCACGCCCGCCGGGCCCATTGCCGCGCTGCTGCCGCCGGGGCGCACCGACGCCTACACGCCGCGCATGGAAGGCGTTCCCGGCCTGGGCCAGCATGCCGACGCCATTCTTCACGAACTGGGCTGGTCGCAGGACGGCATTGCCGCGCTGCGCCGCGAAGGCGCGATCTGACAAAAATATAACCAGGAGACAAAAATGACCTCATTCCCCCGCACTGTGACTTCGCTGGCCTGCCTTTCGCTGGGCCTGCTCGGCGCCGGCCTGGCCGCGGCCGATAGCTATCCCGCCAAGCCCATCACGCTGGTCGTTCCCTATTCCGCGGGCGGCCCGACCGACGTGGTGGCGCGCACGCTGGCCGCGGCCATGGGCAGGACGCTGGGCCAGACGGTGATCGTGGAGAACAAGCTGGGCGCGGGCGGCACCATTGCCGCGGCCCATACCGCGGGCGCCAAGCCCGACGGCTATACCTTTCTGATCCACCACAACGGCATGGCGACGGCGCCGGCGCTGTACCGCAAGCTCAACTACAAGCCGCTGGCCGACTTCGACTATGTGAGCCAGGTCATCGACGTGCCCATGACCGTGGTCGGCCGCAAGGATTTGCCGGCCAAGGATTTCAGGGAACTGCAGGCCTATGCCAAGGCCCAGGGCAACAAGCTCAACCTCGCGCATGCCGGCCTGGGCGCGGTATCCCATCTGTGCGGCATGCTGCTGACCCAGGCCATGGGCGTGGACCTGACGTCCGTGCCGTTCCAGGGCACGGGGCCCGCGATGAATGCGCTGCTCGGCGGCCAGGTCGACCTGCTGTGCGACCAGACCACCTCGACCACGCCGTTCATCAAGGCCAACTCCGTCAAGCTCTACGGCGTGACCACCGCCTCGCGCCTCAAATCCCTGCCGGCCACGCCGACCCTGGCCGAGCAAGGCCTGGCGGGCTTTCAGCTGGTGGTCTGGCATGGCATCTATGCGCCAAAGAACACGCCCAAGGAAGCGATAGACAAGTTCGGCACGGCGCTCAGGACCGCGCTCAAGGACCCCGAGGTCGCCAAGCGCATGGCGGATCTGGGCGCCATCATTCCCGCCGACGACAAGCTCAGCCCCCAGGGCCTGCAAACCTGGCTGGAACAGGAAACCCAGCGCTATGCGCCGGTGATCAAGGCCGCAGGCCAGTTTGCCGATTGACGAAATCGCCGCCGAGTCAGCCCTGGGTTTCAAGGAAAAGAGAGCTGCCGGCTAAGGAGCGGCCGGCTCAGGCGCGGCCGACCCCGGCATGTTCACCGAAGTCATCGCCGGCCTGCCTAAAGATAGAAGGGTGAACAGCCGGCCCCCAGCACGCGGCAGTACTGCGCTTCGACCAGCTCAGCGCGAACGGAAGGCGACGCGGTACTCCAGCCAAGCCTGCGCTAACTCCATACCGAAAGAATGGCATGACCCCTCCCGTTATTGCAGAACACGACAACGCCTCGCGCTACGCGGCCCATGATCCGCAGCGAGCCCGGACCGGAAAAATCGCCACTGCGCAACTTCATGTTGCCGCCGGCATGTCGGGCGGCATCCAGCATCTGGCGGGCATCAAGGACTCCAAGGTGATTGTGGCGATCCACAAGGAAGCCGACCTGTTCACGGCCATGCCCGAACTGAGCCGGGCGCTGTGAGCATGGCCGCGCTGGATCTGACGCGCAGCGGCGCGTGTTTTGCCGACGGCCCCGTGGGGCGCATCGAAATGCTGGTGGATGTGCCCCGGGGTGAAGCCCTGGGCCTGGCGCTGATTGCCCATCCCCAGCCTTTGCAGGGCGGCACGGCGCAGCACAAGATCGTGCAGCTGCTGGCGCGCGCGCTGGCCGATGCGGGCTGGCTCGTGGTGCGCCCGCATTTTCGCGGCGTCGCGGGCAGCGCCGGAGTCCATGACGCGGGCCTGGGCGAGACCGAGGACCTGCTGGCGCTCTACCGCCAGCTGCGCGCCGCGCGGCCCGAACTGCGCTGCGCCTTGCTGGGTTTTTCGTTTGGTGCCTTCGTGCAGGCGCGCGTGGCCAGCGCGCTGCTGGCCGCCAACGCGGCGCCGTGGCGCATCTGCCTGGCGGGCATGCCTTCGGGCGAAGTCGAAGGAGGGCGGCGCTACGACACGCCCACCGAACTGCCCGACGCGCTGGTGGTGCATGGCGAACTCGACACGCGCGTGCCGCTGGGCGCGGTGCTCGACTGGGCGCGGCCGCAGGGCCGGCCCGTGGTCGTCGTGCCCGGGGCCGACCATTTCTTCACCGGCAGGCTGCACATCCTGCGCCAGCTGGTGCTTACCCATTTATCCGTCTGAAACGGCCGACCCATGTCTTCCTCTGCATCGCTCACGCTGGCCACGGCCCGCAGTTTTCTGTTTGTCCCGGGCAACCGTCCCGAACGCTTTGAAAAAGCCATGCGCAGCGGCGCGGACGCGGTGGTGCTGGACCTGGAAGATGCCGTTGGCCTGAGCGATAAGACCGCGGCGCGCGACGCCGTGCGCCAGGCCTGGCCACGGCTCCAGGGCCTGGGCGTGCCGCTGGTGCTGCGCATGAATGCCGCCGGCCAGGCGCTGGGCGCGCAGGATCTGCGCCTGCTGGCGCAGCTCGATGGGCTTGACGGCGTGATGGTGCCCAAGGCCGAGTCGGCGCAGCAGTTGGCCCAGGTGCAGGCCGCATTGCCGGCCGTGCCGGTGCTGCCGCTGATTGAAAGCGCCGCCGGCTACGGCGCGCTGGCCGCCATTGCCGCGGCGCGCAATGTGCTGCGGCTGGTGATAGGACATATCGACTTCATGGCCGACACCGGACTGCAGTGCTCCGAGGGCGAGCCCGAACTCGCGCCCCTGCGTTTCGCCGTGGCCATGGCGACACGCGCCAACGCGCTCGCGCCCGCGATCGACGGCGTGACGGTGGCCATACATGACGACGAGCAGCTGCGCCGTGACACGCGCCAGGCGCTGCGCTACGGTTTTGGCGCCAAGCTGTGCATACATCCGCGCCAGATAGCCATCGTGCACCAGGCCATGGCCCCGGTGGCCGCCGATGTGGCCTGGGCGCAGCGCGTGCTCGAGGCCGATGCCCGGTCGGGCGGCGCGGCCGTGCAGCTCGACGGCCGCATGGTCGATCTGCCCGTGGTGCTGCAGGCGCGGCGCCTGCTGGCGCGCGCGGCCCTGGGGCGTTGATCTGCCCCGCATCAGGCGGACTTTGAGCACATTGAGCGCAGCGTGAAGAACGCGGGGGCAGATGCTCCCGCTTTTTAGCCGCTAAAGTCTTGCATGCCGCAGCCCCAGGTATTGACTGCAACTTTTCTCTAATGATTCAACAATTGTTGTATTATTGATTTATGCAAGAAGCCCAAGTCATTCGTTCTCTCGCCGCGCTGGCCCATGAAGCCCGGCTGCGCATATTCCGCGCACTGGTGGTGGCCGGCCCCGAGGGGCTGACCCCGGGCGCGCTGGCCGCGCAACTGGGCATCGCGGCCAATGCGCTGTCGTTCCATCTCAAGGAGCTGGCCCATGCCGAGCTCGTGAGCCAGGAACGCCAGGGCCGCCATGTGCTGTACCGCGCGGCGTTTCCGGCGATGAACGGCCTGCTCGACTATCTGAGCGAAAACTGCTGCCAGGGCATTCCCTGCGCTCCTGCCGAACTTTCCTGCAAAGGCTGAGCCGACCATGTTGACCGCCTTTGTGATTTTCGTCGCCACGCTGGTGCTGGTCATCTGGCAGCCGCGCGGCCTGGGCATAGGCTGGAGCGCCTCGCTGGGCGCGGCGGCGGCGCTGCTGCTGGGCGCGGTGCAGCTCTCGGACATTGCCGTGGTCTGGGGCATTGTCTGGAACGCGACCGCGACCTTTGTCGCCATCATCATCATCAGCCTGGTGCTCGACGAGGCCGGCTTCTTTGAATGGGCGGCGCTGCATGTGGCGCGCTGGGGCCGGGGCCGGGGGCCGCGGCTGTTTGCCTTCATCGTGCTGCTGGGCGCGGCGGTCTCGGCGCTGTTTGCCAACGACGGCGCGGCGCTGATTCTCACGCCCATCGTCATGGCCATGCTGCTGGCCCTGGGCTTTTCGCCCGCGGCAACGCTGGCCTTCGTCATGGCCGCGGGCTTCATTGCCGATACCGCGAGCCTGCCGCTGGTGGTCTCCAATTTGGTGAACATCGTTTCCGCCGACTTCTTCCACATCGGCTTCAACGACTATGCGGCCGTGATGCTGCCCGTCAATCTGGTCGCGGTGCTGGCCAGCCTGGGCATGCTGATGCTGTTCTTCCGACGCAGCATTCCCGCGCGCTATGAACTGGCCCAGCTCAAGCCGCCGGCCGCGGCGATTCGCGACCGGGCGACGTTTCGCGCCGGCTGGGTGGTGCTGGCGCTGCTGCTGGTCGGCATGTTCGCGCTCGAGCCGCTGGGCGTTCCGGTCAGCGCCGTGGCCGCGGTGGCGGCCGTGCTGCTGCTGCTGGTCGCGGGCCGGGGCAGGGCAATCAGCACGCGCCGGGTGATGCGCGGCGCGCCCTGGCAGATCGTGGTGTTCTCGCTGGGCATGTACCTGGTGGTCTACGGCCTGCGCAATGAAGGCCTGACCGATGAACTCGCGGCGCTGCTCGATGTCTTTGCGCAAGGCGGCGTCTGGGGCGCGGCGCTGGGCACGGGCCTGCTGTCGGCGCTGCTGTCGTCGGTGATGAACAACCTGCCGTCGGTGCTGATAGGCGCGCTGTCCATCGATGCATCCACGGCTACTGGCGTGGTCAAGGAGGCCATGGTCTACGCCAATGTCATTGGCTGCGATCTGGGCCCCAAGATCACGCCTATCGGCAGCCTGGCGACGCTGCTGTGGCTGCATGTTCTGGCGCAAAAGGGCATGAAGATCGGCTGGGGCTACTACTTCAAGGTCGGCGCCGTGCTCACGTTGCCGGTGCTGGTCGTGACCCTGGCCGCGCTGGCATTGCGTCTGAGTCTGTTCTCCTGAAAGGAATCCATATGAGCGACATCACCATCTATCACAACCCGGCCTGCGGCACTTCGCGCAATGTGCTGGCGCTGATACGCAACAGCGGCGAAGAACCGCAGGTCATCGAGTACCTGAAGACGCCGCCCGACCGTGCGACGCTTGAGCAGCTGATCGCCGCCATGGGCATTTCCGTGCGCGATCTGTTGCGGCAAAAAGGCACGCCCTATGAAGAACTGGGCCTGGGCGATGCGAAGTGGAACGATGCGCAGCTGATCGACTTCATGCTGGCCCAGCCGCTGCTGATCAACCGGCCTATCGTCGTCTCGCCGCTGGGCACGCGGCTGTGCCGGCCTTCGGAAACCGTGCTCGATATCCTGCCCCAACCGCAGCGCCAGGCGTTTGCCAAGGAAGACGGCGAAGCCGTCGTGGACGCGAAAGGACAGCGCGTTGCCAAGCCCTGATCTGCCCCAACTCGACGCCCAGGCGTTTGCCGCGCCCACGCTCGCCGATCTTCTGCCGGCCGAGCGCGCCACCCATGCGCCGCGCATCCTGCTGCTCTACGGCTCGGTGCGTGAGCGCTCCTACAGCCGGCTGCTGACCGAGGAAGCCGCGCGCCTGCTGCAGGCCATGGGCGCCGACACCCGCATCTTCGATCCGCGTGGCCTGCCGCTGCCCGACGACGCGCCCGATGACCATCCCAAGGTGAAGCAACTGCGCGCACTCGCGGTCTGGGCCGAAGGCATGGTCTGGACCTCGCCCGAACGCCATGGCGCGATGACCGGCATATTGAAGGCGCAGATCGACTGGATTCCGCTGGCCGCGGGCGCGCAGCGCCCCACGCAGGGCAAGACCCTGGCCGTGATGCAGGTCTCGGGCGGCTCGCAGTCGTTCAATGCCGTGAACCAGTTGCGCGTGCTGGGCCGCTGGATGCGCATGCTCACCATCCCCAATCAGTCCTCGGTGGCCAAGGCCTTCATGGAGTTCGATGACGCCGGGCGCATGAAACCTTCGCCTTATTACGAACGCGTGGTCGACGTGATGGAGGAGCTGGTCAAGTTCACGCTGCTCACGCGCGACTGCGCCGACTACCTCGTGGACCGTTACAGCGAACGCCGCGAAAGCGCGCAGGCGCTGTCCGAACGGGTCAACCAGCGCAGCATCTGAAGCCATGTCCGCCAGCCGCACCCAAACCACCGTGATGCTGGGTCTGGCCCAGACCCTGTCCTGGGCATCTTCGTACTACCTGCCCGCGGTGCTGGCCGCGCCCATGGCGCGCGCCGTCGGCGCGTCCTATGCGACGGTGTTTGCGGCGTTCTCGCTGGCGCTGCTGGTGTCGGCCGCGATGGGGCCGGTGGCCGGACGGCTGATCGACCGCCTTGGCGGGCGGCCGGTGCTGATTGCCAGCAATCTGGTGTTTGCCGCCGGGCTGGGCCTGCTGAGCCAGGCAACGCAGACGCACCAGGTGTTCATTGCCTGGGCGGTGATGGGCCTGGCCATGGGCAGCGGGCTGTATGAAGCGGCGTTTGCCACGGTGGTGCGGCTCTACGGCCAGGACGCGCGCCATGCCATCACCGGCATCACGCTGTTTGCGGGCTTTGCCAGCACCGTGGGCTGGCCGCTGTCGAGCTATCTCGCCAGCGCCTGGGGCTGGCGCGAGACCTGCATGGTCTGGGCGCTGCTGCATCTGCTGCTGGGACTGCCGCTGAACCTGCTGCTGCCGCGCGCCTCCCCCGTGGCTGTCATGCCCGACAGCGCCGGCGCGGCGCGCGGCGCCACAGCGGCGCCAGCGGCGCTGCGCCGCACCGCGCTGCTGATGGCCTATGTGTTTGCGGTGTCCTGGTTCATCAGCACGGCTATGGCCGCGCACCTGCCGCAGCTGCTGCAGGCCAGCGGCGCGGCCCTGGCCGTGGCGATTGGCGCGGCGGCGCTGGTCGGGCCGGCCCAGGTCGCGGGGCGCCTGGTCGAATACCGGTTTCTGCAGAACGCCCACCCGCTGCTGTCGGCGCGGCTGGCGATACTGGCCCATCCGCTCGCGGCACTGTGCCTGGGCCTGCTGGGCGCGCCCGCGGCCACTGTCTTTGCCATTGTCCACGGCCTTGGCAATGGCATTTTGACGATTGCCGTGGGCACGCTGCCGCTCAAGCTGTTTGGCGCGCGCGGCTACGGCCAGCGCCAGGGCTGGCTGATGGTGCCGGCGCGCATCGTGCAGGCGGGCTCGCCGTTTCTGTACGGCATGGCGGTGGCCCAATGGGGCACGGGCGCGCTATGGCTTTCCGCGCTGCTCGGCTTGAGCGCTTTTGCGGCGCTGTGCTGCATGCGCGTGGCGCCGGAGCCGGCGGTGCGGGTCGCGCCCTAGTTGCTGCCGGGCGCCCCCATGGCCTGGGCCAGCGCGTCGTTGCCGCGGGCGCGCAGCGCCTGCACCACGCCCGCGTGATCGCGCGCGTCCTTGTTCTGGCTGAGCTTGCGCTTGCCAACCAGCGAAGTCAGCGTGACCTCGATGCCGACAATGCGGCGCAGCAGTTCGTCAATGAACTCGGGCGCCGAATCCGCCATCTTCCAGGGCCTGGGCTCGGCGGCCTCATGGCGGCGCGTGAGCCTGCCCACCATGGCGCGCACGAAGCGCGCGTCGTCGCGCACCGTCAGCAGGCCGTGGGCATGCACCACCTCGTAGTTCCAGGTCGGCACCTGGCGGTGTGCCTCGTGCTTGCTCGGGTACCAGTTGGGCGAGACATAGCCTTCGGCGGCGCGAAACACCACCATCACGGGCAGGCCCGTGGGGCATTGCCGGGCGCTCTGCCACAGCGGGTTGGCGCGCGCCACATGGGCGCTCAGTTGCCCGCAGCTGCCGGCGGCCGGGTCGAATTCAAACGGCAGATGGTCGGCGTCCAGGCCCTGCGCGCCGTGGGTGACCAGCATGCCCAGCGGGTGCTGCGCGATGATGCGTGCCAGTTCTTCGGGGCGGGTTTCGGCAAATTGCGCGGGGATGTACATGGGGCCTCCTGATGCGCCTACTTTGGCCGTTACGCGGCACAATCACAAGATCCAGTTTCGGTGAATTTATATGGACCAGTTGCAGCCGCCCGCCAACCGCCGCAGCGGCGCCAATGGCGGCGGCCGGCGCGTCTACGACCTGCTGCGCGCGCAGATGGCCGACGGCAGCCTGGCCGTGGGCGCAAGGCTTCCTTCCACGCGCGCGCTGGCCGCGGACCTGGGCGTGGCGCGCAGCACCGTCACCGTGGCCTACGAACAGCTGGCCGCCGAAGGCTTTGTGGCCACGGCGCCGGGCCGCAGCGCGCGCGTCGCGGCGCCGCTGGCGCCAAGGGCCGAGTCGCGCGCGCCGGCCGGGCCCGGGCCGCTGCGCGCCGCGGCGCTTTCGGCCTATGGGCAGCGCCTGGCCGCATTGGAGCTGCTGACGGCCCAGACTTCGGCCACGGAGTCCGCGCCCATTGATTTCCTTTACGGCGCGGTGGCGGCGCGCGACTTTCCCACGCTGGCCTGGAAGCGCGCCTACCAGGCCGAGCTGCTGCGCCAGCGGCCCAGCCTCTACTATGGCGCGCCCGAAGGCGACCCCGATCTGCGCCAGGCGCTGCAGGGCTATCTGCGCCGCGCGCGCGGCCTGACGTGTTCGGCCGAGCAGATCCTGATCGTGCAGGGCGCGCAGCAGGCCATAGACCTGTGCGCGCGGCTGCTGCTGGACGCTGACAGCGCCTATGTCTTCGAGGATCCGGGCTATGTCATGGCGCGGCGCTGCTTCGAGGCCAGCGGCGCGCGCGGCCTGGCCGTGGGCGTGGACTCCCTGGGAATGGACACCTCCAGCCTGCCCGGCGATTCCGGGCTGCGGCTGGCCTATGTCACGCCCTCGCACCAGTTCCCGCTGGGCGGCGTGCTGCCCGTGGGCCGGCGCCAGGAACTGCTGCGCTGGGCGCGCCAGCAGGATGCGTGGATCATCGAGGACGACTACGACGGCGAGTTCCGCTACGGCCAGCGCCCGATAGACGCGCTGCAGTCCATGGACACCGATGGCCGGGTGCTCTACATCGGCACGTTTTCCAAGGCGCTGTCGCCGCAGCTGCGGCTGGCCTACATGGTGCTGCCCGAGCGCCTGGTGCCGCTGTTTCGCAAGGCCAAGCGGCTTGCCGACCGGCATGCGCCGGTGATGGAGCAGCGCGTTTTGGCGGCGCTGCTGGACAGCGGTGCCTACGAGCGCCATGTGCGGCGCATGCGCCGCGAGAACGAGCGCCGGCGCAATGCGCTGCTGGACGCGATACGGCGCCATCTGCCGGCCGACGCCAAGGTGGCGGGCAGCGCGGCCGGCCTGCATCTGGTGCTGTGGCTGCCCGCGCTGCGGCCGCGCCACGAGCCGCAGCTGATCGCCGCGGCGCGCGCCGCGGGCGTGGGCGTGTATGGCGTGTCGCCGCTGTTTGCCCGGCCGCCGGGCGCCATGGCGCCACGTCCGGCCGGGCTGATCCTCGGTTACGCCAGCCTCACGCTGGCGCAGATAGACGCGGGCATGCAGCGCCTGGCCGGCGCGCTGGCCGTCTTGGCCTGAGGCCGGCCTGGCGCGCGCTCTCAGAAATCGTACTTGGCGGTCAGCAGCAGCTTGCGCGGCGCGCCGTAGTAGATCTGCGTGCCGGCGAAATCGTAGTAGTTCTTGTCGAGCAGATTGCTGACGTTGAGCTGCAGCGACAGCTGGCGGCTCACGTCATAGCTGGCCATCAGGCTGGCAATGGTCACGCTGCCCTGGTCGCGGCGCGCGGCCACGCCGGTCGAGGTGGTGGTGGTCGCATAGGTCGCGCCGTGCCATTGCAGCCCGCCGCCGAGCTTGATCGCGCTCAAGGCGCCGGGCAAACGGTAGCTGGTGAATACATGGGCCATGTTCTGCGGGCGCTGGGGCTGCAGGCGCGAGGCGTCGGCGTTGCGCGCCAGCGCGCGCGCGAAACCGGCCGTCATCTGCCAGCCCTTGGCCAGCTCGCCCGACAGCTCGGCCTCGAAGCCCTTGCTGGTCACGCCTTTCTCGCCGCGGTAGGCCGCGTTGGCCGAGCCGCTGACGAGCGCATCGCCGTCCTGCACGCCGACATTGTCCTGGGCAATGCGGAACACCGCCAGCGAGGCATTGAGCCGGCCGCCAAAGTAGGCGGCCTTGACGCCGGCCTCATAGGCCTTGCCCATCACGGGATCGAGGTAGGCACCGTTGACGTCCTGGTAGTTCTGCGGCTTGAAGATGTTGGTGTAGCTGGCGTAGACCGAATAGGTCGGGTCCAGGTCATAGATCAGGCCCGCATAGGGCGTGAACACATCGTGCTTGCGCGTTTCGCTCAGGCTGCGGGTCTCCCAGCGGCTTTGCCGGCCGCCGACAATCAGCTTGAGATCGTCGGCCAGCGACAGACGCACGGCGCCATACACCGCACTCTGGCGCGTGCGGTCGTCGCCCAGCGGGCGGAATGCGCCCCATGCGGGCTCGGCATACGAGCCGTCCCATTCGAAAATATTGCCGACCGGACCGGTGGTGTAGCTGTAGTTGCCGTAGGTGTAGTTCGATTGGCTGCCGGTCAGCCCGACCACGGCTTCATGCGTGCGCCCGAGCAGCGCGAACGGTCCCGTGGCCTGCAGGCTGGCGCTGTTCTGTGCGAACGACTGCTGCGAATAATTGGGATAGGGGTTGATGCCGCTGCCGCCGGCATCGGGCTGGCCCAGCAGGTAGAACAGCTTGGAGGTGTAGTCGCTGTCCAGGCGGCTGGCGTTGGCCTTGAGGCTCCAGCCGTTGTCGAAGCGGTGCTCGAGCCCGACGTAGGCGGTGTTGCTGGTGGTGTTCCACTCGGTCCAGTCGGCGCCTATGCTGAAGGAGCGCGGCCAGTGGGTGGGCGAGCCATCCTTGTAGACCATGGGCAGGCCGCCCCAGGTCACGCCCGTGGGGCGCTTGGCCTGGTGCTCTATGCCGGCCCACAGCGTGGTCGCGGGCGTGAGGTCGGCTTCGACCGTGGCCAGCAGCGCGCGGTTGCGCGTGTGGTAGCGGTCCAGGTGCGAATCGTGGTCGTCGGTCATGGCCGCGACGCGCGCGCGCACGCTGCCGTCGGCATTCAAGGGCGTGGACAGATCCACGCTGCCGCGCAACTGGCTCCACGAGCCCACGCCCAGCGTGGCCGAGCCCGTGAACTCCTTGCTGCTGGCGCGCTTGCGCACCAGGTTGATGGACGCGCCGGGCTCGCCCGCGCCGGTCATCAGCCCCGTTGCCCCACGCACCACTTCAATGCGGTCGTAAAGAATGGGGTCGAGCATCGAGGTGCCGAAGAAGTCGTTGGAGGCGGCAATCGGCACGCCGTCGTATTGATAGCTGTCGATGTAGAAGCCGCGCGCGTTCAGGTCGGTGCGGTCGCTGTCGGAACTGATGGCCGTGACCCCGGTGATGTGGCGCGTGGCTTCGGCCAGCGTGGTCACGCCCTGGTCCTGCATCTGCTGGCGCGTGACGGTGCTCACGGACTGCGGCGTTTCCCGCGGCGACAGCAACAGGCCGGTGGCGGCGGCGGTGCTGCGCGCGGTGTAGCTGCCCGTGCCTTCGGTGACCGGGCTGCGGTCGGATTGGGCCGAGACGCGCACTTCCGCCAAGGCAACGCTGGCGCCGGCGGCGGCGCTGGCCGCGGGCGCGGCGCTGCGCGGCGCAGCGCGCAGCGCATAGGCGCCGCTGGCGTCACGCACCGCTTCGAGCGGCGCGCCCGCGAGCAGCGCGGCCAGGGCCTGGGGCACGGCCAGGTTGCCTTGCACCCCGGGGGTCTGCAGTCCGGCCACCAGCTCGGGGGCAAACGAAATCAGCGTGCCGGACTCGCGCCCCAGGCGGTTGAGCGCCGCGCCCAGCGGGCCGGCGGGAATCGCATAGCTGCGTGCGGCCTCGGCGGCCGCGGTCTGGGCCATGGCGGCCTGGGGCACGAGGGCGAACGCGGCGCAGGTGGTGAGGCTGGCGCACAGCAGGCGGGCGGCAATGGCCGTGGCGCGCGCTGCGGCGGGAAGTGCAAGAGGGTGGCAGTGCATGCGAAGTTGTCCGTTGATGGGTGTTTGCAGGAGCGCGCCGCGCAGTCGTTCGCGGTGCTTCTGCAGGGAATGACACGCAGGGCGGCAGGAATGGCCAGGTTTTTTCAGCGGCGCGAAAAATCACCGCGCGCCGCGCGCCATTCCACCGTCATCACCCTTGGGACGGCGCGCGCATTTCCACCGTGACCCACCAGCGCGTGCGGCTGTGGATGTGCACCGGCAACGAGCGCGTGAGCGCCTGCAGCACGCGCCCGGTGTCGGCAAGCGGGTAGCTGCCCGAGACGCGCAGCTGCGCGGCATCGGGCGCGCAGCGCAGCAGGCCGGGCCGGTGGCGCGCGAGCTCGGCAATGAAATCCGCCAGCGGCATGTCGTCGGCCACCAGCATGCCTTCGGCCCAGGCGCCCACGCCCTCGCGCAGGTCTGGCTCGCGCCGGGCAGCGGCCGCGGTGAAATGCCCCGCCTGCCCCCTGGACAGCCGCAGGGCCGGGGCGGCGGAATTGCGCGGCTGCAGCTCCACCAGGCCGTCCAGCACCGCGACATGGGTGCTGCCGTCGTGCTGGCGCACGCTGAAGCGCGTGCCTATGGCGCGCGCCGTGCCCTGGCTGCTGCGCACGCGCAGCGGGCGCGCGGCGCGCGTGGCGGGATCGGGTTGCGGGTCGGGCGCGCTGTGCACCAGGATTTCGCCGGCGCGCAGCACGATCAGGCGCTCGCTGGCCGAGTAGTGCAGGTCGACGGCCGAAGCCGTGTTGAGCCACAGCCGCGTGCCGTCGGCCAGCCTTTGCTCGCGCCGCTCGCCGGTGGCCGTCGACAGGTCGGCGCTTGCCTGCTGCCAGGCCTGGCCGGCCAGGCCGCTGTGGCGCGCGGCCAGCAGCCCGCCGGCGCCGGCCGTGAGCAGCAGCGCCAGCCGCACCGAATGGCGGCGCGCCAGGCCCGGTGCGGCCAGGGTCTGCAGCGCCAGCGGCGTGGGCAGGCCGCGCAGCTGGCCGTCGACCTGGGCAATGCGCTGCCAGGCCTGCAGATGGCGCGGGTCGGCGTCCAGCCAGGCCTGCCACTGGCGGCGCGTGCGCGTGTCGCCCGGGCTCAGCTCCAGCAGCCAGTGCACGGCGGCGCGGGCGATGTCAGGCGGGATCTGGGGCGCGTCGGTGGGCGCCATTTCAGAGCGTTTCGGCAAAGTAGCAGCGCTCGGCGGCCTGGGCCAGATGGCGGCGCACGCTGGTGCGCGAAATGCCCAGCTGCGCGGCAATCTCTTCCTGCGTGAGATCTTCCAGCCGCCAGAGCAGGAAGGCCTTGCGCGCGACCACGGGCAGCGCGCCCAGCAGCCGGTCTATGGCGACCAGCGTTTCCAGCACCATCAGCTGCGCCTCGGGCGGCGGCGCCACGGGCTCGGGCAGCGAAGCCAGGGCTTCGAGGTAGGCGCTCTCTATCTGCCGGCGCCGCAAATGGTTGGCCAGCAGGCGCTGGGCAATGGTCGTCAGATAGGCGCGCGGCTCCAGCACCTCGCCCAGCGCCAGACCCTTGGCCGTGAGCACGCGCACAAAGGTGTTTTGCGCCAGATCGGCCGCGTCCCAGGCACAGCCGAGCTTGCGCCGCAGCCTTGCGACCAGCCAGCCGTGATGGGCTGCATAAAGCGTTTGCACCGGGTCGACGGGAGTCTGAAGCGAGAGGGCAGGGCCGGCTGGCATGGCGCTATGGAATGATTTTAATGAGAATGCTTCTTATTATATGTTGGATGGGCGCCGGCTTGCACTGCGCGTGCCTGGCTTTTTGCCAGCGCCACGAACGCCTGGGCCGCGGGCGACAGCCGTTCAAAGCGCAAGGCCGCCAGGGCGGTCATGCGCAGGCGCGGGGGCTCGAAGCCGCGGTACACCACGCCCCGGGGCGCATCGGGCAGGGCCAGCCGGGCGGCAATCGCCAGCGCATGGCCGCGGGCGACAAAGCCCAGCATCGACGACAGCTGCTCGAAGCGAAACAGCGTTCGCGGCACCGCGCCCTGGGCCGTGAGGAACTGGTCGATGTGCGCGCCCGAACCGGCGGCGGTGCGAATGAAAGGCTGGCCGTGAAAGTCCCTGGCCTCGATGCGGGCCTTGCCGGCCAGCGCATGGGATTCGGGCAGCACCGCGACCAGCTCGTCCTGGGCCAGGGGCACGACTTCAAAGCGTTCGTCGGGCAGCACGACAAAGCCCAGCTCCACGCGCCGCTCGAGCAGCGACTGGATCACGGCTTCGTCGACCTGCTCGTCGATCTGCACTTCGACCAGCGGGTGCTGGCGCGCGAACTTCTCCAGCAGCGGCGGCAGCAGCTGCAGCGACGACGTGGCGCCGAACGAGGCAATGCGCAGCGTGCCGCGCGCGATGCCGCGCTCATGGTCGGCCTCCTGCTGCAGCGCTTCCTTTTGCTGCAGGATGTCGTTGGCGCGCTGCAGCAGCCGCGTGCCGACATCGGTCAGCGCCGACGCCGATCCTGCGCGGCGTATCAGGCACACGCCCAGTTCGGTTTCGAGCTGCTTGAGCGCATGGCTCACGGCGCTTTGCGTGATGCCCAGGGCGGCCGCCGCGCGCGAGAAACTGCCGACTTTGGCCAGCGCGGCAAAGACTTCGAGCTGGGTGAAAGTCATGAGTGATTGCTCATTCGACTATTGGTTGAAATGAGTGGATATTAGCGACCCATGACCTCTCCTCGTTATTCCACCCACTTTGGTTTGATTGGCATGGCCGCTCTGTGGGGCGCCTCCTGGCCCTGGGGGCGCGTCGTCGCCCAGGCCATGCCGCCGCTGGCCGCGGCCTGTCTGCGCTTCGTGTTGGCCAGCGCCGTGCTGTTGCTCTGGATGCAGCGCAGCGGCCGGCTGTCTTCCGTGGCGCGCCTGCAGCCGCGCCAGTGGCTGGGAATGGTCTGCGCCGCGGCCGCCGGCGTGCTGGGATATGCGAGCTTTTTCCTGCTGGCCCTGCAACTGGTGCCTGCGGGCCGGGCCGCGATCGTCATCACGCTGAATCCGGCGGTGACGCTGCTGTGTGCGGCGCTGCTGTTTCGCGAAGCGCTCAACTGGACCATAGGCCTGGGCGTGGCGATGGCCATTGCCGGCGCGCTGTGGGCCATCACCAGCGGCGCCTCGGACCAGGCGCTGGCCAGTCCGCTGGGCACGGGCGAACTGCTGCTGCTGGGCTGCGTTCTTTGCTGGGTGGCCTATACCTTGATAGGCCGGGTGGTGCTCACGCGCATCGATGCCCTGACCACCGTGACAGTGACGGCCGTGCTGGGCGCGGTCATGCTGCTGGCTGCGAGCCTGGTGGTCGAAGGCCCGGCCGCATGGGCCGCGCTGGTGCACGCACCGCTGGCGGTCTGGGCCTGTCTGGCGGGCCTGGCGCTGGGCTCGACGGCGCTGGCCTATGCCTGGTATTTCCAGGGCGTCAAGGACCTGGGCGCGGGCGCTGCCGCGGGCTACATGGCGCTGGTGCCGGTGTTCGGCGTGCTGTTTTCCAGCCTGTGGCTGGACGAGCCCGTGAGCTTCGCGCTGGTGGCCGGCGGCCTGCTGGCGATTTTCGGCATGGTGGTCATGCATTACGGGCGCCAGCGCGCGCTGGCGCGCGCCGCCTGAGCGGCGGGCCGGCAGGGCAATCAGACTTTCCTGGCAAACCCCGGCCGGTTCAACGCGGTATCGAAGAATGCCTTGACCATGCGCATGCTGCGGCGCTCGGCAAGGCACAGGATGTGCGCGTAGGTGAAGATCTGCGCGTCGCTGATGCCCACCAGGTGCAGGCCGGGCCCGGTCACATACTCGACCGTGGACACCGCGGCAATGCCAATGCCTTGCGACACCGCTTCGCGGATCATTTCCCGGCTGCTGATTTCCATCACGGGTTCGACCGTGATGCCGGCCTCGCCCAAGGCCAGCTCCAGCGCCTTGCGCGTGGTCGACCCCTCCTCGCGCAGGATCATGCGCTCGCCCTGCAGTTCGGCCAGCCGTATGCTGCGCCGGCGCGCAAAGCGGTGCGAGCTGGCGGTGAAGATGCCCACCGGGTGGCGGCCGAAGGGCACGGACAGAAAGCGCTCGTCCTCCACCAGCTGCGCCAGCACACCCACGTCGGCGCGGTAGTCCAGCAGCCGGTCGAGAACGTCCTGTGAATTGCCGGTGCTGACATTGACCTTGATGTCGGGGTAGTGGGCGTTGAAGTCGGCGAGCATCTGGGTCACGTGGTAGGGCCCGACGGCCGCCACGCGCAGGTGGCCGGTGCGCAGCTCGCCGGCGTCGGCCAGCAGGCTCACGGCATCGGCCTCGAGACCGAAGATCTGCTGCGCCAGCCGCATCAGCTGCTCGCCCAGCGGCGTCAGCTGCACGCGCCGCCCGCTGCGGTGAAACAGCTCGACCTTGTAGCTCTCCTCGAGAAAACGCACCTGCGTGGTGATGGTCGGCTGGCTCACATGCAGCTGCTCCGCAGCCTTGGTGAAACTGCCCATGCGGGCGACCGCGTAGAAGGAGCGAAGCTGGGTGAGTCGCATAGAAAAAAAGAATAGAAGTCGAGAAACTTTTGAATTGGTCGAATTCTTGAGCGAGTGGTTTACTTTGTCCAGAGCGGTGCAGGCGTCGACAGAACTGCCGCCCGCTCATGGATCTTCAGCATTGCACAGGTGGGACTTCGCCGGCTGAGAAATTCCAGGCCGGACGGCACTTCCCTGTCAAGGATGAAGAAATGTCATGCGTCAAGAATATGCAGGAGACAAACTCATGATGAAACGCAGAAATGTGCTGGTGGGTGCCGCCGCCGCGACCAGCGCGCTGGCCTTTCCCGCGCTGGCCCAGCAGCAGGTGCTGACCGTCGGGCTGATCCCGTCCGAAGATTCCCGCGCGATGATCGCCAACAGCCAGAAGATGATGGACATGCTGGCGGCCGCGCTGGGAATGCAGGTCAAGCCCTTTGTCGCGGCCGACTACAACGGCGTGATCGAGGCGCTGCGCTCCAAGCGCCTGGACGTCGCCTACCTCGGGCCGTTCTCCTATGTGCTGGGAGCGACGATTGCCAACATCGAGGCCTTTGCCGTGGCCGAGACCAAGAAGGCCGGGCGCACCTTCTATCACAGCCAGGTGGTGGCCCACAAGGACAGCGGCATCCGCACCGTGGCCGATCTCAAGGGCAAGACCTTTGCCTTTGTCGACCCCAGCTCGACTTCGGGCCACCTGTTTCCCAAGGCCGGTCTGATGAAGGCCGGCTTCAACACCGACAAGGATTTCGGCCGCGTCATCTTCTCGGGCTCGCACGACTCCAGCGCGATTGCCGTGCAGAACAAGAAGGTCGATGCCGCGGCCATCGCCGACCGCATTCTCGATGCGGCCATAGCCAAGGGCCTGGCCAAGCGCGAGGACCTGGTCGAGGTCTGGCGCTCCGATCCCATTCCCGAGTCGCCCACGGTGTGGCGCACCGATCTGCCGGCCGACCTGAAAAAGCGCGTGCAGGCGGCGTTCCTGCAGGTCAAGGACATCCCCTGGTCGGACCAGGGCCTGCTCAACGGCTTCTTCCCGACCAATGACGCGGCCTACAACGTCATCCGCGACACGGCCAAGCTGCTCAACCTCGACCTGAGGAAGATGAAATGATAGAGATCCGCAACCTCACCAAGCGCTACGGCGACTTCGTGGCGCTGGACGACGTCAGCCTGAGCGTGGCCAGGGGCGAGTTCGTCGTGATCCTGGGCGCCTCGGGCGCGGGCAAGTCGACCTTGCTGCGCTGCATCAACCACCTGGCCGAGCCTTCGGGCGGCGAGATCCGCGTGAATGGCGAAGTCTCGCGCGGCGACCGCGCCGGCCTGCGCCGCGTGCGGCGCAACGTGGCGATGATCTTCCAGCACTACAACGTCGTGCCGCGGCTGTCGGTGCTCAAGAACGTGCTGACCGGCCGCCTGGGCTCCATGCCTGCGGTGCTGTCGTGGTTCCAGCTGTTTCCGCGCGCCGACATCGATGTGGCCCGCGAGTGCCTGCGCCGCGTCGAGATGGAGCACAAGGCCGACGTGCGCACCGACACGCTGTCGGGCGGGCAAAAGCAGCGCGTGGGCATTGCGCGCGCCCTGGCCCAGCAGCCCAAGGTGATCCTGGCCGACGAGCCCGTGGCCAGCCTGGACCCCAAGACGTCGCGCAAGGTGCTGCGCTATCTGCAGCAGGCCAGCCGCGAGTCCGGCATCACGGTGATCTGCAACCTGCACCAGGTGGACTACGCGCGCGAGTTCGGCCAGCGCATCATCGGCGTCGCCGGCGGCCGCGTGGTCTTCGAAGGCCGGCCCGACGAACTGTCCGAGGAGGTGCTGCAGCGCATCTACCCCGGCGGCCTCGAAGGCCCGGCCACGCCCCAGGCGCCGGCGCCGGCCCTGCCCGCATCCGTTCCTGTCGCGGCCTACGCCGCGCCGCAGCTGGTATTGGAGCAATCATGATAGGCATAGGACGCTACAACCTGCTGGTCGCCAAGAGCGCCGGCAACGAGGGCTGGTGGAAGTACGCCGCCACGGCGCTGGCGCTGGTCGCCGTCTTCTGGTGGGCGGCCATAGGCAGCCAGGTCAGCCTGAGCGAGCTGGTCAAGGGCGCGCCCTGGATCAGCGACTTTCTCTCGCGCATGTTTCCGCCCAACTGGGAGTTCGCGGCCAAGCTCGTGACGCCGGCCATCGAGACCGTGCAGATCGCGCTGTGGGGCACGCTGCTGGCTTTCGTGCTGGCGGTGCCGGTGTGCTTTCTGGCGGCGCGCAACCTCTCGCCCCACCCGGCGGTGTTTCACTTCATGCGCCAGGTGCTCAACATCATGCGCGGCATCAACGAGATCATTCTCGCGCTGATCTTCGTCGCGGCCGTCGGCCTGGGGCCGTTTCCGGGCGTGCTGGCGCTGGGCCTGCATGGCGCGGGCATGCTGGGCAAGTTCTTTGCCGAGTCCATAGAGGACATAGACCAGGGGCCCATCGAGGCGCTGCGGTCCACCGGCGCCGGCCCCATCCAGACCATCATCTTCGGCGTGCTGCCGCAGGTGGTGACCGCGTGGATCGCCGTCATTCTCTACCGCTTCGAGACCAATCTGCGCCAGGCCACCGTGCTGGGCATGGTGGGCGCGGGCGGCATAGGCTTTGAACTGGTGGGCAGCATGAAGCTGTTCCAGTACCAGGACACGGCCACCTGCATTCTCGTGATCGTGGTCATGGTCATGACCGCCGATTTCATTTCCAGCAAGCTGCGCGCTTGGATACAGCAAGGAGCACGTTAATGGCCCCCGATCATTTCAAACTCAAGGTCAACGACCGCGAATACAGCAAGCCCACCCAGCCCGTGGTGGTGGTCTGCGTCGACGGCTGCGAGCCCGACTACATCACCCAGGCGATCCAGGCGGGCGTGGCACCCTTCATGGCGAAGATGCTGGCCAAGGGGACCTCGCTGGTGGGCGACTGCGTGGTGCCCAGCTTCACCAATCCCAACAACCTGTCCATCGTCACCGGCGCGCCGCCTGCGGTGCACGGCATCTGCGGCAACTACTTCCTCGACACGGCGCTGGGCAAGGAAGTGATGATGAACGACCCCGCGTATCTGCGCGCCGAGACGCTGCTGGCCGCGTTCTCGCGCGCCGGCGCCAACGTGGCGGTGGTGACCGCCAAGGACAAGCTGCGCACCCTGCTGGGCCACCAGCTCGAAGGCGGCATCTGCTTTTCCGCCGAGAAGGCCGACAAGGCCACGCTGGCCGACAGTGGCATAGACAAGGTGCTGGAACTGGTGGGCAAGCCCGTGCCCTCGGTCTACAGCGCCGACCTGAGCGAGTTCGTGTTCGCTGCCGGCGTCAAGCTGATGGAGACCCGCCGGCCCGATCTGATGTATCTGTCGACCACCGATTACGTACAGCACAAGTGCGCGCCGGGCACGCCGGGCGCCAACGATTTCTACGCCATGATGGACGGCTACCTGGCCCAGCTGGACGCGCTGGGCGCGGTCATCGCCCTGACGGCCGACCATGGCATGAGCCCCAAGACCGACGCCGCGGGCCGCCCGCGCATCGTCTTCCTGCAGGAAGTGCTGGACGCCACGGCCGGCGCCGAAGGCAGCCGCGTGATCCTTCCTATCACCGACCCCTACGTGGTGCACCACGGCGCGCTGGGCTCGTTTGCCACCGTCTACCTGGCACCCGGCACGGATGCCCAGGCCATTGCGCGCGATCTGCAGACGCATGACGGCATCGAGGCGGTGCTCACGCGCGCCCAGGCGGCCGAGCGCTTCGAGCTGCCGCCCGATCGCATCGGCGACCTGGTGGTGGTGTCCGACCACCTCACGGTGCTGGGCACGCGCTCCGCCGAGCACGACCTCAGCGGCCTCACCGTGCCCCTGCGCTCGCATGGCGGGCTGTCCGAGCAGAAGGTGCCGCTGCTGTTCAACCGCAAGCTGCAGGGCCTGGCGCCCGGACGCAGATTGCGCAACTTCGACATCTTCGATCTGGCGCTGAACCACGCGGTGCTCGCCACAGCCTAGAAGCCCACCATGACCGCAAACTACTACAACCCCGTGCAAAGCGTGTACGGGGCGGGGGGACTGCTGTCCCTGCCGAAACTGCTGGGTGGGCGCCGCGCGGCGCTGGTCACCTTCCCGGAAGCGCGCGCGCTGGGCCTGCTGGCCCGGCTCGAAGAGGTGCTGGGCGCGCAGCTGGCCTGCGTGATCGACCAGGTGCAACCCAATCCCGACGTGGCCGAACTGGCCCGCACCTACGAGGATTTCTGGCGCGCGCACGCGCAGGTCGAGGTGATTGTCGCCGTCGGCGGCGGCAGCGCCATCGACACCGCCAAGGCCTTGATGGTGGCCGACGACAGCGGGCAGTTCGGCGCGCTGATCGCCGGGCTGGCCGGCGAGCGGGTGTTCACGCCCACGCGCTGCAAGACGCTGATTGCCGTGCCGACCACGGCCGGCACCGGCAGCGAAGTCACGCCCTGGGCAACGATCTGGGACCGCCAGCGGCAAAAGAAGTACTCGCTGCATCTGCCCCAGACCTGGCCCAGCGTGGCGCTGATCGACCCCGAGCTGATGCTGTCGCTGCCGCCCGCGGTGACGCTGCAAAGCGGGCTGGACGCGCTGTCGCATGCGCTCGAAGCCATCTGGAACGTCAACGCCAACGCGGTGTCCGACGCGCTCGCGGTGTCGGCGGTCAACGACATTCTTTCCGTGCTGCCGCGGCTGATGCGCGACCTGGACCGGGTGCAGCTGCGCGGGCGCATGGCGCTGGCCGCGCTCAAGGCCGGCATGGCGTTTTCCAACACCAAGACCGCGCTGGCGCATTCGATCTCCTACGAGATGACCTTGCGCTACGGCCTGCCGCACGGCATTGCCTGTTCGTTCTCGCTGCCCATGGTGTTGGAGCGGGCCATGGGCCGCAGCGCCGAGCGCGACGCGGTGCTGGGCCAGGCGCTGGGCCTGCCGCTGGCCGAGGCGCCGGCGCGCCTGGCGCAGTTCATCGAGGGCCTGGGCGTGAAGACGCGCTTCAGCGACTACGGCGTGGGCGAGCAGGAGGCCAGGCAGATGGTGCTGCAGGCCCAGGGCGGGGCGCGCGGGCGCAACTTCATTGGCCTCACCGAGGAGACTCTGACATGAACGTACGCATCCCTCTGCGCGACAGCGCGCATTTCCGCAGCGAGGCGCTGCGCATCGCCGGCGAGCGCGTCGCCTGCGAGCGCCACCTGGACATCATCAATCCCTATTCGCGCGAGCGTGTCGGCATGGTGGCGCTGGCGACACTGGACGACGTGCGCCGCGCCTACCGCATTGCCAACGCCTACCAGGCCAGGCTCACGCGCTACGAGCGCTCGAGCATCCTGCAAAAGGCCGCGGCGCTGCTGCGCGCCCGCGCCGACCAGGCCTCGACGCTGATCACGCTGGAGTCGGGCCTGTGCCGCAAGGACTCGATGTACGAGATCGGCCGCGTGGCCGACGTGCTGGTGTTCGGCGCCAACGAGGCCTTGCGCGACGACGGCCAGGTGTTCTCCTGCGATCTCACGCCGCATGGCAAGAAGCGCAAGGTGATCACCACGCGCGAGCCGCTGCAGGGCGTGATCAGCGCCATCACGCCGTTCAACCACCCGATGAACCAGGTCGCGCACAAGGTGGTGCCCAGCATCGCCACCAACAACCGCATGGTGCTCAAGCCTTCGGAGAAGGTGCCGCTGTCGGCCTACTTCCTGGCCGACATCCTCTACGAGGCGGGCCTGCCGCCCGAGATGTTCCAGGTGATCACCGGCGACCCGCGCGAGATCGCCGACGAAATGCTGACCAACGCGCATGTCGACCTGATCACCTTCACCGGCGGCGTGCCCATAGGCAAGTACATCGCGTCCAAGGCCGGCTACCGGCGCATCGTGCTGGAACTCGGCGGCAACGACCCGCTGATCGTGATGGACGACGCCGACCTCGACAAGGCCTCCGATCTCGCGGTGCAGGGCTCGTACAAGAACTCGGGCCAGCGCTGCACAGCCGTCAAGCGCATGCTGGTGCAGGAGTCGGTGGCGGCGCAGTTCACCGAGCTGGTGGTGGAGAAGACGCGCCGCTGGAAGCATGGCGACCCGATGGACGAGAGCATGGACATGGGCACGGTGATCGACGCCCAGGCCGCGGCGCGCTTCGAGGAGCTGGTGAACCAGGCCGTGGCCCAGGGCGCGCGGCTGCTGACCGGCAACCAGCGCGAGGGCGCGCAGTATGCGCCTACGGTGATCGACCAGGTGCGCCCCGAGATGACCGTGGTGCGCGAGGAAACCTTCGGGCCGGTCTCGCCCATCATCCGCTTTCGCGACATCGACGAGGCCATCGCCATCTCGAACGGCACGGCCTACGGCCTGTCCTCGGGCATCTGCACCAACCGCATGGACCATGTGACGCGCTTTGCCCAAGAGCTCAAGGTGGGCACGGTGAACCTGTGGGAAGTGCCGGGCTACCGCATCGAGCTCACGCCCTTCGGCGGCATCAAGGACTCCGGCCTGGGCTACAAGGAGGGCGTGCAGGAGGCCATGAAGTCGTTTTGCAACGGCAAGACGTTTACCTTGCCCTGGTAAGAAGCGGCAAGGAGGGAGGGGCGAGCGGGCCGGGCGGGGCGCGGTGAATGACAGGATAGAATGGGAACGATTATCATTCATGTCGTCGGGCCTGTCGCCCTTTCCTGCGGAAACATTGCATGCCCGTCACCGTGGACGCCGCCCACCGCGAAGTCGCGGGTCTCTATAACGAACACCACCGCTGGCTCAGCGCCTGGCTGCGCAAGCGCCTGGGCGACGCCCACCAGGCCGCGGATATCGCCCACGATATCTTCGTGCGCCTGCTGGCGCGCGAGGAGCCGGTGCAGGCACGCGAGCCGCGCGCCTTTCTGACCACGGTGGCGCAGCGCGCGCTGTTCAGCCACTACCGCCGCCAGCAGCTCGAGCGCGCCTACCTCGAGGCGCTGGCGCATTGCGCGCCGCAGCTTGCGGCCTCGCCCGAGGAGCGCGCCATCCTGCTGGAAACGCTGGTGGAAATCGATCGCATGCTGGACGGCCTGCCGGCCGTGGTGCGCAAGGCCTTTTTGCTGAGCCAGCTCGACGGCCTCAAGCAGGCCGAGATCGCGCAGGAACTGGGCATCTCGCTGGCCAGCGTCAAGCGCCACCTGGTCAAGGCCGGAATGCACTGCATTTTTGCCGTCGCGCCATGACCCAGGCGGTGCACGACATTCCCGCGCATGTGGCGCGCCGCGCCGTCGAGTGGATGCTGGAGCTGCAGTCCGCGCCGGCCACGCCCGCGCTGCGCCAGGCCTGGAGCGACTGGCGCGCCGCCCACCCGGCGCATGAAGCCGCATGGCAGCGCGTGGAAAGCGTGCGCAGCCGGTTTGGCGGCCTGGCGGGCGTTTCGGGCGCCGCGGCCGTGGCGCATGCGACGCTGTCCGCACGGTCGCGTGCGCGCCGGCGCAGCGTCCAGGCGCTGGCCGTGCTGCTGCTGGCCGGCGGCGCGGCCTATACCGTGGAGCAGCGCACGCCCTGGCGCCAATGGGCCGCCGACCACCGCACGCGCGCGGGCGAGCAGCGGCGCATCGTGCTGGCCGACGGCAGCGCGCTGGTGCTCAACACCGATACCGCGATCAACGTGCGCTTTGCCGCGGGCGAGCGCCGCATCGTGCTGCTGCGCGGCGAGATCTTCGTGGCGACGGCCAAGGACCCGGGCCGGCGCTTTCTGGTCGAGATGCCCCAGGGCCTGGCCCAGGCGCTGGGCACGCAGTTCAGCGTGCACTCCGAAGCGCAGCGCGCCGTGGTGCGGGTGTTCGAGGGCGCGGTGGAAATCACGCCGGCCCAGGCGGGATCGCCGGCGCTGGTGCTGCGCGCCGGGCAGGGTGCGGACCTGAGCGCGCAATCCGTGAGCAGCCCCCGGCCCGTGGGCGATGCCGACCGGTCGTGGGTGCACGGCACGCTGATTGCCAAGAGCATGCGGCTGGCCGATCTGCTGGCCCAGCTCAGCCGCTACAGCCCGCACCCGCTGGTGTGCAGCGACGCCGTGGCCGAGCTGCGCGTTTCGGGCGCCTACCCGGTGGCGCAGATTCCGCTGATCCTGGAGTCGCTGAGCGCCACGCTGCAGCTGCAGATCGAGACCCAGACGCGTTTCTGGGGCCGGCAGGTGGTGCAGGTGCGGCTGGCGCCGCGCGGCGCATAGAAAAAATTCGCGCCGGCCTGAGCTGTTTTCCAAAGTCGTGCGACAGGTAGGAGGAGAGCAGAAATCTTGCTGCTCCGCATCGCATACAAGGAATACGTTCATGGCCCATCGTCCGGCGCGGCACTGCCGCACGCTTTCGTTTTCATTCCTGCCCAGCGCGCTGGCGCTTGCCGTGGCGCAACTCGGAGCGGTCACCCCGCTGCTGCTGACCGCGGGCGCGGCCCAGGCCCAGGCGCCGGCCGCGCCGGCGCGCAGCTTCGACATTCCCGCCGGGCCGCTGGAAGACGCGCTCAACCGCTTTGGCCAGGATGCAGGCCTGGTGCTGGCGTTCTCGCCCGAGACCGTGGCCGGCTTGCGCAGCGCAGGTCTGCAGGGCAGCCACAGCGTGCGCAGCGGGCTGGACGCGCTGCTGCAGGGCACGGGCGTGCGCGCGCTGCAGCAGCCCAACGGCGTCTATGTGTTCCAGCGCCAGGCGGCGGCCGCGGCACCGGCGGCCGAGGCGGGCGCCGCCGCGCCCACGCGCTCGCTGGCCGAGATCCGCGTGCAGGCCCGGCGCGAAGCCAGCGGCACGACCGAAGGCACGGGCTCGTACACCAACCAGATCACCAGCATTGCCTCCAAATCAGACCAGTCGTTCCGCGAGATTCCGCAGTCGGTGTCGGTGATCACGCGCCAGCTGATGGACGACAAGAAGGTCGTCGATGTCGAGCAGGCGCTGGCGCTCACGCCCGGCGTGATCGTGGCCGACAATTCGGGCCGCTATTTCTCGCGCGGCTTCCAGGTCACGAGCATGCAGGTCGACGGCGGCGCGCCGCTGGCGCTGGGCGCCTACACCTATCAGCCGCAGCAGGAGATGGCGTTCTATGACCGCGTCGAAGTGATGCGCGGCGCCTCGGGCCTGCTGGGCGGCGTGGGCGACCCGGGCGGCATCATCAATCTGGTGCGCAAGAAGCCGCTGGCCCAGCGCCAGATCGATGTCTCGCTGTCGGCCGGCAGCTGGGACCAGCGCCGCACGGAGCTGGATGTGACCGGCCCGCTCAACGCCGAGCGCAGCGTGCGCGGGCGCGCGGTGCTGGCCTACCAGGACGGCAACTCTTACTTCGACCATGTGAGCCTGGAGAAGCCCTCGCTGTATGGCGTGCTCGAAGCCGATCTCACGCCCGAGACCCTGCTCACCGTGGGCGCGTCGTACGGCAAGGTGAAGCAGACCGGCGACTACGGCGGCCTGCCGCGCTTTGCCGACGGCCGCGACCTGGGCCTGTCCGGCAGGACCGTGTTCTCCAACGACTGGTCGTACTTTCACTACAAGAACCAGGAAGTGTTTGCCCAGCTCGCGCACCGCTTCGACAACCACTGGCAGCTCAAGCTCAACGCCACCCATGCCCAGACCGACCAGAACCGGCTGTGGAGCAGTCTCTCGGGCCCGGTCAATCCGCAGACGCTGACGGGCCCGCTGTGGCGCGGCGGCCTGCTGGACTCGTCGAACACCCAGGACAGCGTGGACCTCAATCTCGGCGGCCCGTTCTCGGCGCTGGGCCGGCGCCACGAACTGCTGCTGGGCCTGGACTGGCAGCGCGTGCGCAGCCATTGGCAGAACCTGAGCTTTGCCGACAGCGCCCAGGTGGGCGGCAATGTGTTTGACCCCCAGCCCTGGACGCCGCAATTCGGCCGCTACAACCTCAATCTGAGCGAGCGCTACGCGCCCTGGGGCCAGGAGCAGGTCGGCGGCTATGGCGTGCTGCGCCTGAACCCGACCGACAGGCTGCACGTGATTGCGGGCGCGCGCCTGAGCCGCTACGAGTTCACGCAGACCATCTCCAACCTGCTGGACGCCGCGGGCAGCACCGCGCCGCGCTCGGCGAAATCCTTCGAGGAAAGTTCCAAGGTCACGCCCTATGGCGGCGTCATCTACGACCTGAACGCGCAATGGTCGGCCTATGCCAGCTATTCCTCCATCTTCAAGCCGCAGGCGCTGATGATGTCGGGCCCGCTGCCGGGCGCGCCGCTGGCGCCCATCAAGGGCCGCAGCTACGAGGCCGGCGTCAAGGGCGAGCTCATGGACGGCAAGCTCAACGCCACCTTCAGCGTCTTCAACGTAGAGCGCACCGGCACCGCCGTGCTCGACACGCGCTACACCGCCACCCCCAGCCTCTGGGGCGCGGCCTGCTGCTATCTGCCCCAGGGCAAGGTCACGAGCCAGGGCTTCGACGTGGAAGTCGGCGGCCAGCTGGCAGCGGGCTGGCAGGTCGCCGCCGGCTATACCTTCAACGAGACCCGCGACAAGACCGAGAACAAGGTCTTCAGCAGCATCACGCCGCGTCACCTGCTCAAGCTGTCGACGGCCTACACGCTGCCCGGCGAGTGGTCGCGCTGGCGCCTGGGCGGCAGCGCCCGCGTGCAGAGCGCGCAGTTTGTCTCGGGCACGGTGACCGGCGCGAACGGCGCCTCCCAGCCCTATGACTTCACCCAGCCCGGCCATGCCATCTGGGATCTGCTGCTGCAATACCGCATAGATCCCAACTGGAGCCTGGGGCTCAACGTGAACAACGTGCTCGACAAGCGCTACTACCAGACCGTGGGCACGGTGTTCTCGGGCAATATGCAAGGCCTGCCGCGCAATGCCATGCTGACGCTGCGGGGCAAGTTCTAGGGCCGGGTCGGCGCGGCAGCTGCCGGTCCCGCGTCCGGGCCGCGCTGCGCCAGCCGCCTTTGCGTGAACTGCGCGGCCCAGTCGCTGGCCAGCATGTAGCTGGGATCGGTGCGCACGATGCGCTCGGTCTCGGCCCACAGCGTGGCATCGTCCTGGTCCAGGTCCAGCGGGTCGCCGTGCGGCTGGCTCACATACCAGGGCGTGTCCAGGTAGATCTCCACGGTATTGCCTTCGGGGTCCTGGCAGTAGAGCGACATGGCATTGCCGTGGTTGAGGCCGCGCATTCCGGTCGCGCCCATTTCAAGCGCGCGCCGGCGCGCTTCGCGCAGCTGCTCCAGGTCCAGCACCTTGAACGACAGCTGCATCACGGTGCTGGGCGCATCGGCGCCGCGGCCCGAGGCCAGCACCAGCTGGTGGTGCTGGTCGTCGCGGCCGCTGAGAAACACCAGCGTGTAGCGGAAGGTTCCGCCCACGCCGCGGTCGGTTTCCTGCATGTCGAAGGTGCCGCAGTAGAACGCCTTCAAGGCTTCGACGTCGCGGCAGAAGATGCCGCAGTGCGACAGATTGGGTGCATAAATGGCGGTCATGGCGCGCTCTTCGTATAGGTTGCTCAAGGATGCAGGACCAGCTTGCCCAGCGAGGCGCCGCTGTCGAGCAGCTCGTGTGCGCGCCGCGCCTGGGACAGCGGCAGGCGCGTCGCGGCCGGCGCGCGCACTGCGCCGCCGGCCATCAGCGCGATCGCCTGCTCCATCAGGCCGCGGCGCAGCGGCCGGTCGGCGTCGATGGCGTGGATGGAGAAGGTGCGTATCGCCAGGCTGCGCGCCAGCAGCTTGCGCATCTCATCGAACACATCGCCTGCGGGCGCGCCGCCCAGAATGTTGTACGACACTGCCATGCCGCCGGGCGCGAGGCTGCGCAGGCAGGCGATGAACAGCGCGCCGCCGATATGGTCGAAGGCCAGATCGACGCCGCGCCCGCCGGTCGCGGCAAACACGCGTTCGGGCAGGCCCGCAGGATCGGCATCGACCAGCTCGCTCACGCCGTTGGCCAGCGCGAAATCGCGCTTGGCCGGCGTCGAAGCCGTGCCAATCACCTGCAGGCCGCGCGCGCGCGCCACCTGCGCCACGGCCGTGGCCACGCCGCCCGCGGCGCCGGGCAGCAAAATGGCGCGCGCCGGCAGATTGCCGTTGCTCGCCAGCAGCGCCAGCGCGAGCTGGAAGTTGCCCAGGCTCACGGCATCGTCAAACGCCAGGCTGTCGGGCAGCGCGAAAGGCGCGTCCTGCGGCACGCAGATCGCCTCGGCGTAGCAGCCGCCGCGCTGGCGCAGTTCGCGCGCGCTGACCAGCACGCGCTGGCCCACGGACAGCAGCGTCACGCCCGCGCCCACGGCATCGACCACCCCGGCCATCTCGTTGCCCGGAATGGCCGGCAGGGGCGGCATCCATTTGTAGCTGCCGTTGCGTATCAGCACGTCGGGCCCGCCCGCGCCAATGGCATGCGCGCGCACGCGCACTTCACCCGGGCCGGGCAGCGGCAGCGGCAGGTCCAGCCATTCGAGCACTTCAGGCCCGCCCGGGGCCTGCAGGCGCACGGCCTTCATGGTGTCAGCGCTGGCCATCGTGCACCGCCACATTGTCCTTGGTCAGGCCGCCCAGGCGCGAATGGATGCGCCCGCCATCGGCCATCACCAGCGCAAACAGGATTTCATCGGGGCGCGGCGCGTCCTGGATGCCGACTTCGGCGCTGTTGTAGTGGCTGCGCACGTACGACGCGTGGATGTAGTGCAGCGGCACCATCAGCCGGTAGCCGGTCTGGGCCACGGCCTTGGCCGCGGGCACCATGGCCTTGGGCTCGCCCAGCACGGCGCGCATTGCCCAGCCGCCGGCTTCGTGCCAGACCGCGCCATGTTCGAGTTCGCCGTTGACGCCGACGATGGCGGCCTTGCTGTAGGCCTCGACATTGTCCCGGCCCAATGTGGCGACCAGTTCCTCGGCCAGCAGCGTGCCCAGGCCGCGCAGCTCGGCCATGAAGGGCAGCAGGTCGGGTTCGTAGCGCCCGGCATAGGGGTTGCGTATCACGGCGCAGGCCGCGGCAACGCGCAGCGGCTTGTCGGCCGGCGGGCCGCCTTCGTGGTAGATGGTCTCGATGTTGAGGCTGCGTTTGCGTATGGCGATCAATGACATGGTGTGTCTCGTTGGAATGGACTATTGCTTGGGAATCTTGGCCTCTGTGACGACCTGCGTCCAGCGCTCCAATTCCCGGGTGACCAGGGCTTTCATTTCCTCGGGCGTGCTGGCGCGCGCCTCGCCGCCCATGTCTTCGAGGCGCTGGCGCACTGCCGGCACCTGCAGCGCGCGCAGGGTTTCGGCCTGCAGCCGCTCGACCACGGCGCGCGGCGTGCCGGCCGGCGCCATCAGGCCGGCCCAGGAGCTGACGTCATACCCTGTCACGCCCTGCTCGGCGACCGTGGGCACCTGGGGCAGGCGCGGCCAGCGTGCGCCGCCGCTGGTGGCCAGCGCGCGTATCTTGCCGGCCAGGATATTGGGCATGGCGGCCGTGGGCGGAACCACGATGAACTGCACATCGCCCGACAGCAGCGCCGTGAGCGAGCCCGCGTCGCCGCGGTAGGGCACATGCAGCAGCGGTACCTTGGCGGTCTTGGCCAGCAGTTCCCCGGCCAGGTGGTGGGTCGAGCCCACGCCCGCCGTGCCGTAGGGCAGGCCGCCGGGATGGCTGGGCGCCGCCGCCAGCAGTTCGCGCAGGCTGTTGAACTTGCTGTTCGCGTTGACCACGATCAGAAAGGGAAAGAAGGTGACGGTGCTGATCATCTCGAAATCGGCGACCGTCTTGTAGGGCAGGTGGTTGTACAGCGCGCCCGCGACCGCATGGCCGCCCGTGGCCAGCAGCAGCGTGTAGCCGTCGGGCCTGGCGCGCGCCACGTTCGTCGCGGCAATCGTGCCGCCAGCGCCGGTCTGGGCCTCGACGACCACCGGCTTGCCCAGCGACTTGCCGATTTCCACGCCCAGCGCGCGCGCGATGGCATCGGCGTTGCCGCCGGGCGCAAAGCCCTGGTAGATCTTCAGCGGACGGTCGGGCCAGTCCTGGGCCAGCGCCGGCAGGGCGCAGGCCGCGGCGCTGGCGGACAGCAGGTTCAGCATCAGTCTTCTGGTGTGCATGTTCTTGTCTCCTTGGACGCCGTGCCGCAACTGCGTGCGCTTTCAGCGTGACTGGGCGACGACCGGATTGACCAGCGTGCCAATGCCTTCGATCTCGACTTCCACCGTGTCGCCGGCCTGCATGAACTGCGGCGGCTTCTTGCTCCAGCCCACGCCCGCGGGCGTGCCGGTGGCGATCACATCGCCCGGCGCCAGCGTGAAGATCGTCGAAGCGTAGGCAATCAGCGTGGGAATGGAGAAGATCAGGTGGCTGGTGTCGCTGGACTGCACGACCTTGCCGTTCAGGCGGGTCTCGAGCTTGAGCACGCGGCCCGGCGCGATCTCGTCGGCCGTGACCATCCAGGGGCCGAAGCCGCCCGTGGACTCGAAGTTCTTGCCCGAGGCGATCTGCTTGGCGTGGAACTGCCACTCGCGCACGCTGGCGTCGTTGTAGGCGCTGTAGCCGGCCACATGCTTCCAGGCATCGGCCTCGGCGATGTCGCGCCCGCCCGTGCCGATGATCACCGCCAGCTCGCCTTCCCAGTCCAGCGAGTCCGAGACATGGGGGCGCACGATGGGGCCCAGATGCGGGGTCTGCGAGCGCCACACGCGCAGAAAGATCGGCGGCTGCTCGGACAGCTCGCGCTGCATTCCCGCGGCCAGCACTTCCTGGTGGTGGTCCATGTAGTTGCGCACCGCGCAGACGATCTTCTCGGGCTTGGGAATGGGCGGCAGGAAGGTGATGTCGGCGAGCCGGGCTTGGGCCGCGAGGCCGGCAACCAGCGCATCACGCTCGGCAAAGCGCGTGCTGCCGACGAAGTCGGCGAGGCTCGCGCAGCCGCTGCGCTCGGCAAGACTTGCGACGCCGTCGCCGATGACGACGCCCCAGGTTTCGCGGCCGGCGTGCAGGTAGGACAGGAGTTTCATGAGGTTTTCCTTGGACTTTGAAAAAGCAGAATCTTTCTGACTCCACATGAAAATGGACTTTATGCATAAAAAGTAAGATAAAGCATAGAACTAACCCTTACGTAGACTTTGGCCGCGCTTTTCCTATAATCGAGCCCGAGATGCCACGCCTGCCCACACCCCCCACCGATGCGGCCGAAGCCGCCGTCCCGCTTGCCGAGCAGGCCTACCGCCGCCTGCGCCAGTCCATAGTCCGCTGCGACTTCGCGCCGGGCCAGCGGCTGCGCGTGGAGGAGCTGAGCCGGCAGTTCGAGATCAGCAGCAGCCCGCTGCGCGAGGCGCTCAGCCGCCTGGCCGAGCAGGGGCTGGTGCAGGCCTTCGAGAACCGCGGCTTTCATGTGGCGCCGCTGTCGGTCGCCGGCATTGCCGACCTGACGCGGGTGCGGCTGCTGGTCGAGTGCGAAGCGCTGCGCGACGCCATGGTCCATGGCGACGACGCCTGGGAGGCGGGCGTGGTGGCCGCGGCCCATGGGCTGGCGCTGGTCGAGAAACGCCTGGGCGACCAGGCGCCTGTCCTGGACGAATCCTGGTCGGGCCGGCACCGCGAATTCCACCTGGCGCTCTACGGCGGCGGCACTTCGCCCATGCTGAACAATCTGGTGGGCGTGCTGTTCGACAACGCCGAGCGCTACCGCCAGTTCTCGGCGCGCCACCGCAAGATCAAGCGTTCCAAGAACGCCGAACACCAGCAGCTGATGAACGCCGTGCTGCAGCGCGACGCCGACACCGCGCTCGGTCTGCTGCGCCAGCACATCAGCGGCACCGAGCGCAATGTGGTCGAAGCGCTGATTTCCATGGCGCCGGGCACGCTGCAGTAGCGCCAGGAAGCGCCGCAATGCATGCCGCCGCGCCGCCGGGCCCGGGCCGAAAAGCCGCTCTGGGCTTTGTCTTCCTCTGGTTCTTTCTTGGCGGCATCGCCCATTTCGTCGCCACCGAGGCCGAGATGCGCATTGTTCCCGCCTGGATTCCCTGGCCGCGAGAGGCGGTGCTGGTCACCGGCGTGCTGGAACTGCTGGGCGCGATCGGCATTCTCTGGCGGCCTTTGCGCCGCAGCGCGGGTTGGGGCCTGGCGCTGCTGACCCTGGCCGTGACGCCGGCCAACATCGTGATGCTGCAGAACGCCGCCGATTTTCCGGCCGTGCCTTACTGGCTGCTGGTGGCGCGCCTGCCGCTGCAGGTTGCATTGCTGTGGCTGATCCTGTGGAGCACCGCGCCGCGCGACCGTTAGGCACGGCTGCTGCGCAGCTGTCGGTGCGAGCCTAGATCAGGCGTCATTGACGCCTTGCTGCTGAGCGGGCCACAGCGCGTAGGGGCCCGAGGTCAGCTGCTCCTGCAGAAAGCGTACGCAGACACCTAGCTTGGCCGATTCCGACAGGCGTCCGGTAGTGACTGCCCAGATGTCGGCGGGCCAGCGGTAGGCCGGCAGCACGTGCACCAGCTCGCCTTCGCGCAGGCTTTTGCTGCAATCCCATTCGGCCAGCCGCACGATGCCGTGTCCGTCCAGCGCCCACTGGCGAATGATGTCGTTGTTGTTGGATGACAGCGCTCCCGTGACCTTTGCCGACTCCAGCCCCTTCGGCCCGGTCAGCCGCCAGGTGCCAAAAGGCTGGTCACGCTCGCGGAACACCAGGCACGAGTGCTGCGCCAGTTCGGCCAGCTGCGTGGGTGCGCCGTGGCGCTCGATGTACGACGGCGCCGCACACAGGATGCGGTGGCTCTGGGCGATGCGGTGGGCGATCAAATGCGGCTCCGGCACTTCACCGATGCGGATGTCCAGGTCCAGGCCTTCGCTCAGCAGATCGACCGGGCGGTCGAGCACGGTCAGCGACACCTCCAGCTGCGGATAGCGCTTGGCCAGCAGCGAGATGGCCGGAGCCACATGATTGCGGCCCAGGCGGAAGCTGGAACTGACGCGCAGGCGGCCCTGTGGTTCTGCCGTGTCTTGCGCCAGCGCTTCCTGCATCTGGCGCACGCCATCCAGGATGCTGCGCGCCCATTCGTAGGTTTTCTCGCCCTGGGCCGTGGTGCTCACCCGGCGTGAGGTGCGGTGCAGCAGGCGTACTCCCAAGTCTTGCTCCAGCAAGCCTATGCGCTTGCTGACATAGGAGGGCGACATGCCCAGCTCGGTCGCGGTACGCACGAAGTTGCCCTGGCGTACGACTTCCACGAACAGGCGCAGATCGGAAAGGTTGGGGGTATCAGACACGATTCGTGGACCATGAAGTGACAAATGGCGTGATTCTAAATTGAATCGTCATGGATATGATGCCTTCAGCTTCCACGAAAACGGCAGAAACGGCGCACAAAAGAGGCATATCGGCGCCTGTCACAGCGAAGCCGAATCAACCTAACAGGAGACAAAAATGAGACCACTTTTTCGCACCGCATGCCGGTTCGTGTTGGGCGCCGTGGCGCTTGCGGGCACTCTGCAAGGCGCGGTAGCCCAGGAGTCCTACCCCCAGCGGCCCGTCACCTGGCTGGTGCCGTTTGCCGTCGGCGGCCCCACGGACGCGATTGCGCGCACCGTGGCCCAGCGGGTATCGGCTGAGCTGTCCCAGCCCATCATCGTGGACAATCCCGCGGGCGCGGGTGGCACCGTGGGCGCGCTGCGCGCGGCACGCTCCAAGGCCGACGGATACACGCTCTTCGTGGGCCACATAGGCACGATGGCCGCTGCGCCGTACCTGTTCAAGGGGCTCAAGTACGACCCGATGAAAGACTTCGTTCCCATCTTCCGCTTTCCGGACACACCCATGGTGCTGCTGGTGAAGAACGGCGCTCGCTTCAAAACCGTCAATGATCTGCTGCAGGAAGCGCGCAAGCGGCCTGGCGAGCTGACCTTCGGCACTGCGGGCGTGGGCTCGTCGTCGCACCTGGCAGCCGAGCACCTGGCCGCCACGGCCAAGGTGAAATTCACTTTTGTTCCTTACAAGGGCACGGGGCCGGCCATGACCGATCTGGTGGGCGGCCAGATTGACGCCATGCTGGACCAGACCAATGTCTCACTGCCGCAGATTCAAGGCGGCCGGCTCACGGCGCTGGCGCTGACCTCGCAGTCGCCCATGCCGCAGTTTCCCGGTGTTCCCACATTGGCCGATACCGATCTGCCGGGCTTTCTGGCCTCGACCTGGTACGGCTTGTATGCCCCTGCCGGCACTGCGCCCGTGGTGATCGAGACCATGCGCGTGGCCTATATGAAGGCCCTGGCAGACAACGCGTTCACCGACGCGCTGCGCAAACAGGGCATAGACGTGCTGCCGAACGACCGCGTGGGGCCCGCGCCCTTGCGCGAGTTCACCGTGAGCGAGCAGAAGAAATGGGAGCGTGTGATCCGCGAGGCCAATATCGCGGTCCAGCCCTGAGCCTGTCTTTTCCCTTCGTCATCGCGCAGCGGTTGCCTGGCCGACCGGGCCGGCCATCTGCGCCCGAAACCTTGAAAGAAAGTATCCCAGCATGAAGATCAAGCACATCGAGGCCATTCCCCTGGACATGGCGCTGAGCGAAGTGTTCACCGGCGGAACCTACCAGGTCACGGCCCGGCCCACCATTGTGACGCGAGTCTACTTGGACAACGGCATGGTCGGGGAGACCTATGGAGGCGACGAGGTCCACACGCAAAAGCAGATCGTGCAAGTAGTGCGCGAACAATTCGTGCCGCTGCTGGTCGGCCAGGACGTGCGCGACTTCCAGCGCCTGTGGGACGCGATGTTCACGCTGCCTCTGGACCTTGGCAATCGCGGCCTGCACCAGCTGGACATGCACCCCCGTGGCATCATCATGCAGGCCATCAGTTGCGTGGACAACGCCATGTGGGACGCACGTGGCAAGCTCTACGGAACGCCAGTCTACAAGCTGCTGGGCGGGGTGCGCGAGCGCGTGCCGGTGATTTCCATTGGTGGCTATTACCCCAAGAACGGCCAGGACCCTCTGGAGGCCATCGCCGAAGAGGTGGACATGGTGCGCGCGGCGGGTTGCATGGGCATCAAGATGAAGGTCGGCCGCGCGAGCTTGGAGCAAGACCTGGAGCGCGTGCGCGCGGCGCGCAAGGCGGGAGGCGCGGATTTTGTGATCACCGTGGATGCCAACCAGGGCTGGGATCCGCTGGATGCGGTGAAATTCTGCGTCGCCATGGAGCGCGCCGACCTGGGCGTGCGCTGGATGGAAGAGCCGGTGAAGTGGTATGACCAGACCGACGGCCTGATGCTGCTGGCGCACAAGACCACGATTCCCATCAACGTGGGCCAGGGCGAGATCAGCGGCCGCGCCTGCCGTGACCTGATCATCAAAGGCGGAGTGTCTATCCTCAACCTCGATTGCACGCTGTGCGGCGGGGTCACCGAATGGCAGCGCGTGGCCGACATGGCGCGACTGATGAACGTGGAGATGGCGCACCACGAAGAACCGCAGGTGGCGATACACCTGCTGGCCGCCAACCCGCACGGGCTGTTCGTGGAGATCTTCGCCAACCGCAAGCGCGACCCCTTGCTGTGGGAGCTGCCCGACGGCTTCCCCGAGATCGAGAACGGCTACATGCGGGTGCCGCAGGAGCCCGGCTTGGGCGTGCGCCTGCGGCCCGAGGTCATAGAGCGCTATCGCATCGACTGAGTGCCGGCCCGCAGGATATGCGGCCGGGAGCATGCTGCGCCGCTTTCCGCCGAAAAAAAACCGCCCGCGCGACCAGCGCCGCGGGCGGTTTCAGCCAAGCCGCTAGGGCTTTTTAGGCGTAGTTCACCACCGAACGGATGGACTTGCCTTCATGCATCAGATCGAAGGCTGCATTGATCTCGGTCAGCGGCATGGTGTGGGTGACGAAAGGCTCGAGCTGGATGTCGCCGCGCATCGCTTCCTCGACCATGCCCGGCAGTTCGGAACGGCCCTTGACGCCGCCGAAGGCCGTGCCCAGCCAGCGCCGGCCGGTGACCAGCTGGAAGGGGCGGGTGGAGATTTCCTGGCCCGCGCCGGCCACGCCGATGATCACCGACTGGCCCCAGCCGCGGTGGGCGCATTCCAGCGCCGCGCGCATCACGTTGACGTTGCCTATGCACTCGAACGAGTGGTCCACGCCCCAGCCCGTCATTTCAACGATGACCTGCTGGATCGGCTTGTCGAAGTCCTTGGGGTTGACGCAGTCGGTCGCGCCGAAAGTGCGCGCCAGTTCGAACTTCGAGGGGTTGGTGTCGATGGCGATGATGCGCCCGGCCTGGGCCAGCTTTGCGCCCTGCAGCACGGCCAGGCCTATGCCGCCGAGGCCGAACACCGCTACGCTGTCGCCGGGCTGGACCTTGGCGGTGTTCTTCACCGCGCCCAGGCCCGTGGTCACGCCGCAGCCCAGCAGGCAGACCTGCTCGGG